>NZ_JAUSXB010000001.1:3076805-3415208 GCF_030823375.1 Pseudarthrobacter siccitolerans | reverse complement strand
CCCGTCTTTCCGAGCCGCTGAAGTTCGCGTACTGGGTACCGAACGTCTCCGGCGGACTGGTGGTCTCCACCATCGAACAGCGGACCGGCTGGGACTTCGACTACAACAAGAAGCTCGCCCGGATCGCCGAGGAGTCAGGTTTCGAGTACGCCCTGACCCAGACCCGCTACGCCGCGTCCTACGGCGCGGACAAGCAGCACGAAGCCACGTCCTTCAGCCTGGCGCTGCTGGCCGCTACCGAGCGGCTGAAGGTCATCGCCGCAGTCCACCCGGGCATGTGGCACCCCGGTGTGCTGGCCAAGTACATCATCACCGCCGATCACATCTCCAACGGCCGCGCCGCCGTGAACATCGTCTCCGGCTGGCTCAAGAACGAGTTCACCAACTTCGGCCTGGAATGGCTGGAGCATGACGAACGCTACGTCCGCACCGAGGAGTTCATCAAGGTCCTCCGCGGCCTGTGGACGGAGCAGGAGTACAGCCAGTCCGGCAAGTACTACAACATCACCGATTTCACCTTGAACCCCGCACCCGTTGACGTGCCCGGGCGCGCCCACCCGGAAATCTTCTTCGGTGGAAATTCGACGGCGGCCCAGGCTACCGCGGGGCGCGTTGCGGACTGGTACTTCTCCAACGGCAAGGACCTGGAAGGCTTCAAGGACAACATTGCCGGAGTCGTGGCCGCCGCCGGCGAAACCCGCCGCGGCACCGAAGGTGCCTTGGCTGCACCCCGGTTCGGTCTCAACGGTTTCGTCATCGCCCGCGACTCGGAGAAGGAAGCCCGCGAGACCCTGCGCGAGATCGTGGCGAAGGCGCACAGGCCGGCCGTCCAGGGTTTCCGGGACGCCGTGCAGGAAGCCGGCGCCTCGACCAAGGATGGCAAGGGCATGTGGGCAGACTCCACCTTCGAGGACCTGATCCAGTACAACGATGGCTTCAAGACGCAGCTGATCGGCACCCCGGAACAGATCGCCGAACGCATCGTGGAGTACAAAAAGCTCGGCGTGAACCTGTTCCTGACCTGCTACCTGCACTTCCAGGAGGAGGTGGCGGCGTTCGGCCAGGACATCCTGCCCATCGTCCGGGAACTTGAAGCGGACCTCGCCCGGAAAAACGGCACGGAGCTGGACCTTTCCCGCACCCCCGCGGTTTCGACAGGCTCAACCACCGGGCTGGTGACGGTCTGATGAGTGACCGAACTTTCGGATTCCGCACTCGCGCCCTGCACGCCGGTGGCACCCCTGACGCCGAACACGGCGCCCGGGCCGTCCCCATCTACCAGACCACATCCTTCGTGTTCAAGGACACCCAGGACGCCGCCAACCTGTTCGCACTGCAGAAGTACGGCAACATCTACTCCCGCATAGGCAACCCCACTGTGGCCGCGTTCGAAGAGCGCATCGCCTCCCTGGAAGGCGGCATCGGAGCGGTCGCGACGTCCTCGGGCATGGCCGCGGAGTTCATCACCTTCGCCGCGCTGACCCAGGCGGGCGACCACATCGTTGCCGCCTCCCAGCTCTACGGGGGCACCGTGACCCAGCTGGACGTCACCCTCCGCCGCTTCGGCGTGGACACCACGTTCGTGCCCGGTACCGAACCTGCGGACTACGCGGCGGCGGTCCGGAAGAACACCAAGGCAATTTTCGTTGAGGTGGTGGCCAACCCGTCGTCGGAAGTCCAGGACCTTGCGGCTTTGGCGCAAGTGGCGCACGACGCCGGCATCCCCCTCGTCGTCGACGCCACCTTGAGCACGCCGTACCTGGTGCGGCCCATCGAACACGGCGCGGACATCGTGATCCACTCGGCCACCAAGTTCCTTGGAGGCCACGGGACCACGCTGGGTGGCGTGATCGTGGAAAGCGGCCGGTTCAACTGGGGCAACGGCAAGTTCCCCACCATGACCGAACCCGTAGCCTCCTACGGCAACGTCTCCTGGTGGGGCAACTTCGGCGAGTACGGCTTCCTCACCAAACTCCGCTGTGAGCAGCTGCGCGACATTGGCCCCGCGCTCTCCCCGCAGTCCGCCTTCCAGCTGCTGCAGGGCGTGGAAACCCTTCCCCAGCGGCTGGACGAGCACCTGAAGAACGCCCAGGCCGTGGCCGAATGGCTCGAGGCCGACGAGCGCGTGGCCTACGTGAACTTCTCGGGGTTGCCGTCACATCCGCACTTCAAACGGGCACGGAAGTACCTTCCCCTGGGTCCGGGCTCGGTGTTCTCCTTTGGCGTGAAGGGCGGGAGGGCTGCGGGGCAGAAGTTCATCGAATCCCTGCAGCTGGCCTCGCACCTGGCCAATGTGGGCGATTCCCGTACCCTGGTGATCCATCCTGGCAGCACCACCCACCAGCAGCTCAGCCCGGCGCAGCTCGAGTCAGCAGGCGTGCCGGAGGACCTGGTCCGCATTTCCGTGGGCCTGGAGGACATCGAGGACATCCTGTGGGACCTTGACCAGGCCCTCACCGCAGCATCGCAAGCCACAGCTGCGGAGGCGGGGATGCGGGATGACGAAGCAGCCGACGCCTGCACGATCGGAGCACGCGCATGAGCATTACAGCACGCACTTGGGAAGGCCCCTCGGCGCCCGAACGCCTGGACCTGCTGCGGCAAGCAAAGACAATCGCCATCGTGGGGGCATCGGACAAGCCCTCCCGGGCCAGCTACTTCGTGGCCACCTACCTGCTGTCCTCTTCCCGCTACAAGGTGTACTTCGTTAACCCGGTAGTCCAGGAGATCCTGGGCCAGCCCACGTACGCGTCGCTCGCAGACCTGCCGGAAAGCCCGGACATCGTGGACGTCTTCCGCAAGCACGACGACCTCCCCGGCGTCCTGGACGAGGCTATCGCTGCGGGCGCCAAAACCCTGTGGCTGCAGCTGGGGTCCTGGCATGAAGGCGTGGCCGCGGAGGCCGAAGCTGCCGGGCTCCATGTTGTGATGGACCGGTGCGTCAAGATCGAGCACGCCAGGTTCCATGGCGGACTCCATCTGGCAGGCTTTGACACCGGCGTCATCTCATCGAAGCGCCAGGTCCTGGCCTAAGCCGGGGCCGCTCTTAACGGCCGGGCTTCCCGGCACGGGACGGGGCCGGCCCCAGGGCCGGCCCCGTTTGTCCCGGCTTGCCGCCGCCGCCCGCAAATTCCCCGTCACTGCCGGCATTCCCTTTCGGCACCTCATTCTTGGTTCGCGGTACATCCTTGGCCCCAAGCACTTTGCCGGGTGCAGGAAGTTCCGCCATGCCGCCAGTATGCCCGGCAACGGCTTCGGCTGACGCCACTGCCGGTTCCCTCGCCGGTCCGGCAGAAGGCGCCGGCTCCTGCGCCACAGGGGGCGACGCCGCTGGGGCGATGCTCCAGGACGGGGTCCAGTCCTGAAGCAGATGCTGGACGGAGAGACCAGTGGAATCCCCATGTCCGGTGGAGCTCGCGGCCACCCCGGTGACGCCCAGTCCCATACCGGCAATGATGGCGAGGCCCAGGGCCGTAGTCCTCCGCTGGAGGACCCGCCGGCGGCGTTCCAGCTGGCCTGCCGGCCGGGACAACAGAGCCGCCAGCTCAGGGCCGGGCTGCGGGGCAGCCAGGTTGGCGAGGGACCCCAGCGCAAGGAGGGTGTCCCGGAGTACGGCGTCCTGCCCGAATCCGGCGTCGAGGAGCATGTCCTCCACGAGGACCGGCAACACATCAGTTTGCGGTGTCATGAGCTCAGGTACTCCTTCACGGCCGAAAGTTCCCGGAGCTTACCCAGCGCCCGCCGCTGCAACTGCTTCACCGCACCGGAGCTCTTTCCCATGGCATCAGCTGACTGCTCCACCGTGAGTCCGGCCACGAGGCGCAGTGCCAGGACCTCGCGCTGGTCCCGGGGCAACCCGTCCAGCAGATCCAGGACCTCCTGCGGGGATATGCGTTCCAGCGCTTCCGCCTCGGCCGACGGATCTTCCCGCTGGTCCAGCCCGGGCTCGAACGGCAGCTTCGCGGGCGTGCGGCTCTGGCGCCGCTGGTCATCCACCATGCGGGCGTGGGCCACGGAGAAGATGAACGTCCGGAGCCCGGCGGGACCGCCATGGATGGTGCCAAGCCGCGGCAGGACGGACAGGAACACTTCCTGCATTGCCGCCTCCGGATCCTCGACGCCCCGGGCGGTGAAATATCCCAGGACCTGTGATGCATACGTCCGGTACACCGCGCTGAAACCGGAAGACCCGGTGGCCTGGTCCCCCGGGGCCAGGCCTGTCAGTGCATCAGTCACGGACGTAGTGCTTTCAGTCAAAGAGAGGCTGTTTGGCGGGAGAGGCAGGATCCGAACCTCGGAAGTGCCTTTTCCCGGGATCACTTTACCCCTCGGTAACCACTGTCCGGATGCGCCACGCGATGCTGCAGCAGCACATGCCTTTCCGCCCGAAAGTGAAAGAGCCGGCCTGGAACGTGATGGGGGACAAGTTCCAGACCGGCGCTACATAAAGGTAATCGCCCGGGGCACCCTAAGGGTTACGCCCAGGCCCAAAAACTTTTAAGGAATTTTCGCGGCCCGGTTCAGCGGGCGGCTGCGGTGATCCAGCGTGGCCGGCTTCCCTGCCGCCGCGGCCCGGGGGAAAGGCTGGAAGTGTGTGTGCTGGCGGGTACGCGCCGGTCGTCACAGTCATCCTGGACGGTTGCAGCGGCCGACGCCGGAACTGCAGCAGGTGCCTGACGCGCCGCCGTACCCGCGGGGCAGAGATCGGTCACGAGTCCCGTTCCTGCGCACTCCCTGACGGCGGTGATGCCGGCTGCGAGGGAGGATTTGCTGTCAAAGGGGCCGGAGACGGCCATGATGGTGCCGTCCGGGGCAAGGAGGCGGAACCTGAAAAAAGAATCCTGGTCAACAAACGCTTCGAACTTTCCGGCCATAACAAATCCTTCCGTTCTGCGGGTCCTTGTCCGGAGGCGCCATTGCCACCGGCCGGTCCGGGCGCATCACTGCCCCTCAATCCCGCGGGTCTGGTCGAACGATTTGGTGATCAAGTCACCGGGTGTAACAAAGAGTCTCGCCGGTAGGCGTGCAGCGCCGCAAGACCTACGGCGTTAACCCTGTGTAAATTGCCTTAAGTTTCCCTGGATAACGCAAACAGCGGGCCACCTGTGAAGGTGACCCGCCGGCGTCGTCCCCACCCGCTCCCTAGCCTCGCAAGCTCGGCCAGGGAAGCCTCCCTGCTACCTCCCCAATCTCGCAAGCTCGGTCGGGGCCCCTCGGTAGCGTGGGCCCAGGCGTGGGCCCACATGTCAGTCGTTGATGAGGTCGTTGACCACGATGGTCTGGTCGCGGTCCGGGCCAACTCCGATGGCGGAGAAACGCGTACCGGACAGCTTTTCCAGGGCCAGCACGTAGTTGCGCGCATTCTCCGGGAGGTCCGCCAAGGTGCGTGCCCCGGTGATGTCCTCGGTCCAGCCGTCGAAGTACTCGAAGATGGGCACGGCGTGGTGGAACTCTGTCTGCGTCATGGGCATCTCGTCGTGCCGGACGCCGTCCACATCGTAGGCTACGCACACGGGAATCTGCTCGATGCCGGTGAGCACGTCCAGCTTGGTCACGAAGTAGTCCGTGAAGCCGTTGACGCGGGAGGCGTGGCGGGCCAGGACGGCGTCGTACCAGCCGCAGCGGCGGGGCCGGCCGGTGTTGACGCCGAATTCGCCGCCGGTCTTCTGCAGGTACACGCCCATCTCATCGAACAGTTCCGTGGGAAACGGGCCTGCGCCTACGCGGGTGGTGTACGCCTTGATGATGCCAATGGAGCGGGAGATGCGGGTGGGGCCGATGCCCGAACCCACGGAGGCGCCGCCGGCGGTGGGGTTGGAGGAAGTCACGAAGGGGTAGGTTCCGTGGTCCACGTCCAGGAAGGTGGCCTGGCCGCCTTCCATGAGCACTACCTTGCCCTCATCCAGGGCGGTGTTCAGCACCAGCGTGCTGTCGATGACCAGCGGGCGCAGCCGCTCGGCGAAGGACAGGAAGTACTCCACGATCTCGTCCACCACCACGCCACGGCGGTTGTAGATCTTGACCAGGAGTTCGTTCTTCTGCCGCAACGAGCCTTCCACCTTCTGGCGGAGGATCGACTCGTCAAAGACGTCCTGGACGCGGATGCCCAGGCGGGCCACCTTGTCCATGTACGCGGGGCCGATGCCGCGGCCGGTGGTCCCGATGGCCCGGCTGCCGAGGTAGCGCTCCGTCACCTTGTCCAGCACCTGGTGGTACGGAGCCACGAGGTGGGCGTTGGCGGAGACGCGAAGCTTTGAGGTGTCGGCACCGCGCGCCTGGAGGCCCTCAATCTCCTGGAAGAGTGCCTCGAGGTTTACCACGCAGCCGTTGCCGATAATGGGGACGGCGTTGGGGCTGAGGATGCCTGCCGGAAGCAGCTTGAGTTCGTATTTTTCACCGCCTACGACGACGGTGTGCCCGGCGTTGTTGCCGCCGTTGGGTTTGACGACATAGTCAACGCGGCCGCCCAGCAGGTCGGTCGCTTTGCCTTTTCCTTCGTCGCCCCACTGGGCTCCTACGATCACAATTGCTGGCATGGGATCCTCCCCCATTCGTTCGGGCTGCCCGGGCCCGGCCACGGCGTGGCGGGCCTGTACAGCGCCGTTCATGAGAATGCCCCGAATGGACCGGCCTTCGCTGGTCCGCGGGGCAGCACAGCGATGCAAGAGTTCCGGGGCTCTTACCACCCAAGTTTAGCGGATGAGGGACTTTGTCCACTCGTTGGGCCGCCGCGGTCCTTCTTGCAGGCTAAAGCACCCATGCCGTGGGACCGCGGCGGACTGTCAGCAGTTACTACTCGTCCTCAGCTTCCTCGCCCGGGCGGGAGGTCTGGGTGGCGAGGCTGTCCCAGAAGGAGGTGTCGGCGTCGGCAATTGATCTGTCAGCGATGGCTTCGGCCGTGGCCGTCAGGGTGGTCACTGTCTGCTTGATCAGGTACCCGTTGCTCCGGAGCCCCAGGGCATATCCGTCCAGGTAGTGGTCCGACATGCCCCGCATCTCAAACAGCAGGGTTGCGATGCCGTATTCCACCGCGATGCCGTTGCGGCTGATGGTTTCGGCGCTGCCGCCCACGTACTTGCCCAGGTGGCCCCAGCCGGTGGAATCGACGTTGTGGAACACCACCGCGCCCAGCTGCTTGGACTTCTCCACAACTGCAGGATCGGCGTTCGGGGTGGTGGGGTAGAGGATGGAGCCGGAGACGAGTTCTCCGTCACGTTGGCTGCGGGTGCCCTGGTGGTGCAGGTCGATCATGTAGTCGATCCGGTACTTGCGCATCACGTTGTTATGGAGCGCCTGGGTTTCCGGCTGGACTTTGTCCACGTGGTCACGGTTGAGGTCCACCTCTTCGGCGTTGTACCGGGTCATGTTGCGGCCGCCCTTGGCCTGGTAGTCCGCCAGGGAGAAGTTCACGTCACCCATGGCCCCGTCTGCATTCAGCATGGGAACGATGAGGATGTTGACGCCGTCCAGGACATCCCCTGACTTGCCGGTGCCAAGGTGCTTGACGAATTCCAGGGCGCCCTCGGTAGTCAGCTGTTCGTTGCCGTGCTGCTGCGTCAGGTAAAGGATGGTGGGTTTGGCCGGGTCCGAGATGTACTTGACCAGGTGGATGTCGCGGCCCTTCACCGTCTGCCCGATGACCTCCAGCTCCATGGCCGGCTGGCGGGTGTCCTGGTCTTTGAGGAAGGAGACCATCTCGTCGTAGGTGGCCAGCTTCGATGTGGTGATCTGGCCATTGCCGTCGTAGTTGGGGCCTTCGCCTACGGCCATCGCCGGCGCGGGCGCCGTCACTGCTGCCAGCGCCAGGGCTCCGGAAACGGCAAGGGTCCTGAAAGTTGCCAGGGCTTTTCTCACGGTGCGTTACCTCTTTCGAGTGCATTGGGGTGCGTTCAGGCAGCCATGTCCCCCATTGCGGCCTGTGACAAGAGCCAACCAAGCTAAACGAAACCTGTCAATGGATATAACAGGAACCTGCATGCAGTTATAGCGATTTGGAAAGCAGTCGCCACGCCTGCTTTCCGCCGAAACAATCCGAACCGGATTTGCTCCCGGGAAAGTCTTGGAATTAAGTGAGAGTGAACCATCCGGAGCGGCCGAGAGACCTGGATCGTTGACGCCGCAGCAACCCCGCTAAGTGCAGGTACCCCCTGCCGCGAAGGTGCTACTGCCAGGACCGATGGAAAGGAATTCCAGTGTCCCTGAACACAGACCACATCCGCGTCACCCATGCAGGGTCTTTGCCTCGCACCCCTGAACTCATAGCAGCCAACGCCGCCAAGGAGCAGGAGGGCCTCACCCCTCGGTTCCTTGACCTGCTGGAAGCATCAGTGGCGGACGTGGTGCAGCGCCAGAAGGACTTGGGCATCGATATCGCCAATGACGGCGAATATGGGCACGCGATGTCCAGCTCGGTTGACTACGGGGCTTGGTGGAACTACTCCTTCTCCCGGCTTGGTGGCCTCGAAGCGACGGACGTGGACCGTTGGGCTGATACCCAGGTACGCCGGTCCTCCCCCGGGAACATTGTCCTGACCTCATTCCCGGACCGTCGTGACCGGCAGAAGTTCAACGATGCCTACAATGATCCGTCCGCCGGCATCCTGGCCCACCGCAAGAGCGTTTCCCAGCCCAAGATTGCCGGGCCCCTCACCTACACCGGGCACGGCCTGGTGGCCTCCGACGTCAAGAACCTGAAGAGCGGGCTGGCCGCCGCAGGACTGTCCGAGGGCTTTGTGGCCTCGCTCTCCCCCGGGTCCTGTGCACGGGTTGCCAATGAGTACTACAAGACCGACGAGGAACTGCTGTACGCCTGCGCCGACGCCATGCGCGAGGAATACAAGGCCATTATCGATGCCGGACTCACGGTCCAGCTCGATGATCCTTCACTCGCCGAAAGCTGGGACCAGATCAACCCTGAGCCGGCTCTTGATGACTACCTGAAGTTCATCCAGCTGCGCGTGGAGGCCACCAACTGGGCGCTGCGTGACCTGCCCCAGGAACAGATCCGGCTGCACGTCTGCTGGGGATCCTGGCACGGCCCGCACACCACGGATATTCCCTTCGCGGACATCATCGGGTCCGTACTGCAGATTAATGCCGGCGGCTACTCCTTTGAGGCCGCCAATGTCCGGCACGAACACGAATGGCGCGTCTGGGAAGACGCCAGGCTCCCTGAGGGCAAGGTCATCATTCCCGGCGTGGTCTCACACGCCACCAATGTGGTGGAGCACCCGGACCTGGTGGCGGATCGGATCGTCCGCTTCGCAGAGGTGGTGGGCCGGGAGAACGTCATCGCGTCCACCGACTGCGGCCTGGGCGGCAGGGTGCACCCGCAGATCGCATTCGCCAAGCTGGAAGCACTGGGCGAGGGTGCCCGCCGGGCCACCAAGCGCCTCTGGTAGGCAATAACAGCGCGTCGGACCCCCGCCGGTCCCGGGCACCCTTTTCAGCCGGGTGCACGGGACCGGCGTTTCGTTTCCCGGGGCTTGCTAAACTGGGAAAGGCCGACCAGGAATCGGCCCACCCCATTTCAACCACCTCGGATGTGTTGCGCCACAGTGCGCCCATTTTCGCGGTGGCGCAACACCAATCCCCGCAGGAGACCCAGCCCTACATGACCGCCCTGGCACCCGAATCATTCCATGAGCAGCTTCTGAGCCGCCGCTACGAACCCAATGTTGCCGCCGTCAACGAACTGTGCGATTCCCTGCAGGAGGCCAAGCCCGGCACGGCAGTACCCTACGTTGACCCGATGCACGACGTCGACGAGTGCCGGATCATCAGCCTGTACTCGAACATCGGCGAGGCCGACAAGTCCGGTTTCATCACGGCCGGGGACGCTGACGCCGCAACGCGGATGCTCGGTATCCAGTGGAAGCTGGGGCTTCGGCCGGAGTTCGTGATGCCGTGGAACGTCCACCCGTGGCATATCCCCGGGGAGCCGAACGGAAAGTTCACCCCGGATCAGGTGTCCGCCGGCCTGAAGCCGCTGCTCAAATTCCTGGCCCTGGTCCCCCGCGCTTCAGTGATCGTGGCGCACGGCACAGAGGCCAACCGCCTGGCGAACCTGCTGCTGAAGACCGAAGTTCCGCTGCTCTGGCGCCGCGGCCTGAAGACCTACAAAGTGCGATCCCTCAGCGGCCGCGCCTTCGCCGGTTCACCCGCCCGCCAGGAGGAATACCTCGAGGCCATGCGTGTGGCCTACGCCGACGCCATGGCGCGCACAGGGCTCCAGAAGGCATAGCCACAGGGTGATTGAGTTCGCGATTTCCGGTGATTGAGCTTGTCGGAACCCAGGTTTCAACTAGCCCAACCACCAGAACTCAATCCAACGCCACTTAGGGAACGACGGCGGGCGGTCACCTTTTCGAAAAGGTGACCGCCCGCCGTCGTCCTCTTTGCTACTTTGCTTCGATGGCGGCTTTCGCCGCAGGGTCGGAGTCGTTCAGGAATTTCTCGATCCGCTCCGGCTCCTCGGCCTCACCGATGGCTGCGGATGCCCGGCCAAGGGAATACAGCGCCCGCAGGAAGCCGCGGTTGGGCTCGTGCTCCCAGGGAATGGGCCCCACGCCGCGCCAGCCGTTGCGGCGCAGCGAGTCCAGCCCGCGGTGATAGCCCACACGGGAGTAGGCGTAGGAATCGATGGTGCGTCCCTCGGCCCAGGCCTCCTCGGCAAGAACAGCCCACAGCAATGAGGACGTCGGGTGCTTCGCCACGAGGTCCAGGGCTTCCTGGCCCGCTTCCAGCTGCTGGTTGACCTCGGTCTCGGCAGGCAGGAGCGTGGGCTCGGGGCCCATCAGGTTACGGCGGAACTCGTCGGACATTCCTAGAAGGTCTTTCCGGCTGAACCGAGCTGCTTGGTGGCCTCGACCACGCGGGCAGCCAGTCCTGCTTCCGCGGATGCGCCCCAGACGCGGGGATCGTAGGTCTTTTTGTTGCCCACTTCGCCGTCGACCTTGAGCACGCCGTCGTAGTTGCGGAACATGTGGTCCGCCACTGGACGCGTGTAGGCGTACTGGGTGTCGGTGTCGATGTTCATCTTGATGGTGCCGTAGGAGACGGCGTCCGCGATTTCCTGGTCGGAGGAGCCGGAGCCGCCGTGGAACACGAGGTCGAACGGGCTGTCCTTGCCGATCTTGGCGCCAACCTGGGCCTGGATGTCCTTGAGGATCTCCGGGCGGAGCTTCACGCCGCCGGGCTTGTAGACGCCGTGGACGTTGCCGAAGGTCAGCGCGGTGATGTAGCGGCCGTTCTCGCCGGAGCCGAGGGCATCGATGGTGGCCAGGGCGTCCTCAACGGTGGTGTACAGCTTGTCGTTGATGGCGTTCTCCACGCCGTCCTCTTCGCCGCCCACGGTGCCGATTTCGACCTCGAGGATCATCTTGGCAGCAGCGGTGCGCTCCAGCAGTTCGCGGGCGATGCGCAGGTTTTCCTGCAGGGTTTCGGCGGAGCCGTCCCACATGTGGGAGTTGAACAGCGGGTTGCGTCCGGCTTTGACCTCGGCCTCGGAAGCAGCCAGCAGCGGCAGGACGAAGCCGTCCAGCTTGTCTTTGGGGCAGTGGTCCGTGTGCAGCGCGATGTTGACGTTGTAGTTCTTGGCCACCTCGCGGGCGAAGGCCGCGAAGCCCAGCGAACCGGCAACCATGTCCTTGGTGGAGGCACCGGACCAGTAGGCCGCACCGCCGGTGGAGACCTGGACGATGCCGTCGGACTCAGCTTCGGCGAAGCCGCGGAGGGCGGCGTTCAGCGTCTGCGAGGACGTCACGTTCACGGCCGGGAATGCGAAGCCGCCCGCCTTTGCGCGGTCGATCATCTCGGAGTAGATCTCTGGGGTTGCAATGGGCATGCTGACTCCTATGCTGAGGTTCGTCTGTGGGCTGGTAACCCTGGAGTACCGCTTACGGCTAGCACCATCCTAGTCATTTCCGGACGAGCGGAGTGTTTCGGGTCACCGGACGGTAATACTGGCGCGGGACGGCTTTTCAGGGCAATTTGCCCCCGCAGTGCCTTCAAATGCCATCCCGCGGGGCTAGACGTGCTGGTGGAAGACGTGCCGGCGGACCCAGGCGTGCATGGCGATGGCCGCGGCCGAGGCTGCGTTGATGGACCGGGTGGAGCCGAACTGTTCGATGGACAGGGTGGCCACGGCGGCCTCGTGCACCTCGGGGGTCAAACCGGGGCCTTCCTGCCCGAACACCAGCACGCAGTCCCGCGGCAGTTCGTAGGTTTCCAGCGGCACCGAGTCCGGGAAAATGTCGATTCCAATGATCGCCAGCCCCTCCCCCTGCGCCCAGGCCACGAAGTCGTCAACGGTGGGGTGGTGGCGGACGTGCTGGTAGCGGTCGGTGACCATGGCACCCCGCCGGTTCCACCGCCGTCGGCCAATGATGTGCACCTCCTTGGCCAGGAAGGCGTTCGCGGTGCGCACCACCGTGCCGATGTTGAGGTCGTGCTGCCAGTTTTCGATGGCGACGTGGAAGTTGTGCCGCCGGGAGTCCAGCTCAGCCACGATCGCCTCGTGCTTCCAGTAGCGGTACTTGTCCAGCACGTTGCGCCGGTCGCCGTCCGCCAGGAGGTCAGGGTCCCAGTGGTCGCCTTCAGGCAGTTCGCCTTCCCAGGGCCCGACGCCGACCTCCGCCTTTTCGGGGGCGGCCTCCTCCGGCAGTGCTTCCCCGGGCAACGGGAGCGGTTCGGACGTCATACCGGGCGTTTGGTTCACCCCTCAACACTAGACTGGACCTTTCGGGCTTTCATCACCGGCGGAGGTAGGCATGGCAGAAGCGGACAAGGTTGTAGGCAGCCCGGCGGTATACCGCAGCGGCCAGGAGATTGAATGCTGGCTGACGGACATGGACGGGGTCCTGGTCCACGAGAACCAGGCGGTGCCGGGCGCCGCGGAACTCCTTCAGCGGTGGGTGGACACGTCCAAGCGCTTTCTGGTCCTTACCAACAATTCCATCTTCACCCCGCGCGACCTCGCCGCGAGGTTGAAGGCTTCGGGGCTGGCGGTCCCGGAAGAAAACATCTGGACCTCCGCGTTGGCCACCGCCCAGTTCCTCAAGGACCAGGTGGAAGGTTCCGGATCCGGCAACCGCGCCTACACGATCGGCGAGGCAGGGCTGACGACGGCGCTGCACGAGGCCGGCTTCATCCTCACCGACCAGGACCCGGACTTCGTGGTGCTGGGCGAGACCCGCACCTATTCCTTCGAAGCCATCACCACGGCGATCCGCCTCATCCTGGCCGGCGCACGTTTCATTGCCACGAACCCGGACGCAACGGGCCCTTCGAAGGACGGCCCCCTGCCGGCCACCGGAGCGATAGCAGCACTCATCACCAAGGCCACGGACCGGGTGCCCTACATCGTGGGCAAGCCCAACCCGATGATGTTCCGCTCCGCCATGAACCAGATCGACGCGCATTCGGAGACCACCGCGATGATCGGTGACCGGATGGACACGGACATCATCGCTGGCATGGAAGCCGGGCTGCACACGGTCCTGGTCCTGAGCGGCATCACCCAGCGCGATGAAATCGGTTCATACCCGTTCCGCCCCAACCAGGTGTTGAACTCCGTGGCGGACCTGAAGAACCAGATCTAGGCTAGAAGACCGTCACCCGGGATCCGCCGCTGGGCAACGGGAAGTTCTCGTCCAGCAGCTGCTGCAGGATGGGCCGGTAGATGTTCGGGTTCCAGCCCGGGCTGGCGTGGGCAGGGGCAGCCCCGTCAGTCTGCAGGTCACTGGAAACCATGTTCGCCTTGAACGCCACGGCCCACGCTTCAACGGCCGTCTGGTAGCGGACGGTGCGGTCCCGGGGATTGCCGATGTAGGCCATCTTGGCACCGCCCAGTTTGTCCACTAACGGCAGGCCGTCGAAATGGTAAATGTATGCGGACTCGGACTGGATGAGCAGGTTGGACGGCGCGATCGGCGACAGCTGTTCGAGCGCCTGGTCAAGGATCTGGCGCCAGGTCCGTTCGTCCTTGTGAATCACCCGCTCCCCCAGCTCGTACCCGCCGCGCAGCGTGGAAGGGATCCGGACGCCGCGTTCATAAAGGAACACCACGCCGTCGAACCAGCTCTGGTCCAGCACGTCATGCTTGCTGTAGGGGCTGGAGTCCAGGACTATGAACTCCACCTCCACACCATGGATTTCCAGCAGTCTTGCAGCCACCTGCGTGGCCACCATCCCGCCGAAGCTGTGTCCGTAAAAGAACAATTTCGTGAGCTTCTCGGCGCGGACGTACTCGATGACGGCGATCACCAGCTCATCGATGTCCAGTCCCTGGTTGGAATAGCCGACGCCGGCGAGCCGGGCGCGCTTGTTCAGTGTGCCGCGGAGGGAGTTCAGGATCCACTGCGCTTCTTCCCAGCTGGTTTTGTAGCCGGGGAACAGGAACCAGCTGGCGTCCGGGTAGTAGGCGTCCGCGAAGTCATCGGGCAGGGCGAGGATCCGGTTGGACCGGCGCTGCGACTGCACTTCCCGGGTGAGCAGCATGTCGGCGGCCAGCACGCCGGATGCGCCGGCGCCGGTCAGGAACGCGCGGCGGGAAAACTGCTTCAGGGCAGCGGCTTCCCCCAGCAGCCGGGCTCCGGAAGCCCCCTGCCTGTCCTGCGGACTCGTGTCCCCCTCATACGGCACACCCCTACCGTAGGCACAACGGAAGACACCGCCGCAAGAAGGCGGCGGTAACCATTCAGTGACGCCTGGTCAGCAGGAGTGGTTCAGCTGGCGGCCTGGCCTTCCGTTGCGGGACAAGGGCTGGCGGCAGCCTGTTGCCGCCGGGTGATCTCCGCGCCGATGTCGTCGTACCGGGCCAGGAGATCCGAGCCGGCAAAAGCACCGGGGTTATCCAGCAGCGCGAAGAGCGTGTCGCTGGCCAGCAGCAGTTCCTCATCCGAAAACTCCTGCAGCGCCCGGCCGCCCCACGCCCGCAGCCCTGGCAGTTCCAGGGGCGGCGCGTCATCAAGGCCCGGCATCGCTGCCGCGGATTCGATGGCGTCCAGTTCTGCCATGGAATCAGTTACTGCAGTGGCATCAGCGGAAAAACCATCGATAACCGTCAGCAGTTCTCCGCCTGGGGACCCGTTGTCTGCAGGCGAAAGATCAAGCGATACCCCGGCACCGTGGATTCCCATCAGCGTGCCTGCATCGATGGCGTTGAGGTCATGGCGAAGGCCCGCGAGTGCGGAGGACTCAACCAGGGCAGCCCGGGAAAGCTCAACGCGGATGTGGGAACGGATCCCCATGCGCCGGATACGGCGGATGATCTGGACGAGGCCGGGGCGGGAATCCTGGTTGAGCTTTCCCTGGACGTCGATGCGGACAACATCGGCAGGGACATCGAGGTTGACGAGGGCATTCAGTATGCGGTCCATAGGTACTCCAAAAAAGGTGTCTATGGCCGACGGCTCAACCTCGGTAAGCGTAACCTCCGGCATGAGTCCGGCACAAGCGCTGTGCTACGCCGTTTGATCCGCCTGCAGCTGTCCGGGTTCCTGGAAATGGGTGCGCGTTCCAACTCCGCCGACCGAATCCACGAGGGATTTGGCGATGTCCCGCAGCTTGGTGTTGCTGTTGCTGGCGGCCTCGGTGAGGATACTCACCGCAGCCTCCTGGCTGCACCTGTTCTGGGCCATGACGATGCCGATCGCAATGTCGATGATGGTCCGGGATTGCAGGGTCGCCCGGAGATTGGCCGCGCTGTCAGAGTGAAGCGAGAACCGCACCGCCAGCCGGAGCGCCTGTGAAATTTCCCGCGTGAAGCCCCGCGCCTTGGCGGCGGCCCGTTCATCGAACTTACGCGGGACATCGGAATACAGGTTCAAAGCCGCCTTGGCCTCGCCCTGGAGGTTAAATGGCAGCGACAACACTGACCGCAGCCCGTGCGAGGCCACCGCGGACGCATAGTCCGGTCCCCACCGGTTCTCTTCGAACAGGTCAGGCACGTGGACTTCCCGTTCCTCTTTTGCGGCAGTCAGGCACGGTCCCTGCGACAGCGAATACTGAATTTCGTCCACTTCCCGGGCGGAATCACTGCTCCAGCCGATGGTGGCGGCCTTCCGGTCGCGGAGCAAGGTGATGCCGCAAAGGGCGTCCTCGCCGTCGCCGGCCACCTGATGTGCCGAAAACCGGGCGAGTTCGTTCATGAAGGCCTCGAAGTCCGCGCTGTCCAGGATCAGGTTCTGGACCTTCTCGGTGGCGCTCAAGGGCTGTTCAGTGGGGAGCATTGTGCACGTTCTCCGTACGGGAAAGAGGGGATAACGCAAATGATAAAGGACCCCCACCTCAGATCCAACACCGCCTGCCCGGGCCACGCAGGCCCGGGCAGCAATGGGGACTTGTTATGAAAGGCCGGCGCTATGAAAGGCCCAGCTCGTCCTTGCCGAACGCGAACAGGTACGGCACGCCCGTTTCAGCTTCGATCTTTTCCTTGGCTCCGGTGTCCCGGTCCACGATGACGGCAACAGCCACCACGTTTCCGCCTGCCTTCCGCACCCCTTCCACTGCCGTCAGGGCCGACCCGCCGGTTGTGGAGGTGTCCTCCAGGACCAGCACTTTACGGCCTTCCACCGATGGGCCCTCCACCTGGCGGCCCATGCCGTAGGACTTCTGGGCTTTGCGGACCACAAACGCGTCAACAGTCCGGCCGGCCTCGCGGGCGGAGTGCATCACCGCAGTACCCACGGGGTCGGCTCCCATGGTGAGCCCGCCCGCGCACTCAAAGTCGATGCCGGCGTCGTCCGCCAGCGCCAGCATGACCTGGCCCACCAGCTTCGAGGCCTCGTGGTGCAGGGTGATGCGGCGCAGGTCGATGTAGTAGTCGGCTTCGGCTCCACTGGACAGGATCACCTTGCCGCGGACTACGGCAAGTTCCTTGATCAGTTCCAGCAGGCGGGCGCGGGCGGCTGCAGGGTCAACTGCAGTGTCACTGGGGGAAGTCATGGTCTCCAGTTTAGTGTGGGCGTGCCGGTGTGGATGCTTGAGCGCCGTTGACACTGCTGGCTAGGCTGGACCTCATGCGCGAACTCCAGGCCAGGATCATTGAAGAAATGGGCGTACAGCCCCGGATCGACCCCGCTGGGGAGGTGCGCAAACGCGTCACTTTCCTGAAGGAATACCTCAAGGCCACCCATACCAAGGGCTTTGTCCTGGGAATTTCCGGCGGACTGGACTCGTCCCTGGCCGGAAAACTGGCCCAGCTGGCGGTCGAGGAACTCGAGGCAGAGGGCGTTGACGCGAACTTCGTGGCCGTGCGGCTGCCGTATGGTGTCCAGCACGACGAGGAAGACGCCCAGGCCGCGCTGGACTTCATCCGGCCCAAGACCGAATGGACGTTCAACATTTCCGCGGCCGTGGACGGCTTCGAGGACGAGTTCGAGAAGACCGTGGGCTCGGAAATCTCCGACTTCCACAAGGGCAACACCAAGGCACGCACCCGCATGATCGCCCAGTATGCGCTGGCCGGGGAACACAACTACCTGGTCATAGGTACGGACCACGGTGCCGAATCCGTCACCGGTTTCTTCACCAAATACGGCGACGGCGGTGCGGACATCCTGCCGCTGTTCGGCCTGAACAAGCGGCAGAACCGCGCCCTCCTGGCCGAGCTCGGCGCACCGGCCCGCGTCTGGGAGAAGGTGCCCACCGCGGACCTGCTGGATGACAGGCCCGGCCGTACTGACGAGGACGAGCTGGGCCTCAGCTACGACCAGATCGACGACTACCTGGAGGGCCGGGACGTCCCCGATGCCGTGGCTGCATCCATCGAGGAAAAGTACCTGCGGACCCGGCACAAGCGCACCGTCCCGGTCACTATTTTTGACACCTGGTGGCAGGGCCAGGGTCCGGAGGAGCCCCGCGCCGGGCTTTAGTTCACCCTGCCTGGCCCACTGCAGAGCCTGACCCCGAGGCGCTGGAATCCCCCACCTTTCGGAAGGCTCGACGGCGCGTCGCACCAAAAGGGCGGCGCGCCGTCGAAGGTTCCATGGAAAAGCCGGGGAGACTCAGCGGGCGCGGCTGCCTTTCCCGTCTCCGCCCAACTGCTGGGTGATGCGGTGCGCCTCGGCCATGAGGAGGCTCCCCAGCTCTTCCTGCCGCTCCCCCTTGAACCGCGGTTCGATGCCAGTCAGCGACAGGGCCCATGCCGGTCGGCCGGACTGATCGAACACTGCTGCGCCCATCCCCCAACTGCCTTCCAGCACCAGCCCGGGATTTACGGAGTAACCCTTCTGCCTGGTAGCCGCAAGGTTGGCCCGCACGAGCTCCTCCGGATGGCCTGCCGCGAACGCTCCCGCGTGTCCGGCCCAGTCGTGCAGCAGCTCCTCCTGCTCGGCCTCGGGCAGGAAAGCCAGGATCGCGGTGCCGGCGGAGGCCACGCCCAGCGGGAACCGGACGCCCTCGTGCAGCACGAAGGAGCGGACCGGGAAGCTGCCTTCCTCCCGCAGCAGGCACACGGTCTCGGCGCCGCGCCGGATCGAGAAGAATGCGCTCTCACCGGTTGCCTCGGCAAGCCGGCGGAGGCTGGGGCGGGCAACGTCCTCCAGGGGAAACCTGGCCGACGCCACGGACCCCATCAGGAAGATCTCCGGCCCCAGCACCCAGTTCCCGCTGCCGGGATCGTGGTCCAGCAGCCCTTCGGAAGCCAATGAGGACAACAGCCGGTGCACGGTGGGCCGGGTGAGGCCGGATTCGTTCACCAGGGCGGACAGCGGCAGCCCGTCCGCACTGCGCCCCACAAGGCGCAGCAGCCCTGCGATGCGGCTGACCACCTGGGCACCCGGCATTGGGGAATTATTCACATTTCTCCTTCAGATATCCATAATATGGACACTCGTCATCATACCGTCCACACTGTAGAAACGGGATCTACTCGAGCGATTTAGCGCCTTGACAGCCCTTGCAGCCCACCCGTAGTGTCCATATCCAGACCAGATGTCCACAAAGTGGACAAGAGACCGGGACGCTCAACGAGGAGGCGCCATGTCCAAACTTCAGCCAGCTGCCGCCGTCGCCCTGGAAGGGGCACTGCGGGACGGAATGACTCTTGCCGTAGGCGGGTTCGGCCTGAGCGGCATCCCGGCAGACCTCATCGAAGCCGTCAGGGATTCCGGGGTAAAGGACTTGACGGTGGTCTCGAACAACATGGGAGTGGACGGCAAGGGGCTGGGCATCCTGATCGAAGCGGGCCAGGTCCGCAAGGTCATTGCCAGCTACGTGGGTGAAAACAAGCTGTTCGCGGAGCAGTACCTTGCCGGCCGCCTGGAGGTCGAGTTCACTCCGCAGGGTACCCTCGCAGAGCGCTTGCGGGCCGGCGGCGCGGGCATCCCCGCTTTCTACACCAAGACGGGCGTTGGCACCCTGGTTGCCGAAGGCAAGCCGCATGAGGTATTCGACGGCGAAACGTACGTCCAGGAGCGCGCCATCCGTGCCGACGTCGCGCTGGTCCATGGCCACACCGCAGACACGGACGGCAACCTCATCTACCGCTACACCGCCCGGAACTTCAACCCGGTGGTCGCTACGGCAGGACTCCTGACCATTGCGGAGGCCGAGGTGATTGTGGCACCGGGCGAACTGGATCCCAACCACATCGTCACCCCCGGCGTTTTCGTCCAGCGCCTTGTCCAGGCCAGCGGCAGGGTCAAGGACATTGAGCAGCGGACCGTCCGGCAGCGCCCTGTTTCGGCAGATGCCGAAGCGCTGGCCGTCTGACAACCGAACACCTACCGAAGAGGAGTGCCCCATGGGCTGGACCAGGGATGAAATGGCCGCCATCGCGGCCGAGGAACTGAACGACGGCGACTACGTGAACCTGGGCATCGGCATTCCCACGCTGGTGGCCAACAACCTGCCCGACGGCGTCCGGGTGGTGCTGCAAAGCGAAAACGGCCTGCTCGGCATGGGCCCGTTCCCCTATGAGGGCGAGGAGGACGCCGACCTCATCAACGCCGGCAAGCAGACCGTCATCGTCCTGCCGGGCGGCAGCATCTTCGACTCCGCCACGTCCTTCGGCATGATCCGCGGCGGGCACGTCAAAGTGGCCATCCTGGGAGCGATGCAGGTCTCGGGCAGCGGCGACCTGGCCAACTGGACCATCCCCGGCAAGATGGTCAAGGGCATGGGCGGCGCCATGGACCTGGTGGCCGGGACACCCCGCGTCGTGGTCCTCACCGAACACAACGCCAAGGACGGCAGCGCCAAGATTGTCCGCGAATGCTCACTCCCCCTGACCGGCCTCGGCGTGGTGGACCGGATCATCAGCGACCTCGCAGTCTTCGACCTGAAAAAGCGCGACGGCGGGGGGCGGCAGCTCACGCTGGCCCGCCTTGCGCCCGGGGTCACTGTTGAGGAGATCCGGGAAAAGACCGAAGCTGAATTCGCCGTTGCCCTGGACACCCCTGCCCTGGACGACGATGCCCTGGAAGGAGCGCCGGCGTGAGCCTGAAGGAACAGTTCGGGAAGGACGTCCTGCTGACCGGCTGGGGGCACACCAGGTTCGGCAAACTGAGCGAGGACACCCTGGAGTCCCTGATCGTCCAGGTGGCCACCGAAGCCATTGCAAATGCCGGCATCGAGCCGGGCCAGATTGACGAGGTCTACCTGGGCCAGTTCAACTCCGGCATGATGCCGCTGGCGTTCCCGTCCTCGCTCGCGCTGCAGGTCTCCCCCGACCTGGCGAACGTACCCGCCACCCGGGTGGAGAACGCCTGCGCTTCCGGTTCCGCCGCCTTCCAGCAGGGCACCAAGTCCCTGCTGGCCGGCACCGCGAAGACCGTGCTGGTGATCGGCGCGGAAAAGATGACCCACGCCGGAGCCGACGTTGTGGGGGCCGGCCTGCTGGGCGCCGACTACGACATGGCCGGTAAGGCGTCCACCACCGGCTTCACCGGGCTCTTTGCCGAGGTGGCCAAGCACTACGAAAAGCGGTACGGGACTGTTTCCGACGTCCTGGGCAGCATCGCCGCCAAGAACCACCGCAACGGCGTGGACAACCCGTATGCCCAGCTTCGCAAGGACCTCGGCGAGGAGTTCTGCCGCACCGTCTCGGACAAGAACCCCATGGTGGCCGATCCCCTGCGCCGCACCGACTGCTCCCCCGTATCCGACGGTGCTGCCGCCGTCGTCCTGTCCACTTCCCCAACCGGCGGCGCCACCGGTCCGGTACGGCTTGCCGGCTTTGGCCACGCCAACGACTTCTTCCCGGCCGCACGCAGGGATCCGGTAGCGTTCAACGCCACCCGGGTGTCCTGGCAGCGGGCGCTGGCCATGGCAGGCACGCGGCTGGAGGACCTGGACTTCGCCGAGGTCCACGACTGCTTCACCATCGCCGAACTGCTGATGTACGAGGCAATGGGCCTGACCGAGCCCGGGCAGGGCGCCCGCGCCATCGAGGAAGGTTGGGTGTACAAGGGCGGCAAACTGCCCGTCAACGTCTCCGGCGGCCTCAAGGCCAAAGGCCACCCCGTGGGCGCAACCGGCGTATCCCAGCACGTCATCGCCGCGATGCAGCTCACCGGGACGGCCGGTGCCATGCAGCTTGGCAGCCCACGCCGGGCGGCGGTCCAGAACATGGGCGGCGTGGGTATCGCGAACTACGTCAGCGTCCTCGAAGCGGTGTAGCCCCGCTGGGTTTCCCCACTTTTAGGGCACGACGGGGGCGCGTTGCACCAAAAGTGCGGCGCGTCGTCGTGCTTGTCGGGAAAAGGTGGGGAAACCCGGCGGCGGGGTCGGGGAGAAGGCTAGCCGCGGGCCCGGATGAGGGCCGAGATCTCCGTGAAGCCCAGCCGTTCGGCGTTCTGCAGGGCTGTCCTTCCCTCCGGGTCCCGGATGTTCGGGTCGGCGCCGGCCTCAAGAAGCAGCCTGACCACCTCCTGCTGCCTGGGCCCGCCGTTGTTCAGCAGGATGGCTTCCTGCATCGCGGTCCAGCCGAGGTTGTTGACGTGGTTGACCGGCACCCCGGCGGCGATCAGGATCTGGACCGTTTCCACGTGGCCGTGTTCGCTGGCCGGGATCAGGGCGGTGCCGCCGTAGCGGTTGGTGCTGGCGACGTCTGCCCCTGCGTCCAGTGTCAACCGGAGCACCTCGTTGAACCCTTCGGCGCCCGCGTAGAGGAACGCCGAGTCCTGGATCGCATCCTTGGTGTTGACGTTGCCCCCACGCGCCAGCAACTCCTGCACCAGTGGCACGTTGTTGGCTTTGGCAGCGGCGATGAGTTCCTGGTCGAGCTGTGCCTGGTCATGCGCGGACAGCACGGGAGGAGCGGTTGCCGGGGCAGGCGGAGACGTGGCGGTTGCCGGCGCAGATGGCGGGGCACTTGCCGCAGTCGCCTCCGCTTCGGGGCGGCAACGGACGACGGCGGAGCAGGCTGCGGCGGCGTCTCCCCCGGCTCAGGCAGGCACGCTGTCACTGACACAGAGAGGCAGAGAATCAGCCCGAGGACCCCAGCCCGCTTCATGCGCTGTGCCACATCATGCCCGGCACCATCCCATGCATCCCAAGCCTACTGAGCGGCGGCAACGATGGCTTCAGCACCTGCAGCGGCGCAGGCTTCATCCAGGGCACCGTCGGGGGCGCCGCCTACGCCGATCCCCGCCACGGAAACGCCGTTCACCTTCAGCGGGACGCCGCCGGCCAGGAAGAGGGTGCCGGGAAGGTCCGCGATGCTGGGGCCGTTGCCGTTGATCCGCTTGGCCAGTTCACTGGTGGGGGTTCCAAAGGCTGCCGCTGTGTAGGCCTTCTGCTTGGCCGCTTCGATGGTGTGCTCGGCGGCGTTGTCACCGCGCAGGAGCGCCTGCACTGTGCCGAAGCGGTCCACCAGCGCCACGGTGACAAACGGGAGCTTGTCCGCCTGGCACTTGGCGAGGGCTGCGGACACGGCCTTGGCGGAGGCACCGGCGGAAATGCGGTTCTGCTGGATTACGTTCTCCGGCACGGGCTGGACGTCGGCGGCGGGGACGGCCGTTGCAGCGGACCCGGGGCCGGCGTTTGCGGTGACCGTAGCGGCGGCGGTGAGGGCAAGGGCGCCGGCGGCTGCGGCGGCGAAGACTTTCGAGGACTTCTTCATGGTGTTTTCCTTTGAACGGATCCCCAGCCACGGTTCAGTGCTGGGTGCAGTTCCATCATTTCGGGACCACGGGCGCCTGCCATCGGGCCTTTGGCTGAACCCTCCTGCACCAAAAGGCCAGCCGTATCAGCCAAAAGGTTGAGAGACGGGACAGAGGCAGGAGCTTTAGCATGGTGGGTAGCCGTCCCCCACCTGAACCGGAATGTCCATGCCTCCCCGAGCCACCGCCGCCCACGACGCGCCCGCCCCGGACCCACGCGCTGCCGGCGGGACCGGCCCCGCCGGGACTGGCCCCGGAGGGACGTCCCCATCCAACAACACCCGCCCGGGGCAACCGCGCCTCGGCAGTATTGACACGGCGGTACACTTCGGTTTCGCCGTCCTCCTGGTGGCATCCCTGGTCCGCTACGTGATGCGGCACAGCCCCGCGGACAACATCCCGGTCCTCGGCCTGGCCGCCGGCGCCTGCCTGCTGTATCTCGCCGTTGCTGTCCACGCGCGGCGCGGCCAGCCGGCTGTGCCATGGATGGTTGCCCTGGTGGGCGTCTGGGCCGCGCTGGTTATCGCTGCTCCCAGCTTTGGCTGGTGCTCGTTCGCGCTGTTCTTCCTGTGCCGGAGCGCCCTCACTGGAATAGCCGCGTACGTGGCGGCAGGCGTGACGGCGGCTGCCACTGCGGCAGGCCTGTTCAAGTTAGGCGATGGCACAGACCTGGCCATGCTCCTGGGCCCGCTTGCCGTAGGTGTGATGCTCACCCTGGTCTATGACAGGATCCAGCACGACGCCGAGGAACAGCGCCGCCTGCACACGCAAGTGTCGCTCGCACAGGAACAGCTCGCGGCCAGCGAGCGCCGGGCCGGAACCATCGCCGAACGGGAACGGGTGTCCCGGGAGATCCACGACACCATAACGCAGGGCATGGCCAGCAGTCTCCTCCTGCTGGAAGCGGCCGGCAGGGCCTGGCCAGGTGATGCCGCCCGGGCGGACCTTGGGCAGGCCACCGCGCTGCTGAGGGGCAACCTGTCCGAGACCCGCAGCCTGGTCCACGAGCTCGCCACCCCTGGGCTGGACGCCTCCCCTTTGCCGGACGCCCTGCTTTTCGCGGTGAGGCAATATGTACTGGAAGCCCGGCTGCTGGTCACCGGCGAACCACGGCCCGTGCCGGCCGACGTCCGGCACGCCCTCCTGCGGGTTGTCCAGAGCGCGGCATCGAACATCAAGCTGCACGCCGCCGCCTCCGCGGCTACAGTGACGCTCGGCTTCCTGCCGGACGCCGTCACCTTGGATGTGTACGACGACGGCACTGGCTTTGATCCGGCGGCTGCAGCACCGCCGTCGGACGCCGGAGGGTACGGGCTGCGGGCCATGCGGCAACGCGTGGAACAGCTGGGCGGCGTCTTTTCGGTGGAAAGCGCACCGGGCGAAGGGACCATTGTGGCAGCGCAGCTGCCTGCACCGGCGGACGCAGAAGGGCCGGGAGAATCTCCATGACCGCCATAACCGTGCTGCTGGTGGACGACCACCTGGTGGTCCGAAGCGGGCTGCGGGCCCTGTTGGGCACGCAACCCGATATCAACGTCGTGGCCGAGGCAGCGTCCGGCGAGGAAGCGCTGGAGCTCCTGGAACAGGATGCCGTGTCGGTGGTGGTGATGGACCTCGCCATGGGCCACGGGATGGACGGGATCGAAGCCATCCGCAGAATCCGGGAGCGCAACAAGAGGCAGGCCATCCTGGTGTTCACCACCTACGATTCCGACGCCGATATTGTCCGGGCCGTGGATGCCGGCGCCATGGGATACCTGCTGAAGGACGCCGCGCCGGACGAGATTTTCACAGCCATCCGCGGGGCTGTCCAAGGCAAGAGCGTGATGAGCGCTCCCGTGGCATCCCGGCTTTTCCAGCAGCTGCGGAACCCTGACGAGATCCTGACGCCGCGTGAGGCTGAACTGCTCAGCCTCCTGACTGAAGGCCTCAGCAACCGTGAACTGGGCCAACGTCTCTTCATCTCCGAGGCCACCGTCAAGACCCACCTTGCGCACATTTATGCCAAGCTCGGGGTGGACACCAGGGCCGCTGCCATCGCCACCGCCATCCGCCGCGAGGGCATGCGCTGACGACTTTGAGTGTCCATACCCTTGCAAGCTGGGCTTTCGCCCCGTACGTTGGGGACTGCGGGGGACGTTCTCCGCACACCTCGGGTTGATGCCCGGGGAGAGAATCAGAGTCACACGAAGGAATGCAGCCATGGCAACAGGCACAGTTAAATGGTTCAACGCCGAAAAGGGTTTTGGCTTCATTGCCCCCGATGACGGGTCCGCTGACGTTTTCGCCCACTACTCCGCAATCGCCAGCAGCGGATACCGCTCACTCGATGAGAACCAGAAGGTTGAATTCGATGTGACCCAGGGTCCGAAGGGCCCGCAGGCAGAGAACATCCGCCCGCTCTAAGGCTTCGGTTTTCCTCCCGCACCAGCAGGAGGAATCCCGCCAGGCAGCGGCCCCTCCAACACCCGTTGGCGGGGCCGCTGTTTTTGCCTTCCCCCAAGTCTGGCTCCCCGGCGGCCTTTCACATCTCTCCTGGGTGGCGGCCTCTGCGTCCGGGCTCCCTATCGCATGCCGGGATTTGGGATAATTGGGTTATGACCGGACAGCACCCGGACAACGTTCCAGGCAACGATGCAGGCAAGGACCCGTGGGAGGAGTTCGACGGTCTCCCACCTGCCGGGCCGGACCGTGTCCCGGGGCATCCCGGCGGGGAACCGCTGGGCTTCGGTTTCCGCACCGGAGTCCGCAGCGCCCGGGTTGCCGTCGGATTTGCCGTGTACACCCTGGTCCTCGGAACCATCCTCGCGCTGGCAGGATGCATTGTTTTTGTTGCCGGGGAACAATGGCTGCTCGTGGCCCTGATGCTCCTCATCGAGGCGGTCTTCATCTTTGCGTTCACCCGGCTCTTAGCCCAGGCCCGCACGCGCTCACCGCGCACCCGGTCTTCACCGCGCCGGTCCCCGGGGAAACCTGCTTGACCTTGACGTTGCGTCAACCCCTACGCTCGAAGCATGGAAGCAACCGGAACCACCCCAGGTGTTGACTGGCCCATCCAGGACGTTGCCAGGATGGCGGGCACAACCAGCCGGACGCTGCGCCACTACGACGAGGTCGGGCTGCTGAAGCCCAGCCGGGTTGGCAGTAACGGATACCGCTATTACGACGCCGCAGCGCTCCTGCAGCTCCAGCGGATCCTCCTGCTCCGGGAGCTCGGCCTGGGCCTGCCGGCCATTGCCGGGGTGTTCAGCCATGAGACGGATGCCGTCAAAGCGCTCAGCCGCCACTTGGACTGGCTCCGGCAGGAGCAGGAGCGGCTGGCCCGGCAGGTCCTGTCTGTCCGGCAAACAATCGAAACCGTGAAAGGAGGGGGCGAACTGATGGCCGAGAATATGTTTGACGGCTTCGACCACACCCAGTACAAGGACGAGGTGGAGGAGCGCTGGGGCAAGGAGGCCTACGCGAAGGGGGACACCTGGTGGCGTGGAATGGGACCCGCGGAAAAACAGGAATGGAAGTCCAGGGCAGAAAAACTCGGCAGCGACTGGACCGCCGCTTCGGAATCCGGCCTGGCCGCGGACAGCCCGGAGGCGCAGGACCTGGCGCAGCGGCACGTTGAGTGGCTCACCTCCATCCCTGGCACTCCCGCTTGGGAGGCGGGCGGTGACATCAAGGGGTACGTGGTGGGCCTGGGAGAAATGTACGTTGCCGATCCGCGTTTCGCCGCCAACTACGGTGGCGAATCGGGCGCGGGCTTCGTGCGGGACGCTTTGCGTGCCTACGCCGAGAGGAACCTCTAGAAAGGGAAAGAGCGACGGCGGAGGCGGGCGTTGGGAGCCGGGCGGGCAGGTGGCTGCCTGATAAGGCCCGCAGCAGTCAGCCCAGCCGCTTCCGCAAGGCGACTGCGGCGGCGGCGACCACCGCAGCGGCTCCGATGAGCCGCTGCGCCGTCCGCCGTCGGCCGTGCCATCCGCCGCCCGTGGAAGTCTTCCGGATTGCCTGCGACGCCCGGTATAGGTTTCCGGAGGTGAGGGGGGCGGGCTGCCGCCGGGACAGCTGGCGGGTATCCACTTGGCGGGCGGTGGCAGCTTCGACGGCGCCAGGGGCGGCCTTGTGCTGCAGCACCAGGAGGCGCCCGGCCAGCCCTCCCGCGACCGTCTCCCGGCGCGGGTGGTCGACGAGCCTTACCACGGCTTTCGCAACCCGCTCGGGAGTGTAAACGGGAGGCATGGCCATCGGGCGGCGGCCGGTGTAGTTGGCTGCATTCTGGTAGAAAGGCGTGTCGATGGTGGCCGGGAGGACCGTGCACACGTGCACCCCGTCGGCGCCTTCGCGGGCCAGTTCGGAGCGCAGGCTGACGCTGAGGGCTCGCACCGCGGCTTTGGAGATGGAATAAGCGGCGGAGTACGGCAACGGGATTTCCGACACGATGGACGCGACGTTAATCAGGGTGCCGGATCCGCGGGCGCGCAGACGCGGCAGTGCCGCCCGGGCACCGTTCACGTACCCGGAGATGTTGACGTCCAGTACCCGCTGGAAGTCCTTGGGTGGAATTTCGGTCAGCAGGCCGAATGCGCCCACAGCGGCATTGTTGACCCACACATCCAGGCGCCCGAACTCCTTAACGGCGCGGGCCCCCAGTTCCTCCACCTTCGCCACGTCGGTCATGTCGGTAGGGACGGCAATGGCCTTCCCGCCGCGTTTCCTGCATTCCCGTGCTGCCTCTTCCAGGGATTCAGCTCCGCGCGCCGCCAGGACCAGCCGCGCCCCCTTGGAGGCGAAGCGCAGGGCCGTTGCCCTTCCGATCCCGCTGGATGCGCCGGTGATCACCACAACTGAATTCCTGATGCGCATTTGGCATCCCCTTTTCGTCCGTGGACTGCCCTGGCATAAAACTAAGCAGGCTTAGTGTTTGATGCTACCGAGGCCGGTGCTGCGGGACAACGGCAGTTGGCTAAACGGGTGGATACCTAGTGGAAAGCGGATTTTCCTGTGACGGCCCTGCCCACGATGAGCGAGTTCACCTCATAGGTCCCCTCGTAGGTGTAGAGGATTTCGGCGTCGCCGAACAGCTTGCCCATCTCGTAGTCGCTGCTGATGCCGTTGCCGCCCAGCAGCGAGCGGCCCATGGCCACCGAGGACCGGGCCAACCGGGTGATGGTGGCCTTGGCCATGGCAGCCTGGACCATCTCCAGCTTTCCCTCCTGCTGGATGCGCGCCAGTTGCGCCATCAACGCCAACGAGGCGGAGGCGTTCCCCAAAATGTCGGCGAGCTGCTGCTGGACCAGCTGGAAGCCGGCCAGCTCCTTGCCGAACTGCCGCCGGGTTAAGGCATAGGCGCGGGCGACGTCGAAGGCAGCCAGCTGGATTCCCGCACCTTGCCAGCCCACCCAGGCCCGGGAGTCCCGCAACAGCTCGTTCGCCCGGGAGAAGCTCGTGGCCCCGGGCAGCAGGTTGCCCGCCGGGATCCGCACGTCCTGCAGGACGATGTCCGCGTTCTGCATGATCCGCAGGCCGATCTTGTTGGAGATCTTGGTGGCCATATAGCCAGGCCTGTCCGTCTCCACGATGAAGCCCTTGATTTCTCCGTCCGCCGCGTCCCTGGCCCAGACCAAGGCGAAATCTGCGATGGTGCCGGCGCCGATCCAGCGCTTGGCACCGTTGAGGACCCACTCGCGGCCATCCAGCCTGGCCGACGTTTCCAGCCCCCCGGCGATATCCGAGCCATGGTCCGGCTCCGTCAGTGCAAAAGCTCCGAGGCGGGCGAAGGATTTCAGTCCGGGCAGCCACCGGTCCTTCTGCTCCTCAGACCCCAGCCCGCTGATCATCCCGAGGATGAGTTCGTTGTGGATCCCGGCGAGCGCCGAGAGGGATACGTCCGCTCGGGCCAATTCCACGTACATCAGGCCCTTGAACAGTGTGGAACTGCCGTCCAGCTGGAGGGCTCCGAGGCCATGCTTTCCCATGTCCGCGAGCAGCCCAAAGGGGAACTCTTCGCGGTTCCAGTACTCGATGGAGGGCTGCCGGACCGAGGACTGGAGGAACCGGCGGATGCCGAAGTATCTGTCCCGTTCGGGCGGCGCCAGGAGGTCAGCGATGTACATCAGGTCGGCATCGGGGAAGGGTGGTGTTCCGTCATCTCCTGCGGGCTGCACGGGCATTGGTCCCCTCGCTCTGCCGGACTGCTTTACCAAACCGTTGGATGTCCTAGTATATTGCACAGGCCTCCGAAGCAAGTGAGGCGCATCACATAGCGAAAGGCTGGCTATGGGCACTCCGCTCTCCCGTGACCCCATCGCCGATGCCCGCCGAAACTGGGAGGACCACGGCTGGGCGGATATGGCCGCTCCCATGGCGGCGATCACCGCCATCATGCGGACCCAGCAGATTCTGCTCGCCAGGATCGAACTCGTACTGAAGCCCTTCGGGCTGACCTTCGCGCGCTACGAACTGCTCGCCCTGCTGGGCTTCGCCAGGAACGGATCCCTTCCCATGAAGAAAGCGAGCACGCTCCTCCAGGTCCACCCGACATCCGTTACCAACGCGGTTGACCGGCTGCAGGACGCAGGGCTGGTGCGCCGTTTACCGCATCCAACGGACGGCCGCACCACGCTGGTGGAGCTCACCGCCGACGGCCGCACGCTGGCGAAACGTTCGACGGCGGCACTCAACGCCGAAGTTTTCAGCGCCTCGGGCTTCGGGCCGGAGGATATCGATCAGCTGATCCGGATACTCGGTGACTTCCGCCGGAATGCCGGCGACTTCATCGACTCCTGAACGGGCCGGATGCGAGGTCAATGCGATCGCAGGTCAGCGCGGAAACAGGGTCAGCGCCGCTCTTTGGCGCGTTTGATCCGCCGGGCAACGAGGAGTACCAGGGTAACGCCCAAAGCGGCGTAGACGGCATAGTTCAGGAAACGGGAGTACTCCTCGATCACCCGGTATTGGGTGCCCAGCAGGTACCCGAGCCCCAGCAGCAGCCCGTTCCACAGCCCGCTGCCGGCGAGCGTGTAGATGGTGAACGTGCCCAGCGGCATGGCTGCAGCTCCGGCCGGAAGGGAAATGAGGCTCCGCACACCGGGAAGTAACCTCCCGAAGAAGATGGACCGCCGTCCATGCCGGCGGAACCAGCCGGCCGCGTGTTCAAAGTCCTCCCGATCCACCAGCGGGAGTTTCGACAACCCGCGGATGGACCGCTCCAGGCCGAGCTTGGCCCCGAGCCAGTACAGGAAGAGGGCCCCCAGCCAGGCGCCCAACGTGCTCGTGAGAAAAACCAGGACCAGGTTCAGGGAGCCTTGCCTGGAAAGGTAGCCGGCCAGCGGCAGGATCACTTCGCTGGGGATGGGCGGCACCACGGTTTCGGCCAGGGTGAAGAGCCCCACGCCCCACTCCCCGAGCTGCTCGATGCCCCGGGCAGCGACGCCCACCAACCCGGTCAGGTTATCGGCTGAGCCGCCTGCGTCCGCCGCCGTTCCCCACATACAAGCTCCCCGTCCGATTCCACAGCTGCCCTGACCTGTCTACCTTACGCAGCTGTCTGAAGGCTGACTTCGGCTCAGCGGTGCTGAAATCCGGGCTGGCGCTTCTCCATAAAAGCGGCCATGCCTTCCTTTTGGTCCTCTGTGGCGAAGAGCGAATGGAAGAGCCTGCGCTCGAACACCACTCCCTGGGCGAGGCCGGTTTCGAAGGCCGCGTTGACGGCTTCCTTGGCCACCATGGCCACCGGTTTTGACTTGGACGCGATCACTTCTGCAGCTTTGACGGCCTCGTCCACCACGTCCTCAGCGGGAACTACGCGGGATACCAGGCCGCAGCGGTCAGCTTCCTCCGCGCCGATGAACCTGCCGGTGAGGATGAGGTCCATCGCCTTGGCCTTGCCGATGGCACGGGTGAGCCGCTGCGATCCGCCCATGCCGGGCAGCACCCCCAGGTTGATCTCGGGCTGGCCGAACTTGGCGTTGTCCCCAGCGATGATGAGATCGCACATCATGGCCAGTTCACAGCCGCCGCCCAGCGCGAACCCGGAGACTGCGGCAATGGTGGGAATGCGGAGCCGGGTGAAGTCCTCCCAGCCGCGGAACCAGTCCGCAGCGTACATCTCCATATAGCCCTGGCCCGCCATCTCCTTGATATCAGCCCCGGCAGCGAAGGCCTTGCTGGAGCCGGTTATCACCACCGCTCCTACTGCGGGATCGGCATCCATAACACCCACGGCCTTGACGAGCTCTTCCATGGTGGCTTTGTTCAGGGCATTCAGCGCCTGTGGCCGGTTGAGCGTCACCAGCCCCACCCGGCCCCGCTGTTCCACCAGGATGTTCGTGTATTCGGTCATTCGGGGCTCCCGTCGTCCTGAGCTGCGCCGTACGCTGCACTTTTTGATGCCGTGTGTGGAGCGCCGCCGGCTTTGTCACCCAAGATGTTCCGTGATCCGTCCCGGGCATCGGATTTGTCCCGGGCATCGGATTTGTCCCGGATGTCCGTGATGATCCCGGAGAAGTCACGGCCGGCGCCGCCTTCTGCGGCAAACGTACCGTAGATTTCCGCGGCGAGCGGACCCACCCGGGCTGCCACGCCGGTACTTTGCAGTGCATTCACGGCAAGCTGGAGGTCCTTTGCCATCAAGGCTCCGGCGAAACCGGGCTGGTAATCGCGGTTGGCCGGGCTGGTGGGAACCGGCCCGGGCACGGGGCAGTTGGTGGTCAGTGCCCAGCATTGCCCCGAGGCCGCCGATGCCACATCAAAGAGCGCCTGGTGGCTAAGGCCCAGCTTCTCCCCCAGCACAAAGGCCTCGCTCACGGCAATCATGGAGGCGCCCAGGATCAGGTTGTTGCAGATCTTTGCGGCCTGTCCCGCGCCGTGGCCACCGCAGTGCACCACCCGCTTGCCCATTACCTCCAGCAGCGGACGCACCGCCTCGAAATCCTCCGGGTTTCCGCCCACCATAAACGTCAGCGTCCCGGCCTCGGCACCCACCACACCCCCGGACACCGGCGCGTCCACCGAGCGGTGGCCGGCACCGATGGCCAGCCTGGCTGCTTCACGGGCTTCGTCAACATTGATGGTGGAACAATCCAGGAACATGGTTCCGGGGGCAGCAGCGGCCAGCAGGCCGGGGCCGCCGTCGCTGCCCTGGTAGGCGTCCAGCACGTGCCGCCCACTGGGGAACATCGTCAGGACCACGTCCGCCCCGGAAACCGCTTCGGCGGCGCTGGCAACAGCAGGGACGCCATGCTCCCGTGCAGCGTCAAGGGCCGCGGGCACCACGTCGAAACCTGCCACCGTGTGGCCGGCGCTGACCAGGTTCACCGCCATGGGCCCACCCATGTGGCCAAGGCCCAGGAACGCGATGGTGTGGTTCTCAGGCATGGTCAGTCTCCTTCAATTCGGCTCTTTCAATCCAAGGTCCAGTTCTTTGCTGCCCAGCGGCTCGAAAAAGCGCTCCACCTGATCCGGCAGCACCTCCACGAGAGTGGGCGGGCGCCAGCGGGGTGCACGGTCCTTGTCCACCACCTGCGCGCGGATGCCCTCGCGGAAATCGGGCGCCGCCAGGAAACGCAGTCCCACCCGGTACTCCTGCGCCAGCGCTTCATCCAGCGTCAGGCCCCGGACCCGCCGCAGGGAGGCCAGCGTGACCTTCACGGACGTGGGCGACTTCGCCTCGATGGTGTCGGCGGCATTGGCGGCTTCCCCGCCGCCTTCACCATCGAAGCTCCGGAGGCGCCGGACAATCTCCACGGCGTCATCGGAGGCGTAGCAGCTGTCGATCCACGCCCGCTGCTGCGCAAGTGCTGAGGGCGGCGCCGCCTCGCTGTATCGTCCGACGGCGGCTTCCGCAGTTTCGCTTTCCAGCGCCACCATGAGTTCCTCGAGCCGCCCGGACGGGACGTAGTGGTCGGCGAGGCCCAGGTGCAGGGCGTCCGCTGCGCTCAGATGTGCTCCGGTTAACGCCGCATGGGTGCCCGCCTCCCCGGGCGAGCGGGACAACAAAAGGGTCCCGCCGACGTCGGGGGCAAAACCAATAGTCGTCTCCGGCATGCCCATCCGCGTCCGCTCAGTAACCACCCGCACCGAGCCGTGCGCGGAGATGCCCACGCCGCCGCCCAGGACCAGCCCATCCATGAAGGCGACATACGGCTTCGGGTAGCGGGAAATGAGCGAATTCAGCCGGTACTCCGCCTGCCAGAAGTCCGCAGTCTTCCCCCCGCCGGCGGGGATGTCCTCGTAGATGGCCACAATGTCACCGCCGGCACACAATCCCCGTTCACCGGCGCCACGCACCAGGACCGTGGCAACGCCGTCGTCGTCCGCCCATGCGGTGAGCTGGTCCAGGAGCACACCCACCATGCCCGCTGTCAACGCGTTCACCGCCCGGGGCCGGTTGAGGGTGGCTACACCCAGCCGCCCGCGGCGTTCAAACAGTACCTCGGCATTGGGGTCCCCACCGGTTTCCGTGCTGTCCGTCATCAACTTCCTTCCGGCATCACGAAGCTGGCCCCGTGCCGTATCCCTGAGGGCCACCTGGTGGTGACCGTCTTCGTCTTGGTGTAAAAACGGAAGGCATCGGCGCCGTGCTGGTTCAGGTCGCCGAATCCTGACGCTTTCCAGCCGCCGAACGTGTAGTAGGCCAGGGGCACCGGGATGGGCACATTAATGCCCACCATGCCTACGTCCACCCGGGTGGCGAAATCCCGCGCGGCGTCTCCGTCGCGGGTGAAGATGGCCACCCCGTTTCCGTACTCGTTCCCGCTGCAGAGCCGGAGCGCTTCATCGTAATCGGCAGCCCGCACCACACTGAGGACGGGGCCGAAGATCTCCTGCCGGTAGATGGCCATCTCCGGTGTCACATGGTCGAAGAGCGTGGGGCCCACCCAGAAGCCATTGTCGTAGCCTTCCACCGTGAGGCCGCGGCCGTCGGCCAGCAGGGTTGCGCCTTCATCCACTCCCGCCTGGATGCAGCCCACGATCCGTTCCCTGGCGGCAGCCGTGACCACCGGGCCAAAGTCCGCATGCTGGTCCAGGCTGTGGCCCACCTTGAGCGACTTGACCCGTTCCTGGAGTCTGGCCACCAGCCGGTCAGCTGTTTCCTGTCCCACCGGGACGGCCACCGAAACGGCCATGCAGCGCTCCCCCGCGGAGCCGTACCCGGCGCCGATCAGGGCGTCTGCCGCCTGGTCCAGGTCTGCGTCCGGCATCACCACCATGTGGTTCTTGGCACCGCCGAAGCACTGCGCCCGCTTTCCGTGGGCAGCGGCGGTGGCGTAGATGTACTGCGCAATAGGGGTGGAACCCACAAATCCGATGGCCCTGACCAGGGGATCTTCAAGCAGCGCGTCCACGGCTTCCTTGTCCCCGTTGACCACATTGAACACTCCGTCCGGGACGCCCGCCTCGGAGTACAGCTCGGCCAGGCGCAGGGGCACGGAAGGATCCCGTTCCGAGGGCTTCAGGATGAACGCGTTGCCCGCAGCCAGCGCCGGGCCGGACTTCCACAGCGGAATCATGGCGGGAAAGTTGAACGGCGTAATCCCGGCCACCACGCCCAGGGGCTGCCGCAGCGAATGGATGTCTATCCCGGATCCGGCTTCGGTGGAAAATTCGCCCTTGAGCAGGTGTGGCGCGCCGGCTGAGAACTCCACCACTTCCAGTCCCCGCTGGATGTCCCCCTTGGAGTCGGCGAGGGTCTTGCCGTGTTCGGAAGAGAGCAGCCGCGCAAGCCCCTCCATGTCCTGGTTGGCCAGGTCCACGAACCGGAGCAGGATCCTCGCCCGGCGCTGCGGGTTCATGGCCGCCCATTCCTCCTGTGCCTTCGCGCCGGCGGCAACGGCGTTGTGCACCTCGTCCCTGCCGGCCAGCGGCACGCGCGCCTGCACTGTCCCGGTGCAGGGATCAAAGACGTCGCCGAAACGGCCGGACAAGCCTGCGGCGTGTTGGCCGCCGACGTAGTGGGAAAGCTCGCGCACCATGAGCAGACGCTCCTTCGCATGTGACCCAGGTCATTTCTGGTTGCGAATATACTCGGACCTCCAACTAAACTCCACCGGCCCGGTATGCCCGCACAGGCCCTGGCGCCCCTGCCGGAGCATGCTTTACCTGCGGCCGCACCGCCAAGGTAAGTTAGGAACTGTGAAGATTGCTACCTGGAATGTGAATTCGCTCCGTGCCCGTGCCGACCGCGTGGAAGCCTGGCTTCAGCGCAGTGACTGCGACGTGCTGGCCATCCAGGAAACCAAGTGCAAAGACGAGAACTTTCCCTGGGAGCTCTTCGAACGGATGGGCTACGAGGTGGCCCACTTCGGAGTCAACCAGTGGAACGGCGTGGCCATCGCTTCGCGGGTGGGGCTCGAAGACGTGGAGCGGACCTTCCTGGATCAGCCCTCATTCGGCAAGGCGGGCACGGATCCCGTGCAGGAGGCACGTGCCATGGCCGCTACCTGCGGCGGCGTCCGGATCTGGAGCCTCTACGTCCCCAACGGCCGCTCCCTGGACGATGAGCACATGCCGTACAAGCTCAAGTGGCTGGAAAGCCTGAAAACGCATGCCCAGGAACTGGTAGCCCGGAATCCGGAAGCCCAGGTGGCGCTGATGGGCGACTGGAACATCGCCCCCTTCGACGACGACGTATGGGACATCGATCTTTTCGTCAACAACCGCTACACCCACGTCAGTCCGCCGGAGCGGGCAGCATTCCACGCCTTCGAGTCGGCAGGATACACCGACGTGGTCCGGCCCTACACTCCCGGCCCGGGCGTCTACACCTACTGGGACTACACCCAGCTCCGCTTCCCGAAGAAGGAAGGCATGCGGATCGACTTCGTGCTGGCCTCCCCGGCCCTGGCCGCGCGCGTCACGGGCGCCTCGATCGACCGCGAGGAGCGCAAGGGCAAAGGCGCCTCGGACCATGCCCCCGTGCTGGTGGAACTGGCCGGCTGATGACAGAATCCTGGACCCATTCAAGGAGACCGTGATGACGGGAAACCTCTACCGGGGCCAGGCCGGCCTGCCATTCTCGTCAACCCTGCGCGTCTACGAACCGCTGGATGCCTTTCCGGAGGAGCAGCGCGCCGCGATCCAGGCCGCCGGGGCGCGCTCTGCCTCGCGTGCCGCCGTCGAAAACGCCGAACTGCTGGCCTCGCTGGGACGCATCACCCGCTCCGGCGGTGACCCCTTCCCCACGGGACGCACCGATCTGGTACGCGTCACCACTGCCCCGGCCGCACCCGCGGCAGGAAAGTCCGACGACGACGCTGACGCCGACCCCGTGCTGCTGTACTGTCCCAGCCAGCTGGTATTGCGCGCGGGCCTGGCGGCCAATGCCCTGATGGAGGGAATCCACGGCCCCCTGGCGGAGCTGCTCATTCCCGAAGAGCAGCGGGACAAGCACCAGGAACGGATCGATCAGGTAAAGGCCCGCGACGGGTCCATCCGCGTGCACACCCGGGCGTCCACCTGGGGCATCCCCTTCAGCTGGTTTTCGCTGTTCATGGAAGCAGACCACAAGGACGTGGTGGAGGCTGCGGGCCGGATCCTCACCGTCCGTGTGTGGGCACCCATCACCGAAGCCCTGGAGCGGGCCCGGTACGCGGTGGCCAACCTTGCACTCGCGGCACCGGACCTGGACATGCTCGATGACCTCGCCCAGCTCACGGAGTGGCTGGAAACGTTCCACGTGGAGTCGATGGTGGAACTGGACTACGGGGCGGTGGCGGACAAGGTGTACCCGGACGATTCGCCCATGGACATTAGGCTTGGCATTGAATGCCTGGCTGAGGGCGACATGACAGGCGCTGCCGCGGCCTACCGCCGTCTGGCGTCACGCTGGATCCCCATCCGGCAACTGGCCCGCGCGTCCTGACGGCTGGCGCCCTGACGGCTGGCGTCCTGACGCTGCTGGAAACTGAACCCAGGCACTAGGACCGGGGCGGCGCCGTCGTCCTTCTGACAATCAGTTCATGGGGCGCGACGGCGGACTGGACCGATCCCGTCTCCCCGTCCAGTTCGTCAAGGAGCATCTTGGTGGCCAGCTCGGCCTGCTCGTCCGGCCGCTGGCCCACCGTGGTCAGGCCCATGGCGTCGGCGAAATCGTGGTTGTCGATGCCCACCACTGAGAGTTCCTGCGGCACCCGGACGCCGAGCCGCAAGGCTTCAAAGATGACACCCATGGCCATCTCGTCCGAAGCGCAGAAGATGGCTGTTGGCTTGTCCCCCGGCTTGGCCCACAGCCGGCGGAAGGCCTCCTGCCCGCTGCGGACCGTAAAATCCCCCCACTCATCCCATTCGGGGCGGGTGGGGAGGCCCGCGGCGGTCATCACGTCCTTGAAAGCCAGGATCCGGACGCGGGGAACATCGAAGTTCAAGTCTGTTTCGTCGTCGCCGTGCAGCAGGGCGATGTTGCGGTGGCCCAGGTCGATCAGGTGCCGGACCGCGGTGGACGCGGCGGCGTAATCATCGATGCCGATGTAGGCGCACTCTTCCACGTGGCCGCCCACCACCACCAGCGGGATGTCGATTTTCTGGAGGTGGTCGAGTTCATCATGGGACAGCGCCATACACAGGACCAGCAGGGCATCGATCTGCTTGTAGACCATGGTCTTGCTGAACAGCCGCTCCCGGTTGCTGCCATGGCCACCGAGGTTGAACAGCGAAAGGTTGTAGTTCCGGGCGTGGAGTTCCCGGTCCGCGCCTTCGATGGCTTTGGAGAAGAACCACCGGCTCACGAACGGGGCGAGCACCCCGATGGTCCTGGTTCTTCCCGTGGCCAGGCCGGAGGCGGAGCTGGACGCTACATAGCCCAGGTTCCCGGCTACCTCGAGGATTTTTTCGCGGGTGGCCGGGGAGACGCGGGGCAGGCCCCGGACCGCCCGGGAAACAGTGGCGGTGGAAACTCCGGCTGCCGCCGCCACATCTTCGATGCTGACACCGCTGTGGCCGCCCCGTTGGGACCTTTCACTTGTGCGAGCCACGGTGCCCCCTCAATACTTCCTGCAGGCCTCCGCCATGCTTTGTGCGATGCCCCCACGCCATAGTATTTTGGGCGCCTGGGAATATCGCAGTGTTACCTTTTGGGCCGGACGGCCGACGGCGGAGGATCAGCCGTTTGCGCTACCTCCGGTCCGGCAGCTTCCGGCGCAGCCGCACCATCCCGTAGATCGCGAGGAGGACGGCCAGCAGGCCCAGTGCCCAGCCCAGGGCCGGCTGTGCCGTTACTTCCATCCAGACTGTGACGACGAGCAGGACCAGCGCCCAGAAAGCCAGGAAGCCGATGATGATGTCGAAGTCCTGCCCGGACCTCATCCGCCGGCCATCGCTTCCCGCCCCCGTGGACCGGGGGCGGGAAGGGCCGTTTGTCACTTGACCGCACCTGCCGTCAGGCCGGCGACGATCTTGCGCTGGAAGACCAGCACCAGGATCACCAAGGGAATGGTGACGATGGTACCGGCGGCCATGATGGCCGTGTACGGGATCTGGTTGGGCTGCGCGCCGGCGAAACTGGCGATGGCAACCGTGACCGGCTTCGTAGCCTCACTGGACAGCTGGCTGGCGATCAGGAACTCGTTCCAGGAAGAGATGAACGCCAGGATCGCCGTCGTGAAGATCGCCGGAGCCGCCAGGGGCATGATCACCTTCCGGAACGCCTGGCCCTGCGTGCAGCCGTCAACACGGGCCGACTCCTCAAGTTCCCACGGCATTTCGCGGAAGAAGGAGGTCAGGGTGTAGACGGTGAGTGGCAGGACGAAGGAGATGTTCGGAATGATCAGGGCCTGGTAGGTGCCCATCCAGCCGATGTTGGTGAAGAGCTGGAACAGCGGGGTAATCAGGGCAACGCCGGGGAACATGGAAGCACCCAGGATGAAGCCCAGCACCAGGTACTTGAACCGGAAGTTCAAGCGTGCCAGTGCGTACGCGGCGAAGACGCCGATCACCAGCGAGATCACGGTGACGGTCACACCGATAAAGACGCTGTTGAGCAGCGCTTGACCAAACTTGTTGCCGAACGAGGTATCGAAGGCAGTGATGAAGTTGTCCAGTGTCACGTGCGTTGGCCAAGGCGTTGTGTCGTACGTGAACCCCACCTCGCGGAAGGCCGTAACCACCATCCAATAGGCTGGCGCCAGGCACCAGATCAGGATGACGGCGGCGCTGATGTAGGTCCGCGCCTGGGCCCACTTTTCCCTGTTCTGGGCAGCCTGCCGCCCTTTGTCCTGGCGTGCCCGCAGGGCTGAATCTGCTGTTGCGGTGGTCATTTCTTCCCCTTACCGGTGGCTCCGCTTTGCTCCACAACGTTCGCCCCAAGGAACCGGACAAAGATGAACGCGACCAGGAAGATGATGATGAACGTGATGGTGGACAAGGCAGCCGCAGCGTTGAACCCTTGCCTGATCTGGTTGATCACCAGGATGGACAGGGTGGTGGTGTTGTTGGCACCGCCCGTGAGGATGTACGGCAGGTCGAACATACGCAGCGCATCCAGGGTACGGAACAGGATGGCCACCATCAGAGCCGGCTTGACCAGCGGAAGGGTGATCATCCGGAACCGCTGCCAGGCAGTGGCTCCGTCCACCTTGGCCGCCTCATAGACTTCGGCGGGAATCATTTGCAGGCCGGCCAGAATCAGGAGGGCCATAAACGGGGTGGTCTTCCAGGTGTCAGCGATGATGACTGCCCACTTGGCCGGCCATTCGCTGCCGGTCCACAGGATGCTGACGTTGAACAGCTTGTTAATGATTCCGTTGAAGTCGAACATAAAGAGCCACAGCTGTGCGGTGACGGCCGTGGGGATAGCCCAAGGGACGAGGACAGCCGCGCGGACCAGGCCGCGGCCCTTGAACGTGCGCGCCATGATCATGGCCATCCAGAAACCGAGGACAGTTTCGAAGGCGACCGTAATGACAGTAAAAATGAAGGTGGTGCCGGTAGCCGTCCAGAATTGGCCGGCCAAGGTACCCGGCGGACAGGCTACTGTGCCGCCGCCCTGGGCTGCGCACTGCTGCGCCAGCCAGTTCACATAGTTCTGGATGCCGGCCGGTCCGCCCTCAGTGAAGAGACCTGTGGCCGGATCCAGACCCGCGTCCTTCGTGAAGGACATCACGATGGCACTGATGATCGGGTAAACGATGACTACGCCCAGGGCGATGACGGTGGGGGCAAGGAGCCACGATGCCCAGCGGCCCTGGCTCGCGATCCTGTTATCCTCACCTACGCCTTTGGGTGCCTGGTGGACTGGAGTCCCGCCCGACGCCGGCTTGGTGACCGGCGTCGGGCCTAATTCTGTTGCCATGGCTGAATTACGATCCTGCGCTTGATGACTGGATGGACTTCTGCATGTCAGAGAGTGCCGTCTCTACGGGCTTCTCGCCCTTCAGAGCTGCGTAGGCATTCTCCTGGATTGCCTTCGTGACCGCCGGGTAGAAGGGCGTCACGGGGCGCGGTACCGCGTTCTGGATAGACGTCTGGAGGACACTCAGGTAGGGCAGTTTAGCCACCAGCTCCTTGTCCTCGTACACCGAGGTCAGGATTGGAGCCAACGACGCCTGGTTTGCAAAGAACTTCTGGTTTTCCTCGGTCTCGATGTACTTGATGAAGTCCAGTGCCGTTGCCTTGTTCTTGGAGTAGACACTGATGGCTGCGTTATGCCCACCGAGGGAGGACGCACCGGGGCCGTCCTTGCCCGGCAGGGGCGCCATTGCGAACTTGTCCTTTACAGCAGACGATCCCTCAGTCGTGATCAGGCTGTAGATGTAAGGCCAGTTGCGGTGGAAGAGCAGGTTGCCGGACTGGAAGGCGCGGCGGCTCTCCTCTTCCTGGTAGGTGATGGCCTCCTGCGGAATGTTGCCGTCGGCGTACGCCTTAACCAGGTTCTCCAGGCCAGCCTTTGCCTCAGGCGTGTTCAGGCTCGGCTTGCCTTGGTCATCCAAAACGGATCCACCGGCCGAGTTGATCGCCTCAGAGGCGTTAACCGTCAGGCCCTCGTACTGCTTGTATTGCCCGGAGTAGCACCCGATGTTGTTGGCCTTGGCAATCGAGCACATGCTCATCATTTCGTCCCAGGTCTTGGGTGGCGTTGGGACGAGGTCCTTGCGGTAGTAGAGGATGCCGCCGTCGGAATCCTTGGGTCCTGCGTACAGCGTCCCCTTGTAGGTGGAAGCCTCAACCGGAGCCTTAAGCATTTTCGAGGTGTCGATCGCCATCTTGTCCTTGAGCGGCTGCAGCCAACCCTTGGCAGCGAACTCAGCAGTCCAAATGACGTCTACGCTGACCACGTCATAGTCGGACTGCTTCGCCTGGAAGTGCTGGACCAGGTCGTCGTGCTGCTGGTCCGCTTTGTCTGTCTGTTCCTTGAACGTGACCTTTTCATCAGGATGCGCTGCATTCCACTTCTCGATGAACGGACGGACCACGTTGTTGTTGTCCTTGCCCTGTACATACGTAATGGGACCCCGGCCGTCCAGGTTGGCTTCGGCATCACTGCCACCGCCACCTCCGGTGGTGCCGCCGCCTCCGCCGCCACAGGCAGACAAGGTCAGGGCCAGGATGCCGGCGGTAGCAGCCGGAAGTAGGAATCTACGGGTTTTCATTAGCTTGAAGCTCCTCGCTGAGTGACAAGTAAGTCGACAGTGCGCTTGCTGGGTGAGGTTGATGTGGTGACGCTCACACTAGTAAGGTTGCTGCGGGTAATGCAAGCGTTTACATCAAAAAGTTATCTGAGAGGAACCAAATGTCCAACCCGGACGTTCCTGCCGGCCGGCCAACCGGCACGCAATGGTGGACGGACGTCGTCGTCTACCAGATTTATCCCCGGTCCTTCGCGGACGGCAACGGCGATGGCATGGGCGATCTTCGCGGCGTCAAGCAACACTTGCCCTATCTTCAGCAGCTCGGCGTGGACGCCGTCTGGCTCTCACCCTTCTACAAATCGCCTCAGGCGGATGCGGGATATGACGTTGCCGACTACCGCCAGGTTGACCCCCTGTTCGGCTCGTTGGCCGACTTCGATGCGATGTTGCAGGAAGCTCACCAGCGGGGCTTGAAGGTCATTGTGGACCTGGTTCCCAACCACACCTCGGACGAGCACGCGTGGTTCCAGGAGGCGTTGGCGGGATCCCCCGGCTCGCCGGAGCGGGACCGCTACATCTTCCGGCCGGGCAAGGATGGCATCCCCGGCTCCGGAGACGGCAACCGGGCGCCCAACAACTGGAAATCGATCTTCGGGGGACCTGCCTGGAGCCGGACCACCGGGCCGGACGGGTCTCCGGGTGAGTGGTACCTTCACCTTTTCGACACCAAGCAGCCGGACCTGAACTGGGACAACCCGGAGGTGCGGGACGAGATGCGCTCGGTGCTCCGCTTCTGGCTGGACCGCGGCGCAGACGGCTTCCGGGTGGACGTTGCCCACGGCCTGGTCAAAGAGGCCGGCCTTCCCGACTGGGACGGCGTGGCCGCCATGGTTGAAGGCACGCCGGAAGTCAGGAGGGAGCCAACCCCTCCCGGTGACGCCCCTGGCGCCCATACCGATGCAGAGGAACCGCACCGCGCCGTCTCTCCCGTATATCCGCCCTCTCCGTTTTTCGACCAGGACGGCGTCCATGACATCTACCGGGACTGGCACCAAGTACTGGCGGAGTACGGCGGGGACCGCATGATGGTTGCCGAGGCGTGGGTGGAGCCCGCTGAACGGCTGGCCCGCTACACCCGGCCTGACGAGATGCAGCAGGCGTTCAACTTCGATTTCCTGCTGGCGGGCTGGGATGCGGAGCGCGTGGCCCAGGCCATTGACGCGTCCCTGGCGGCAGCCGCTTCGGTGGGTGCCCCCTGCACTTGGGTGCTGAGCAACCACGACACCGTCCGCCACACCACCAGGTTCGGGCTCAAAGATCCCACCACCTTTCCGAAGGGCATCGCCGCGGACGATGAGCAGCCCGACCCGGCTTTGGGGCTGGCCCGCGCCCGTGCCGCCACATTGATATCGCTGGCCTTGCCTGGCTCCGCTTACCTCTATCAGGGCGAGGAGCTGGGGCTTCCCGAGCACACCACGCTGCCGGCCGAAGCGCGGCAGGATCCCACGTTCCACAGGACCAACGGCGCCGAGATCGGGCGCGACGGGTGCCGGGTCCCGCTGCCGTGGGCACAGGACGCACCTGGTTATGGGTTTGCGATAAGCGGAGGTGCGGCAGCAGCTCCCTGGCTTCCCCAGCCGGACAGCTTCGGCCCCCTCGCTGCCGACCAGCAGGAAGGCGTGGAGGGTTCAACCCTGGAGCTCTACCGGACTGCCCTCGCATTCCGGTCCGCCCGGCAACTCGGCAGGGGCTCCCTGGCGTGGGCTGAGGTCCATGCCCCCGAGAGCGGACTGCTCGCCTTCCACAACGGAGAGGTCCTGGTCCTGGGCAATCTCGGTTTCGCCTCCGCCCCGGTTCCGGAGGGGTATTCCGTGGTTCTTTCGAGCGGTCCTGGACCCGCCTCAGACTGGAGCGGGATGGACGAGATCCCGGTGGACTGTACCGTCTACCTCACCAAGGACTAAGTCCACGGCTGGTCAGCGGACGCGCTCAGCCCTGCTGAAGCGCGTCCGCGCACCGGCTCCGATGTGGATCAGCACTGGGATCCTTTTGCCTACCACGGCTTCGAGCGCGGCCACCAGGGCGTACACCTCGTCTGCCAGCAGGTGCGGCGCCACCCCTTGTCGCGGCAGCAGGCGAACCTTCAAGGCGGGGGAGCCTTTGACGTTATAGGTGGTCACGCTGGCCCCTGCCAGGTCCGGTCGGTTTGCCAGGGCGTGCTTCAGGGCTTGCTCCGCAACTCCCCCGCCGATCCGCACATCGCCGGGGACTTCGCCGGGGTCGTATTCCATGGCCAGGAGGTTGGCCCGGCCTTTTCCTTGCTGGGCTGCCCAGGCCACCATAAGCCCGATCAGCACCAGCAGGGCCAGTGCCACCAGGATCCACAGCCAGCTTTCGGGCCGTCCTGGAAACCTTGTGGCGTTGAAGGCCTGGTTGACTCCAGCCCAGGCCCCGGCGGACCAGGAATGCCACCAGGAAGCGACGGCCGGGACGGAGGCCAGCAGCATCAGCAGGACGCCCACGGCCAGCAGTTTGAGGCCCAGGATGGTGATCAGGATCCGGTTGAGCAGGGTCGGGGTGCTGTTCATGCGCCAATAACCCCGGACGGCGCCACATTGACGCGCACCTCAGGAGAGGGGTCCAGCGCCATGGCAGCGAGTTCGCTTTCGACGGCGGCGAGCACGGAATCCCGTTCCACTGGCACCCCGGACGTGGGCCGGACATTGACCACCACCTGGCGCTGCGAGACAACCACCATGACCTGTTCGGGCGTGACGTTCGCAGCAAGCCGGGCCCGCCGTGCCAACGAGGAGGCGATGACTTCGTCGTCCACCACCACGGCAGGGCCGCCCGGATCCGGGCCGCCGGCCAGGAGATGCCGGGCGCGCCGTCCCGGCAGGATCCCGTTGAGGAAAAATACGAGGCCAAACATCGCCAGCACCGCACCGAGGGCGCCCAGAAGCAGCGGCGGGATCCCCGCGGGCAGCGCCACAAGGCGCTCAGCAGCCACCTGCGGCTCGATCAGCCATGCCGGTTGACCGAGGGCGTGCACGCCCGCCTCGAGGAGCCCGTAGGCAGCGAAAACCATGACCAGGACTGCCGCGGCAATGGCCGGCGCTGCACGCGTTGAATGGGTTTCGCGGCGCAGGACCCGGCCCATGTCCGGCGATTGGTCCTCCTGGTGCCGGCTCATCGCACCCGTCCCCCTTCGGTGATCCTTGCTCCGCTGATCCTGATGTCTACCCGGCTCAAATGCGCCCCGCTGAGCTCTGCCACTGTTGCCAGGATGCCCGCTTTTGCCCTGACCGTGCGGTCCCGGATGGAGCCGCCGGCGGCATCCACCCGCGAGGCATCGATGGCCACGGCAGTCAAGGGCGGGATGCTGATAGGTGTGACAAGGGACAGGGCCAGCAGGCCGTCGTCGTCCGCCCAGTCAGCCCGCACGTCCTCCGCCTCCACGCCCAGGAACTGGCCGGCAGCGGCTTTCGCAAGGCTGGTCAGCGCCTGGGTACTGATGCGGTTGTGGCCGCTGAGCTCCCGCGCCCGGACCAGTGGGGCGGTGGAGCTCATGAGGACGAGCGCCGGCCGGTGATGGCGTCCAGGACGCCGCGGAGGTCCAGTTTTCCTTCCGCGGCGCGGCCCAGGAATGCCCCGATGGCCATAAAGAGCAGGGATATCAGGAAGCCCCACAAACCAAATTGGAGGGACATAAACGCGACGAAGGCGCCCATGGCAGTACCGGCGACGGTGAGGTTCACAGCAGCGCCTCCCTCTCGGCCGGGCCGGAAACTGCAGGTTTTACAGGGGGCGGCACATAGACGTCCGTGACTTCGACGTTGACCTCAATCACCTGCAGCCCCACCAGTTCCTCGACTGCCCGGTAGACCGCGGCCCGGACTGCATTGGCCAGGGAATGCAGCGGCGTTCCGTAGCTCGCCACCAGGCTGACGTCCACGGCCACCTGCGTTTCGCCCACTTCGGCATGGACACCGGCGGCATGGTCTGAACTTCCGACGGCGTCGCGGATAGCTCCCAGCGCACGCGATGGTCCGGAACCCAACGAGTACACGCCGGGGACGGCACGCGCGGCGATTCCCGCCACCTTGGCCACTGCGGTTTCGGAGATTACGGTGCGGCCAAGACCTGGCACAGGAACCGGTACCGGAGCCGGCACAGCGTGGCTGCCCTGGCCGGGTTGTGGGTTCTGGTATTCCATCAGGCACTCCCCCTTCTGTTGGTCCCAACCCTATCCCCTGGCTGTGACTTAACGGCAGCAGGCAGGAACGCCCGCACCGCGGAACGTTCCTGCCTGTAGTGCTGCTGGCTCCGTCAATTTTTCCTGGGGGACTGTTCGCCCGCAATTTTCGGGACCGGCCAAATGTGTTCGACCGCACTCCGATTCGGGATGTCTCCGATGGATGCCGTCCGAAAGACACCCTTTTCGGGACAATCCCACCGCGCACGCCACGGTGTTTTGTCCGGAAGAGGATGCAAGGCCAGCCCAGCGTGGGGCCGGTGCCGCCCACCTCCTGCCGCACCTCCCGACGCGACCCGACGAGCGGCCCGGTCCCAAGCTTTTTCGCGGATCAGAATCTTCAAGGCAAGGATTTGCGAACAAGCCTCAGAAGACAGCCGAATTGACCCCTACCTCGGGTTAGCCTGAACCCCCAGTGGGGGTTAGCGGCCCGGGTTAAAGAAGAAAAGCACCAGTTCCGAAGAACTGATGCTTCCCAGTGGTGGCTCCGACCGGCGTCGATCCGGTGACCTTTCGATTTTCAGTCGAACGCTCTACCAACTGAGCTACAGAGCCTAGGTGACTTGTCACCATGAGTGCCGGAATTTCTTCCAGCAATCAGAGCGACCCTGACGGGACTTGAACCCGCGACCTCCGCCGTGACAGGGCGGCGCGCTAACCAACTGCGCTACAGGGCCTTGCGTTTCTTGCTTTCACAGTATCTCTACCGCTTTTTTCAAGGCTTCCAGCCTACCAGACTTTTTTAGCCTGCCTGACCAGTTCCTTGCGTACCCCCAACGGGATTCGAACCCGTGCCGCCGCCGTGAAAGGGCGGTGTCCTAGGCCGCTAGACGATGGGGGCCAGAACCCGTTCGGAACAAAATAAAAGGCGTAAAGCTTGGCTTTGCGTCTTTGTCCTTTGCGTTTCTCCGAACTGGACTCTAAAACTATAGGGCTTAGTTCGGAATATCCAAAATCGGCCAAAAACACCGTGTCTGAACCCGAAACACAGGTGAAGATGGACTGATGGATGCCGTTGCAGCACTCAATGAGATTGCCTTCTGGCTGGAGCGCGGGCGCGCTGCCACCTTCAAGGTCCAGGCCTTCCGGAAAGCCGCGGCGGTGATCGCCCCGCTGCCGCCGGAGGAAGTGGCGGCCCGGGTCCGGAACGGCCGGCTGAAATCCATGAAGGGCATCGGCGACCGGACCTACCAGGTCATCCGGGACGCAGTGGAGGGCCAGGTCCCGGACTACCTCGCCGACCTCCGCGAGAAAGGCATCCAGCCCCTGGCATCCGGCGGCTCCGCCATCCGGGAGGCGCTGCGTGGCGATCTGCACAGCCACAGTGAATGGTCCGACGGCGGATCCCCCATTGAGCTGATGGTGGCGGCCGCCGGGGTGCTCGGGAGGGAGTACGTCGCGCTGACGGACCACTCCCCCAACCTCACCATCGCCAACGGGCTCTCGGCAGAGCGCCTCCTCCAGCAACTGGATGTGGTGGACGGGATCAATGCGGGAGACCACCCGGGCTCGGACGGACAGCACGACCACAAGGTGCAACTGCTGAGCGGCATCGAGGTGGACATCCTCGAGTCCGGTGAGCTGGACCAGGTTCCGGAACTGCTGGACCGCCTGGACATTGTGGTGGCAAGCGTCCATTCCAAGCTTCGTGCCGATTCAAAGACCATGACCCGGCGCATGCTTGGCGGTATCCAGGATCCCCACACGAATGTGCTGGGCCACTGCACCGGCCGCCTGGTGGAGGGATCGCGGGGGACGCGTCCGCCGTCGGACTTCGATGCCAAAGAGGTGTTCGCCGCGTGCGCCGAACACAATGTGGCCGTCGAGATCAACTCCCGGCCGGAGCGCCAGGACCCGCCGGATGCGCTGATCCAGCTGGCGCTGGAAGCAGGGTGCCTGTTCTCGATCGATAGTGACGCCCACGCGCCCGGCCAGCTGGACTTCCTGCAGTACGGCGCCGAACGCGCGGAACGGAACGGTGTCCCGGCCGAACGCATCATCACCACCTGGCCAGTGGAACGGCTGCTGCAGTGGGCGGGATCTCCTTTGCCGCAACTTCCGTGAATCTTTGGCAGGAACTTGGCTAGACATGGCCGATTTCCGCCAGCCTGGTGTCCCTGCCCCCAGCTACATTGGCAGCATGGCATCAACCACCCGCGTCAGCTCAAGCGTTCCTCCGCCTCTTCCATCCCGCACCAGAGCCCTTGGAGTGGCGGCCATGGTCACGACGGTGGTGCTGTGGGCGTCGGCCTTCGTGGGCATCCGGGCCATCGGCCCCCACTTCTCCCCCGGCTCCCTGACACTCGGCAGGCTGGCGGTTGCCGCCGTCGCACTGTCCCTGCTGGTCCTGCCCCAGCTGCTGAAGAGCCGGCTCCTCCCTAAAGGCCGCGAATGGTGGCCCATCCTCGCCTACGGCGCGATGTGGTTCGGCGGGTACAACGTGGCGCTGAACGCTGCGGAGCACGTGCTGGACGCCGGAACCAGCGCCCTGCTCATCAACGTGAACCCGATCCTGGTGGCCGTCATGGCAGGGATCTTCCTCAAGGAAGGCTTCCCCCGCTGGCTCATCATCGGAAGCCTGGTTGCCTTCGCCGGCGTGGCGCTGATCGCCTGGGGTTCCGGCCAGCCCTCCCGGCCGGGGGAAAGTCCGACGGCGGATGTTGCGGGTGTGCTGCTCTGCCTCTTGGCCGCCGTGCTCGCCGCAGTCAGCGTCATCATCCAGAAGCCTGTGCTGCGCAAGTTTCCCGCCGCCCAGGCCACCTGGTTCGGGATCCTGGTGGGCGCCTTATGCTGCCTGCCGTTCACAGGCCAACTGGTGGCCGAGGTGCAGGCCGCACCGCCCGGGGCGACGATGGGACTGGTCTATCTCGGAGTCTTTCCCACGGCGATTGCCTTCACCACCTGGGCGTACGCGCTCTCGCTGATCGATGCCGGCAAGCTCGCAGCCACCACCTACCTGGTGCCCGGCACCACCATCCTGATCTCCTGGCTCCTGCTGGGCGAGATCCCCACCGCGCTCGGAATGGTCGGCGGCCTCGTTTGCCTGATTGGCGTGGGCCTGACCCGGCGCAGGTCCCGGCCGGGGACCCGTCACGATGTTGCAGGACAGCCTGCAAGACCAGCGGCGGAGCAGGCGGCTGGGCCAACTGCAGGACCAACGGCGAGGCAAGCCGCAGGACCAGTTCCGGGACGCGAGGCCAAGCGGAGCACTTCCCGCTAAAGTCGGAGTATGCCAGCCAGCCTGCCGCCGGGCCTGCCCACTATTCCCGAAGGCCCCAGCGAGCCCCTGCATGCCACCGGGCCCGTCCACTTCGCCCCGTCCCAGGCGTTCAGGATGTCCGCGGATGAGTTTGAGACTGCTGTCCAGGACGCGCTGGACAGCATCCCCGAAAAGCTGGCCCAGGCCATGGACAACGTGGCGGTGTTCATTGACGACGACTATGCGCCCCGGCCCGGGGAGGACCCGGACACGGTCCTGCTGGGACTCTATGAGGGGGTGCCGCTGACGGAACGGGACTCGTGGTGGGACGCCGGCTCGCTGCCGGACCGCATCACCATATTCCGTGAACCCATCCTGGAAATCTGCGGGTCGCGCGAGGACGTTATCCACGAGGTGGCGGTCACTGTGGTCCACGAAATTGCCCACCACTTCGGGATAGACGATGAGCGGCTGCACGAGCTCGGCTGGGACTAGCCTTGTAGGCATGGGACACAACCACAGCCACACCCATGGGGTTACCGCAACGGGCCGGCACCGCAACAGGCTGGTGGCCGTCCTGGCCATCACACTGGCCGTGGTCCTGGTCCAGGTGGCGGGTGCCGCCCTCTCGGGATCGCTGTCCCTGCTCGCTGATGCCGGGCACATGCTCTCGGATGCGGCCGGGGTGACCATTGCGCTGTTGGCCGCCTGGATTGCCGGCCAACCGGCAAGCGACCAGCGGACCTACGGGTACCAGCGCGCCGAAGTGCTCGCCGCGCTGGCCAACGCCTTGATCCTGATCGTGATCTCAGTGGTCATTTTTAGCGAAGCCATCCGCCGGATCGGGGCGGCGCCCGAGGTCCAGACGGACATCATGCTGTACGCCGCCATCCTGGGTGCCGCCGCGAACCTGGTGTCACTGCTGATCCTCCGGGGCGGGCACAAAGAGAGCCTCAATGTCCGCGGCGCCTACCTTGAAGTTCTGGGCGACTTGCTGGGCTCCTTCGCCGTTATTGCCGCTGCCGTGGTCATCATGGTCACCGGGTTCCAGGCCGCGGATACGATTGCCTCGGTGCTGATCGCCCTGCTGATACTGCCCCGAGCCTGGAGCCTGCTGCGTGATGTTGTGGATGTACTGCTGGAAGCCAGCCCCAAGGGCGTGGAAGTGCAGATGATCCGGGAACACATCCTGTCCGTCGAGGGCGTCTCGGACGTGCACGATATCCACATCTGGACCATCACGTCCGGCGTCCCGGTCTTTTCAGCACATGTGGTGGTGGAGGACGGCGTGCTGACCGCACGGGGCGCGGACCAGTTGCTGGACAAACTGGTCACCTGCCTGGGCTCCCACTTTGATACTGACCACTGCACCTTCCAGCTGGAACCGGCCACCCACTCCGAACACGAAGCGCACCAGCACGCCTGACCGGGCCGTTCCTATCATTCCCGGATTCCTTGGATCCGGGCAGGATTGGAGCCTTTCAGCAAGCGCCTTTTCCAGATCCAGGGGCACCCATCTTGCGACACGCCGCTCGGCATCCAACTCCGACAATGTCTTGTGGTTACTGTTACTGACGTGACTGTTGTTGCCAAAGTGCAGCAGAGTCGCGTAGCCTCGGACTGCTGGGGAGCAGGCCAGGGGCATCGCCCTGCCGCGGTCAGGACCTCCCGGCCCTACCGTTTCGAGGTTTCCGCCGATGGTTTTGACTGGATCCGGGCGCAAGGCTGCCGTGCTGGCTGCCGCCGTCGTTCTGAGTGCAGCGCTGGCAACTCCGGCAGGTGCTGATGCCGCACCGCTCGCACCGCACATTGCCGTTCCTGCCGCTCCCGAAGTACCTTCACCGGAGGACATCGCCGCAGCGAAAGCCAGCGAGGCAGCCACAGCGGACCAGGTGGCTAAAATCGAGCGGATTTTGGACGCCGCCGCAAGCGCCCAGCAGACGGCATTCGCTGCAGCAATGCAAGCCAACAACGCCTACAGCGAGGCATTGGTGGAGCTGGAGCAGCGTTCATCCGCCGTGGCAGTTGCGTCGGCGAAGGCTGCAACTGCCCGGGAGCAGCAGGACAAAACCCGGAAACAGGTGGGACAGCTTGCCAGCGACCTCTACCGCAACGGCGGGCTGAACCCCTCCCTGGGCACCTTCGTAAGCGGCGACGGTGAAACCCTGCAGCAGGCCGCCACCCTCCAGGCGATTTCTGCCAGCCGGAGCCGCACCTTTGAGGCCGCCGATGCCGCCGCCCAGGCATCAACGTCGCTGACCGCAGCTGCAAAGGACGCCACCAGGGCGGCCGACGACGCGGCACGCACGGCCGAAGCCCGCAAGACCCGGGCGGAGGAGGCCAAGGCTGCCCAGGCCAAAGTCGTGGCGGACGCCAAGGCTCAGCGCAGCCTCCTGGTGGACCAGTTGGCCGAGCTCCGGAACACCACGGTGGCACTCGAATCCGCGCGCGTGGATGCGCTGGACCGGCAACGCGAGGAAGCCCGGCTGGCGGCCGCCTTCGCAGCCGCAGCGGAGCGCGCTTCCCGGGAACAGGCAGCTGCCCCGGGTGATCTTCCTGCCGCTCCAGCGCCGGCCGCTGCTGCTCCCGCACAGGCCCCACCTGCACCCCTTCCGGCCCCGGCCCCCGCTGGACCCGCGCCGGCACCTGCACCCGCCCCCGCGCCGGCACCTGCACCCGCCCCGGCACCTGCACCCGCCCCCGCGCCGGCACCTGCTCCTGCACCTGCACCTGCGGCGCCAGCCCCCGCGCCGGCACCGGCACCCGCTCCGGCGCCGGCTCCGACGCCTGCTCCTGCCCCCTCGACCGGGAGCGGGACCTACGAGGCCGCCATCTCGGTGGCCCTCAGCAAGGTGGGCGCTCCTTACTACTACCAATACGGAGGTGCCGGGCCCTACGGATTCGACTGTTCCGGGCTGGTACAGACAGCCTTCGCAGCGGCGGGAAAGTACCTTCCGCGCACCGCCGCCCAGCAGTACGCTGCCGCTCCGGTCCACGTTCCCATCTCACAGGCACGGCGGGGTGACCTGCTGGTGTGGGGATCGCCGTCGAACTTCTACCACGTTGCCATTTACCTCGGCAACGGCCAGGTGGTGCAGGCGCTCAACCCGCAGGAGGGTATCGCAGTGACCCCGCTGAGCGCCATGGCAGGCATGGAGCTCTATTCATACGCTGCCCGCTACTGACCCTGCCTGCCATAGCACCCTCTCCCCAATGAGGCTCTGCCTCAAATCGGGTGGACATCAGCTCAAGATGTCCTTGGTGACAAACCGTCCGTAGGCGAGCGCACCGAAGACGGCAACATAGCCCGCCTGGAGCCAGGCGTTGTCCACAAAGGAGTCCCAGAGCACGGGCTGGCGGAGCAGGTCACCAAAGCCCAGCCAGTAGTGGCTGAAGAGCCACGGATGCAGCCACTCCAGCTGCGGCAACTGGTCAAGGACCTGGGACACCACGGAAACCACCACAGTGGCAGCCATGGCCCCCACGGGGACCACCGTGAGCGTGGACAGGAACAGCCCCACCGCGGAAAGTCCGGCCAGGGAAACAGCCAGGTACGCGGCGATCAGCAGGATGCGCAGCGCAGCCTCCGGAGGCTCGATCAGGTCCCCGGACAGCAGCGTCACCGGGCCGACCGGGAAAAGTGCCGCCCCGATTGCGGCGCCGGCCAGTCCAACCGTGAAAGGCGCGGCCAGGCAGAATGCCAGCGCTGCCGCGTACTTCACCAGGAGCAGCCGTACCCGGCCTGTCGGGGCAACCAGCAGGTATCTGAGCGTTCCGAGGTTGGCTTCACCAGCGATGGTGTCCCCTGCCACCACGCCCACCGTGAGCGGCAGGAACAAGGGAACGGACACCAGCATGGCGGTAAAGGCGACGAACAGGCCGTTCTGGGTGATGCGGTCCAGGAATGCCGGCCCGCGCCCGGCCGGAACCGCCGACGAGATCCTTACGGCCACGGCAATCAGCACCGGGATGGCGGCGAGCGCCAGCAGCAGCGCCCAGGTGCGGCGGCGCACCATCAGCAGCCGGAGTTCCGAGCGCAGGAGGGAAAGGCCCGCTCCGCGCTGCCGTGCGGACATCGCCGGCGCGCGGGTTAGTCGGGTGCTCTGTGAATGTGCGCTACTGGGCAACGTCGAACCCCTCCCCCGTCAAGGCAACGAACCTGTCCTCAAGGCTTTCCCGTTCCACGGCGAATCCCCTGACCCGGACACCAGCCTGCACGAGGCCCGCCACAATATCCTCAGGGGCGATGCTTCGATGGGCCGTGCTTCCAGGGGCCGTGTTTCCAGGGGCCGTGTTTCCAGCCTCGGTGCTTCCAGAGGCTGTGTTTCCATGGGCTATATCCAGTGCCGCCGTGACCATCTGGCCGTCCGGCTGCGCTGCTGCTTCCTCCGGCACCAGCCCCAGCCGGGCGAGTACTGCCATCGCTGCCACGGCGTCAGGCGTCAGGAGGCGGATGCGGGTACTTCCGCTCCGACGCAGTTCCTGCAGCGGCCCCTGGGCCACCAGCCGGCCCGCACTCATCACGGCCGCATGGGTGCAGATCTGTTCCACTTCGGCCAGCAGATGGCTGGACACAAAAACGGTGGTTCCGTCTGCCGCGAGGGACCGGACCAGGTTCCGGACTTCCCGGGTGCCTTGCGGGTCCAGTCCGTTGGTGGGCTCGTCGAGGACCAGCAGTTCGCGGGGCGAGAGCAGGGCGTTAGCGATACCCAGCCGCTGCTTCATGCCCAGGGAGTACGCGTGGACCCGTTTGCCTGCGGCGTGCCCGAGCCCCACCCTTTCTAGGGCCTGGTTCACCCGTGACGAACGGGTGGCGGGCGCCGCATGCCGGGTGGCGGCGTCGAGGCGGTGGAGGTTCGCGGTTCCAGAGAGGAACGGATAGAAGGCCGGGCCCTCCACCAGCGCCCCCACATGCGGAAGGACTTCCTGGAACCGGCCCGGCATTTCCATTCCGAGCAGCCTGACAGTTCCTGCGGAGGCCGCGGCCAGGCCCAGCAGCATCCTGATGGTGGTGGTCTTGCCCGAGCCGTTGGGGCCCAGGAAGCCAAAGACGGCTCCTTGGGGCACCGCGAGGTCAAGGCTGTCCACGGCCAGCTGCTGCCCGAACCGCTTGGTCAGCCCCTGCGTCTCGATGGTCAGCCCGTACGTCCAGGAGGGGCCCCTCGCGGCCCCGGTCACGGAGCCGCGGATGCGGCTTGCAGCCTCTCCGGCGGAACCATGCCCGCGAAGATCCGGCCGTCGTCGGTGAGCAGGACATTGAACAGTGCGGTGGAAATGAGGCGGCCGCCAGGAACGGCGACAGCGGCCTGGGCCAGCAGCGGACTGCGGGTGAGCAGAGCACTGAGGTTCGAGCCGGCGCCGCTTTCCGCCGGGACTTCCACTACCGTTTCCCAGCCGGAGCCGGACAGGTGGCGCCCGGCCTTGTCCTGGGCGCTCTTTGCCAGGAGGTCCGGAGTTATATACGTTCCCGGGGATTCGGGAGATGCTGAACCGGGAGTGCCAGCGCGGTGGTGGAACTGCAGTTCCTTCACGGTGCTGCCGGTTGGCGGGGTGAAGTTGAATAGGGCCGCGTCCGGCGCTTCCAGTGAAAGGCTGGTGAATCCGGCACTGAAGGCCGGCTCGGCAGCGCCGCGTGCAGTGACCTTCACGGAGAGCGGCATGCCGTTCTCCGCGTCGACGGCAACGGCTACTTTGTCCACCAATGTGCCGTCAGTACGGGGTTCAAGCAGCAGGTTGTAGGCACGGCGGCCGGCTGTTTCAACGTCAGCACCCACAGTCACGGCAGTGCTGCTGTCCGCTGCCGCCAGGAACTTCTCCGCCAGCTCCTCCGGCGTGTGCGGAACCCGCATGTCGGTCCGGGGCCCGTCGGCAGGGGGAGTTCCGTTCGCGTCCGGGGCCGGCCTGGCCGGGTCGGTTTGGGAAGGGTCGGTCTGGGACGGGTCGGTCTGGGACGGGTCCGTCAACGGCAGGTCACGCGCGTGGTCCGGCAGGGTCAGGTGCGCGGTTGAGTTGTCCTTGGACGAGTAGAACCAGACGTCGTTGCCGTGGCGGATGATGTCCCGTTCCGCGAGCCGGTCCACCACTTGGATCCGGGCCTTGGTTATGCCGTCCACAAATACCCGCGCCGTGTGCCCGCCGCTAAGGAACTCCATGAGTGACGCCACGGCGTCGGCTGATGCGGGACCGGACGTGGGGGGTGTTGCCGGCAGCTCCGGCAGCCCCAGCTCCGAGGTCTGTTCGAGGGTGCCTGAAAACGTGTGCGGCTTATGCGCAGCGAGCAGGGCAATGACTTCTGCCGGGGTTTTGGCGGGCAGGGGATCGCCGGCCCGTGCGGGTATGGTTCCCGCCAGCAGCCCGGCGGCGATCATTGATGGTACGGCCACCGCGGGGACCCAGCGCAACCAAGGGCGGCCCATGACGCGCTTCACGCCGCGGTCCCTGAGCCGGTGGCTGGTCCCGTGGTTTGTCCGGTGGTTGATGGTCTGGTTCATTGCCGGTCGTCTCCGTCCTTGGAGCCCATAGTCCAAGGGTACGCCTCAGGATCGCTCCCTACACCCGCCCGGGCCGTCCCCAAGGTCTACGTGGGCACCACGGTTCCCGCACCGCCGTCGACCGTTATTTTCTGCCCGGTGGTGAGCCGGATTGTGGCCTCGGGAACTCCCACTACGGCTGGGATGCCATACTCCCTGGCCACCACGGCACCGTGCGAGTTGGGTCCGCCCATCTCCATCACCAGGCCCCCGGCGGTCAGGAACAGCGGGGTCCAGCCGGGGTCGGTGGAGGGCGCCACCAGGATCTCCCCGGGTTCAAGATGCGCCCCGACGGGGTCCAGGATGACCCGGGCCGGAGCTGTAACGGACCCGGCTGAGGCCGGGCTGCCGCTCAGCGCTCCGCCGGCCGTTCCGGCGCGGGCGGCGTACAGCACTTCGGGCTCGGTGCCATCGGAGAGCAGGACCCTGGGAATGTGCCGCCTGCCCAATTCGCTGGAATATGCGGCGCGCCGCTCCCCCACGAGTTCGCGCAGGTTGCGGTGCTGGCCGGTCCCAGCCGCGTTGCTGCGGCTCAGTGCCTGCCGGAGCTCATCAAATTCGAGGAAGAAGACGTCCTCCCCGCTGTCGAGCCGGCCGTCGGCCGCCAGTCCGGCTCCCACAAGGGCCAGTTGCTTCCGTACTTCCGCAAGTCCCAGGACCAGCTGGTACTTGGGCAGTTCCCGCAAGCCGGCGAACAACCTGGTACGTTCCAGGGCCGCGCGAACAAGCAGGCCCCGCAACCTGCCGCGCGTGCGTGCCTCGGCTGCAAGCCGATCCACTGCTGCTTCCGCTTCCGCTGCTGCCCGGCTGAACTGGGCGTCCGGGGCCATGTCCGGATCTGTCAGGCGGAGGTAGTTGGCCAGGACACCGAGGATGTATGTGGGATCATCTGACCACCTCGGCATCCCCACGTCGATCTCGGCCACGGCACGGTGACCATACCGGGCGAGGAACCGGGCCAGGCCTGCGTGCAGTACGGGGGGAAGGCTTCCGCCGCGGAAGTCCGCCGCAAGCCGGGACGGTTCCCGCGTCTTCAGGGCCTCGCGCGCTTCGCGGTCGTCCTTCATGGCCGAAGCCAGGCGCCAGAGCTCGAGGTCCATTTCGGTGGTCACATTCTGCGGCAGGCCGCGGAGAACCTTCTGCAGTTCCTCCCCGCGGCCGGCGCCGCCCAGCAGCTTCCCGGCGGCCCAGAGCGCCGCGAATCCCAGCGCAGGCAGGGGCAGGATTGCCGGAACGATCGTAAAAAGCTGGCTTCCCAGCAGCTGCTCGGCGTGGTCCAGACGTTCCAGGGGACCCGCTCCTGCGTCCAGTTCCAGGTGGCCGGCGAACTGGCGGGTGAAACGGTCAACACGGCGGAGCGCCGCCTTGGGCATTAAAAGCCCGCGGAGCACCGTTTCCGGGACCCGTGCATGTACCGCGGCCGGCAGGACATGGCGCAAGAGTCCAAACGGGGTCCTCCGGGTCACCGAAAACCGCGGGTCCTCGAAAACCTGGCGCAGCACCGTGGCGGACCGGGCCTCCATCACATCGAACACGCGCGGCAGGATGCGGCGGCCAGCGGTACTCCGGACCGGTGTAGTGACGTCGACGTAGGCGCGCTGGGCAGCCTCGGCATACGGTGAAGGACCACGGCGGGGATCAGGGACTGCAAACCCTGCGGCCCTGGCCACGGAGGAGCCAATGAGCCGCAGTGACGCCAGCCCCATGGGAGTGAGGGGACGGGTCAGCCCTTGGGCAAGGCTGAAGCACAAGTACACCCTGGTTCCCCCACCGGCGGCCGAACGGCTTTCGGGGACCGGGTACAGGGTGGTGATGGGCCGGGACTGCGTCAGCCATAGCGCACCGGTGGTGTCGACGGCCCACTCCGTGTCCTGCGGCGCTCCGAAGTGCCGCTCGGCCTGCAAGCCCAGGGCTGCGAGCTCCAGCGCCTGTCCGTCGCTAAGGCTGGAGGCGTCTGCCCCGCCCTGCACGCTGTGGGTTTCCGTTCCACCGCCGGGCCTGGTCCGAATGGCCACGCGCTTATCGCCCAGCTTCCGCTCAAGGACGCGCTTTGTTGCCGTGTCCACTACGAAGTGATCCGGATTGACCGCCCCGGAGACCACGGCTTCACCCAGTCCCGGAGCGGCATCGATGACGGCTTCCCGCCGCCTTCCCGTCAGTGGGTTGGCGGTGAACATCACCCCGGCTGCTGCGGCGTCAACCATCCGTTGAATCACGACGGCGATGGCTACTTCGCGGGGCGCGATCCCCAGGGCGGCGCGGTAGGCCACTGCCCGGTCTGTCCAGAGGGACGCCCAGCAGTTCCGGACTGCCTCAAGGACGGCATCGGTTCCGATGATATTCAGGTAGGTGTCCTGCTGGCCGGCGAAGCTGGCGAAGGGCAGGTCCTCGGCCGTAGCCGAGGACCGGACCGCTACCGGGGTCTCCTGCCCCAACGCCAAGTAGGCCTGTTCCACGGCCTCGGTGATGTTGGGCGGCACCGGTGCGCCGCGGATTGCTTCACGTGCCCGGCCAGCCATCGCGGCAAGTTCCGAGGCCTGGCTTGCTTTCCCCTGCAGTGCTTTTTGAAGGTCACCGAGCTGCCGGAGGACTCCGTCATGGACCGTGGCGGTGGCCTCCTTGTACGCCTCCGTGGTCAGGCAGAACCCGTCGGGCACGGGCAGCCCCGCTGTTATCAGTTCACCAAGATTGGCTGCCTTGCCGCCCACCAGCGGAAGCATGCTGCGGTCGAGATGGCTGAGGCGGACCACCAGGGCATGGCCGCTTTCCCCGCCCGGTTGGCGGGGCTGCTGCCCCGCCTCTCCTGAATAGTAGGCAGCCATGGCGGCGCTCCGTGTGGCAGGACCGGATCAGGCTGCGCCGAGGATGGGCCCAAAACGTGCCCGGTCGGCCAGCCGGGGATCCTCACGGTCCGGAACCACCATCACAGGGCCCTTCGCATGATGGAGGATGCCATCCGACGTGGAACCCAGGAGCATGCCCGTGAAGCCGCCGCGGCCGCGGGTACCCACCACCACCAGCTCAACATGGCGGCTGGCGTCCACCAGCACATCCACCGGAGAGCCGTCCAGCAGTTCGCATTCCGCCGAAAGGTTGGGGTAGTGGCTCCTCAGCCAGGCCATGCCGGCGTCCAGGGTCACCTGGATGTCGGCGAAGAGCGCCTTCCGGTCCATCGGGGCGGGGACCCAGGCCAATGACCCGCTGTATTGCGGCACGGCGCACACCACGCGGAGCGAGGCGCGCAGCCGCTGGGCCTGGTCCGCCGCTTCAAGCACTGCAACACGGGCCTGCTCCGAGCCGTCAACGCCCACCACCACCACATTGTCCACGCGCTGGTGCCCGGCCTTGGCCTGCTCGGCCCTGATGCGCCTGTCCGCCGTCGTTTCGCCAAGGCGGTCCGAACACACCAGGGGCACCGTGACTGTAGGGCATTTCGCATGCGCCGGCAGCGCGCTGCTCACAGAACCCAGCAGCCTGCCCACAAAGCCGCCCCTGCCCCTGGTGCCGAAGACCAGGAGTTCCGCCGTCCGGGACATCTCCAGCAACACACCCGATGCATCCCCGTTCTCCACGGAGGCGCTGACGTCGATGTCGTACGCGGAAACCTTCTCCAACGCCTGCTTGACCACGGCTTCCGCGCCCTCGCGGATCACCGAATCGTCCACCGTGGCGTATCCGCCGTCCAGTCCCGAGGCGGCGAAGATGGGCACGGAATAGGCGGTCACTATGTGCAGGGGGCGCCGGCGGCGGCGGGCCTCCCGGGCCGCCCAGACCAAAGCGCACTGGCCATGGTCCGATCCGTCCACGCCAACAACAATCCCGTCGGGAGCGGCAGGAGCGCCACCGCTGTCCCGCGCCGGGTCCGGATGCAACTCTTGTGCGCCCATGGGGCCGCCTCCTTGCGATACTGCCGTATGTTGCGGCTATTCTGCCAGAAACCGGACCTTTCCCCGTGCACCCGTTCCGCAGCAGCCGCTGCGCAGGAAGGCCCGCTTCCAGTTCTCACTATTCTCCGTCCACCGTTCCATAGCAAGCCTGTTCAGGGCCGGAAAGCGCAGGTTATCCACAGGCCTGCAGACGTACTGGCCGGAGGCCTTCGACGTCACCGGCCCAGGCCCTGCGGCAGGACCAGTCCCCGCCTTTCGGCGGCACCGTGGAAAGCGTGTTCACCCGCAGGGGAATGTTTCGGGATTGGGCTATCCACCACCTGAATTGTTCTGTAGTCTTCAGGACATTGTTGGTCCGGGACGCCAAGACATTCGAGTAAGTGCTGCCCGGCCATAAACTGCGGCCGGACTTTGGGGGTAACGGGACGCGCGTGGGCGACGACGCCTGCACCTGCCGAATCTTCGAAGGAGGGAAACTGTAGTGTCAAGCATGCCTGGGAATGCCGGGACCGAGCAGACCACCACTGTGATCATTGGCACGGGCCTTTCCGGCCTCGCCGTGGCCGCCGAACTGTGCCGCCGCGGGGTTGATTCGATAGTGGTGGACGGACTGGACATCCTGGGTGCGGCCCAGCCGGCCAACACAGCATCCCTCCAGCGCTGCGACGCAGCGGATCCTGCCACCCTCCGTGAACGCAACGAGATACTGCGCCACCTCCGCAACTATGCCGCCAGCCACGCTGTGGATGTCCGGAACACCACCCGCGCTGTCCAACTGACCATGGTGGAGGGCCGGGCCGGGGGGACTGCTGTTCCGCAGTGGGAGGTGCATACCCCCACCGGCGTCCTGATTGCCAACCACATTGTCCTGACCCGCTGTGCGCACAGCCAGTTGCGGCGGATGATCAGCGACTTCGGGATCGCGGTGGGCCGCAACCTTGCCGCTGCCATGCGCGCCATCGGCATCTACCTGGTGGGCGTAGGCGAACTGATAACCCCTTCGCCCAAGGAAGTTCTGCGCCAGGCCAAAACGGTGGGCCACGCCATTTCCGCCAAGGTTCACCCGGACGGCGCTCCGTCCCCGTTCACTGGAAGCCTGGCGATCCTGCCCTGCTAGCGCCACTCAGCGCTCGTCGTCGGTGCCCGCCGTGAGCCTGCGGCGGGCACCGATGGCGAGGATGGCAAGCAATCCCACCGCGGCCGCGGCGAAGATGAAGATGCTCCACTGGAACGGCTCGCCGGAGCCGGCGGAATCCGGTGCCGCTGTTTGTCCCGGCTGGGCGGTTCCGATGGCGGGAGCGGTGCCGATGGCGGGAGCTGTTGCCCCCGCCGTCGAACTGGTTGCCGGAGCAGCCCCACCGGCAACCGCAGCGGCCGTGAACCTGAAGGTCCCCTCAATAGGGTGCGAGTCAGAGCTGACCACCCGCCAGGCAACGGTGAATTGCCCGGCCGGCGCGCCGGCCTTGAGCTTCTGGCTGGCCACGTTGTCCACGATCTCCACAGTCCCGTCCGCCCACTCTGCGCCAGAGGCATCCTTGATGGAAAAGGACGAGCCGATCCCCAGCGGGTTGTTGCTGAAGGTCACCGACACCTTCTCCGGCGGAACGGGTACCGAAGCCCCTTCGGCGGGGCTGCTGGATTCGGCGGCGTCGTGCGCGGCTGCGGGACCGGCCAGTCCCAGGACCGCGGCGGCACAAACGAAGGACCCGAGCACAAGGCTCAGTAAACGGCGGCGGATGGATCCCATGCTTGGACTGCTCCCTTGGTGTTGGCTTCCTAACAGACTAGGCGAAATTGGCGGGCATCCGACCGGAGCCCCCATAGGATTCAGGTATCCCCACAGACTCCCCCGGAGGACTAATGCTTAAGCAAGGCTCTGCCCTGGACCGGTATTTCATGATCACCGAGCGCGGCTCCAACTACTCCCGCGAGATCCGCGGCGGCTTCGCCACCTTCTTCGCGATGAGCTACATCGTGGTCCTGAACCCCCTGATCCTTTCCGGCCCGGACTCCAGCGGCACCACGCTCGGTTTTCCCGCGGTGGCCGCCGTCACCGCCTTCGTGGCCGGAATCCTCACCATCCTGATGGGAGCCTGGGGCAGGCATCCCTTCGCACTGGCCACAGGACTGGGCGTCAATGCCTTCGTGGCCGTCACCGTGGCCACGAACCCCGGGCTGACGTGGCCGGACATGATGGGCCTGGTGGTCCTTTCCGGCGTCACCATGCTGATCCTGGTCCTTACCGGTTTCCGCACCGCCGTTTTCAGGGCGGTACCGGACGGGCTCAAAACGGCGATCGTGGTAGGAATCGGGCTGTTCATCGCCCTGATTGGACTGGTCAACGCCGGATTTGTCCGCCGCATCCCGGACGTGGCCGGCACTACCGTCCCGGTTGGTCTCGGCTTTGAGGGCAAGCTGCTTGGCTGGCCCACGGCGGTATTTGTGTTCGGCCTGATCCTGACCATCGCCCTGGTGGTGCGCAAGGTCAAGGGTGCCATCCTGATTGGCATCATCACCTCCACTGTCATCTCCGTGATCCTGGAATTCACGCTGCATATCGGCCCCAGCGTCCAGCCAGGCAAGCCCTTCAACCCGCAGGGCTGGTCACTGGTGGCGCCTGCCTTCTCAGATTGGGCAGCACCGGACCTTTCCCTGATCGGCAAGGCCAACCCGTTCGGAGCCTTCGGGCACCTTGGCTTCGTAGCCGCCACCCTGCTGGCCTTCGTCATCCTGCTGAGCATCTTTTTCGATGCCATGGGCACCATGGTGGGCCTGGCGAACGAAGCCGGCACGGTGGACGAGCACGGCAACATTCCCGACGTCGACCGGGTCCTCCAGGTGGACGCCCTCGGGGCGATCGTCGGCGGCGGCGCCTCCGTGTCCTCCAACCAGATCTACGTTGAAGCCGGCGCCGGGATTGGCGAAGGCGCCCGCACGGGTATTGCCTCGATCGTCACGGGCCTGCTGTTCCTGGTGGCCATGTTCTTCACGCCACTGATCAACCTGGTCCCGTTCGAGGCCGTGGCCCCGGCCCTCGTGGTGGTGGGCTTCATGATGGTGTCCCAGGTGGGCAAGATCGACTGGCAGGACTGGGGCATCGCCATCCCGGCCTTCCTCACCTTCACGCTGATGCCGTTCACCTACTCCATCGCCAACGGGCTCGGCGCCGGGTTCATCTCGTACGTCCTGATCCGGACTGTCCAGGGACGGGTCAAGGACATCCATCCGCTGATGTGGGCAGTGGCCGCGGCGTTCCTGCTGTTCTTCGCGATTGGTTCCATCGAGGCGGCCCTGGGCATGTAGGCCCGCTCACACCGGCGTGTTGGGGGCCAGGCCCTCATCTCCGGACACGGCCCGGGCCTTTTTCAGGCGGAGCCTGTCCAGCCGGTTCATCAGCGGCGTGGTGGTGGCGCCATGGATCACGATCGAGAGCGCCACCACCAGCCCCACAAAAGCCCACAACCACTCCGCCTGGTCGGCAAACCGGCCCTTGCCCAGCGCATAGGCGAGGTAGTACAGCGAGCCGATTCCGCGGATCCCGAAGAAGGAGAGGGCAATCCTTTCCCGCGGGCCGGTCTTGCCGCCCAGCAGTCCCAGCCACCCTGCCATGGGCCGCACCACCAGCAGGAACGCTAGCGCCACCAGCACCTCGGCCCAGCCGATCCCCGCCAGCAGTCCCCGGCCGATGGCGCCGCCCAGCAGGACCAGGATCACCACGGTGAGGAGGCGTTCCAGCTGCTCCACGTAGGAGTGCAGCACCCGGTGGTAGCCGTGGGTCCGCTCGGCGGTACGGATGGTCACAGCGCAGACAAACACTGCGATGAACCCGTAACCCTCGATCATTTCGGTGACGCCGTAGGCCAGGAAGGTGGCGGCGAGCGCCACAAAGCCCTCGGAGTGGTTGGACAGCCGCAGGCTTTCGGCCCGGGCGGAGAAGAAGAGCCTGGCCAGGACCTTCCCAGTCAGGAAGCCCAGCAGCAGCCCGACGGCGAGCCGCCACAGCACATCCACGCCGAACCATTCAGGAAACCAGGCGGACGGGGATGATCCGGCGATGCTGATGGCGATGGCAAGGTAGACGAACGGGAAGGCCAGTCCATCGTTGAGTCCGGCCTCGGAGGTGAGGCCGAAACGGACCTCGTCCTCCTTGTTGGTGCCGCCGTCGTCGTCCGCGGGCTCGCCCACCTGGACCTCGGAGGCAAGAACCGGGTCCGTGGGCGCCAGGCTGGACGCCACCAGCAGGGCGGCACCCAGGCCCAGGCCCAGGAACCACAACCCCAACAGGGTCAGGCCAATGATGCACAGCGGCATCGCGATTCCCAGCAGCCGCCAGGTGGTGGACCAGAGCCGGCGCCCCACCGGCCGGTCCAGGGCCAGCCCCGCGCCCATCAGGGATATGATCACGCAGACTTCCGAGAGGTGCAGGACAAAGTCGCTGTGGACCAGCGGGTCCGGATCCGGAAGCGTGGGAATCAGGGCGAACGCCGCCATGCCCGCCCCGAGGAACACCATAGGCATGGAGAACGGCACATCGCGCAGCAATTTGGGGAGCACCGCGGCGATGAACACGGCAAGTCCGGCAGCGGCAAACAGGATGCTGGGGGCTTCAAACACGATACTGTTCTCCGGCCTGGGTCGGTTGCGCCCTGCTGGCGCGGCAAGTTGGCACTGGATCCCGAAAGGGGTTGTTCCACCCTAACCCCTCCCGTTTCCCCGGGCAGGTTCTTGAATTCCAGACAGCACGGGGGCGGCGTTGCTGGTTTTCGCCCCCGGCATGCGGTGAGCTTGATCCATGCCTGCCTTCCTGCCTGCCGTCGACGTCCCGCCCCAGCCCTGGACCGGCCGCTTCGATGGCGACGGCGCGGAGCACCTCCGCTGGTGGCAGGCAGTGGAAGCGTACGACGCCGGAGGGGCAGCTGACCCGGAAACGAAACCTGCCGCGCTGCTGGGCTTTTGCAGCGACGAGGGGGTGCGCCGGAACAAGGGCCGCACGGGCGCTGCTGCCGCACCGGCTGCCCTGCGCGCCGCCCTGGGACCGCTGGCATTCCACCTGGACCGCGCCATAACAGACGCCGGTGATGTGGTGGTTGCCGGCACCGGCCTGGAGGCAGGCCAGGAACGCGCCGGCCGGGCAGTATCGGCAATGCTCGACGCCGGGCGGCTCACCGTGGTGCTGGGCGGCGGCCACGAAACCGCTTATGCCAGCTATTCCGGCGTGGCCGGATCCGCCGCTGTGCAGGCCGGCCGGCGGCTGGGCGTGCTGAACCTCGACGCCCACTTCGACCTGCGCGACGAGCCCGTACCCAGCTCCGGGACACCGTTCCTCCAGATGGCCCGCGCGGAAGCGGCCGCCGGACGCGACTTCCGCTACGCCGTCGTCGGAATCTCCGAACCCAACAACACCCGCGCCCTGTTCCACACAGCGCAGAAGCTGGGCGTGCGGTACCTGCTGGATGAGGACTGCGGCGAGGAGCGGGTGCGGGGGTTCGTGGCCGGGTTCCTTGCGGACATCGACGTCCTCTACCTGACGATCGACCTGGATGTGCTGCCTGCAGCGGTGGCGCCGGGCGTCAGCGCACCTGCGGCGTACGGCGTGCCGCTTCCGGTCATCAGTGCCGTGTGCCGGCAGGTGGCCCGGTCCGGGAAGCTGCTGCACCTTGACGTCGCGGAACTGAACCCCGCATTCGATATTGATGGCAGGACAGCGAAGGTTGCCGCACGGCTGATCAATACGCTGCTGCGCTGAGCCTGCTCCCTCCCTTAGGGGCCGCCGGGATGAGTGGCAGGCTTACTGACCCTTCAAAACGTAGCGCCGTTCCGGACGCCCCACCCCGTATTTGAGCCGCACCGCCAGCGTTCCTTCGTCGTGCAGGTACTCCAGATAGCGGCGGGCGCTGACCCGGGACGTGCCCAGCCGCTCGGCCACCTCGGCCGCGGACACGTCACCCTCAGCCGCGTTGAGGGCGGCTTCCACCAGCTTCAGCGTCTCGATGCTGCAGCCCTTGGGCAGCGGCCGCTCCGTCCGGTCCAGGCCGAACACCCGGTTGACGTCCGACTGCTCCGCCACATCCTTGGCTGAGTCCAGGCCCTGGTACGCGCTGCGGTAATGCTCCAGGCGCTCCTGCAGGTCCGACTGGGAAAACGGCTTGATCAGGTAATGCACAATCCCGCCCCGCAGCGCTTTCCGCACGGTTTCCACCTCGCGCGCAGCGCTGATCACCAGCACGTCCAGTTCCGGGGCAACATCCCGCAGCTTCTGCATGAGGTCCAGCCCGTTGATGTCCGGAAGGTGGATGTCCAGCAGCACCAGGTCCGGCTGCAGCCGCCCGGTTTCAACCACGGCCTGCGCACCGGTGTGGGCCACTCCCGCCACGGTGAAGCCCGGCGTGCGCTGGATGAAGCCGGCGTGCACCTTGGCCACCATAAAGTCGTCGTCAACGATCAGCACCTTGATCATGGCTTCGTTGCACCTCCTTTGGGCTGCGTTGTACCTCTGGTGAAACGTGCCGTGAAAACTGCTCCGTTGTCATTGGCCACGGTGAGGTCGCCTCCGGATCTCCGGCAGACCACACGGGACAGGGCCAGTCCGAAGCCGCGCCCCTCCGCAGGCTCCGCTTCCTTGGTGGTGAACCCTTGGCGGAAAATCTCCTCCACCGCCTCGTCCGGGACGCCCGGACCGGTATCACGGACGGTGACAGTGACCTGATCAGCCCCGGTGCGCGGATTCCTCACGTCCTCCACGAGCACGCGGACAGCGGCGTCCGGAAGTCCTGCCACGGCGTCGAACGCGTTGTCCACGAGGTTCCCCACTACGGTGGTGAGGTCGCGGGACAAAGCATCGCTGACCGGCGGCAAGGCGGATTCGGGATCCAGCTGCAGGGCCACGCCGCGCTCAGTGGCGAGGCTGGATTTGGCAATCAGCAACGCGGCGAGGGCGGGGTCCTGGATCCGGCTGGTGACTTCATCGTTGAGCCTGGTCCGGTCCAGGGTGGCGCCGTTGACGAACTGCACCACGGAATCATATTCGCCGATCTGGATCAGGCCCGAGATCACGTGGAGCTGGTTGGCGAACTCGTGGGCTTGCGCGCGGAGCGTATCCGTGGCGGTGCGGGTGGCGCCCAGCTCACGCTCGAGCGAGGACATCTCGGTCCTGTCGCGCAACGTGGTTACGGAGCCTATTTCACGGCCGCGGGACCGGATGGGCACCCGGTTCAGCACCACCAGCCGCTCCCCCACCAGCACCAGCTGGTCGGGGTCCGGCTGGTTGCGCGTGAGGACTGTCTTAAGTGCCGGGTCCACGCGAAGCGATGCAACTTTCTTGCCGACGCAGTCTGCCGGCAGGCCCAACAGTTCGCGGGCACTGTCATTGGCCACCGTGATGCGCTCGTTCGGGTCGAGTGCCACCACCCCTTCCTTCAGCCCATACAGCATGGCTTCCCGGTTTTCCACGAGGCCGGTAATCTCACTCGGCTCCATGCCGAGGGTCTGGCGTTTGACGCGCCGGGACAGCAGCAGGGAACCGGCCACGCCCAGGACACTGGCCACACCCAGATAGGTGAGCAGATTGGGAACTGCATCCCCCAAGCGCTCCAGGGTGGTGGGATAGTTCCGGCTGATGGAGGCGATGCCGATCATCTTTCCGGCGTCATCCAGCACCGGAACGTGCGCGGACAGGACCGCCGCATTGCTTTCCGCCACTACACCGGTCCAGGCGCGGCCCTCCATGACCCGGCTCGACCCAATGTCCAGCTTCTCGCCCAGCAACCCGGGGTCTGAGGAGGCCACCACGGTACGGTCCTGTTTCGCCAACGCCACTTGGGAGGATCCGGACAACGTCCGCACGGCCTCCGCCACGGCGGGCAGTGCCGCCCCGTTGCGGGGCTCGGCGGTTGGCAGCAGCTCACGGACCGCCGGGTTGTTGCCCAGTGCCTCGGCAGCAGAGAGCGCACGCCGGCCCTCGACCCGCTCGAACGTAGCGGCGGACTGGGCCAGGGAGATGGCCACCACGGCCACCAGGACCGCCAACACAATCAGCAACTGCAGCACGAGGTATTGCCCCGCGAGGGACATCCCTCTTCGTCGAGTCACTGTGGTTGGTCCTTTGGGTGGTTCAGCACGTATCTCCGGCCAGGCGCGGGCATTTTCGGCCGCGCCGCGGAGGTAGGGGAACTATACCGCAGCCAGCGCCGGAGCCAGGGCCTGCAGGCTTTTCAACCCCGGGGCGAACAGCGGCGGTTGGGTCTGCGAAACGTGAACGCAATGAACTTAACTTTCTCTGCGTACACAAGAGTGACCGGCATCACGGCGCAACCTAGCATCGAATCACCAAGTCAGTCTTGCTGATCATTTTTCATGAGAGAAGGAACACCATGCGCCAGATCCGCGCATTGCGTATTGCCGCCGTCGCTGCCGGCATCGCCCTGATGGCCACCGGCTGCGGTGCCACCGGAAAGAGCTCCACCGGTTCGGAAAGCTCCGGCGCTGCCGCCGGACCCATCACCGGGCTGCAGATCATGGTCCCCAACACCCCGGGCGGCGGCTATGACACTACCGCCCGCGCAGCAGCGAAGGTCCTCGATGACGAGAAGATCTCCAGCAACACCGAGGTCTTCAATCTCGCCGGCGCCGGCGGCACCGTTGGCCTGGCCCGCGTGGTCAACGAAAAGGGCAACGGGGACCTCGCCATGCTGATGGGCCTCGGCGTGGTGGGAGCGAGCTACACCAACAAGTCCGAGTCGAAGCTCACCGAAACCACTCCGCTGGCCCGGCTCATCGAGGAACCCGGCGCCATCATGGTCGGCAAGGACTCCCCCTACAAGACCATCGATGACCTGGTGACGGCCTGGAAGGCCAACCCCGGTTCCATCTCCGTGGGCGGCGGCTCCTCCCCCGGCGGCCCTGACCACCTGCTCCCAATGCAGCTCGCTGGCGCAGTAGGCATCGACGCCACCAAGGTCAACTACGTCGCCTACGACGGCGGCGGCGACCTGCTCCCCGCAATCCTCGGCAACAAGCTCGGCTTTGCCGCCTCCGGCGCAGGCGAGTTCCTGCAGCAGATCAAGTCCGGCGAAGTGCGGGTCCTGGCGACCAGCGGCGACAAGCGCCTTGAAGGCGTGGACGCCCCCACGCTGAAGGAATCCAACATTGATCTGGTATTCACCAACTGGCGCGGCATGGTGGCCCCTCCCGGCATCAGCGACGCGGACAAGGCATCCCTGATCGCCGCCCTTGAGAAGATGCACGGAACCGAGGGCTGGAAGGAAACACTGAAGACGCGCGGCTGGACTGACGCCTTCATCACCGGCGACGAGTTCAAGTCCTTCCTCGCCGACCAGGACAAGCGGGTGGCGGACGTGCTCACCAAGCTTGGGTTGGCGTGAGCTCCCTGACCTCAGGCCTTAAAGGCCGCGCCGAGCTGGGGGTTGCCCTCCTGCTCGGCGCGGCCGGCGTCCTGGTCTTCGTGGACGCCAACCGCCTGGTAACCCCGTACTCCCAATCCGATCCGGTCGGGCCTAAAACGGTTCCCTACGTCGTTGCCGGCCTGCTGCTGGTAACCGCCGTCCTGTTGGCCATCAACGTCATGCGCGGCGGCCAGGGCGAGGCTGAAGGCGGCGAAGACGTGGACCTCACCCATCCGGCAGACTGGAAGACCGTCCTGCCCCTTGCCGGCGCGTTTATCCTCAATATCCTGCTCATCGACTGGGCCGGCTGGGTTATTTCCGGCACCGTCCTGTTCTGGGGCTGCGTCCTTGCCCTTGGGAGCAGGCACTACATCCGTGACGGGCTGATCTCCGTGGCTATGTCCCTGCTGACCTTCTACGGCTTCTACCTTGGCCTCGGCATTGCACTGCCCGCCGGACTCCTGGAAGGAATCCTCTGATGGACGTCTGGTCCTCACTGATGGACGGGTTCGCCACCGCCCTCACCCCCATGAATTTCCTCTACGCCGTGATCGGTGTACTCCTGGGCACCGCCGTCGGCGTCCTTCCGGGCCTGGGCCCGGCCATGACGGTAGCCCTGCTGCTGCCGGTCACCTATGCCCTCGAACCCACCAGCGCTTTCATCATGTTCGCCGGAATCTACTACGGCGGCATGTACGGCGGCTCCACCACCTCCATCCTGCTGAATACACCGGGCGAATCATCGTCGGTGGTGACGGCGATCGAGGGCAACAAAATGGCCAAGGCCGGCCGGGCGGCACAGGCGCTTGCGACGGCGGCCATCGGCTCGTTCGTTGCCGGCACCATCGGCACCGCCCTGCTGGCAGTCTGCGCACCGATCGTGGTCCAGTTCGCCGTCAGCCTGGGCGCCCCCAGCTACTTCGCCATCATGGTCCTGGCGCTGCTGGCCGTCACCGCCGTCCTGGGTTCGTCCCGGCTCCGCGGGTTTGCCTCGCTGGCGCTCGGCCTCGCCATCGGCCTGGTGGGCATCGACTCCGTCACCGGCCAGCGCCGCCTGACCTTCGGCCAGCCGCTCCTGGCGGACGGCCTGGACATCGTAGTGGTGGCCGTTGCCATCTTCGCCGTCGGCGAAGCCCTCTGGGTTGCCGCGCACCTGCGCCGCACTCCCCTGCACGCCATTCCCGTGGGCCAGCCCTGGATGGGCAAGAAGGACTGGGCACGCTCATGGAAACCGTGGCTCCGCGGAACGTTGTTCGGGTTCCCGTTCGGCGCCCTGCCGGCAGGTGGCGCCGAGATTCCCACGTTCCTGTCCTATGTCACGGAAAAGCGCCTCAGCAAGCACCCGGAAGAATTCGGCAAGGGCGCGATTGAGGGTGTTGCCGGTCCGGAAGCAGCCAACAACGCCGCAGCCGCCGGCACGCTGACCCCGATGCTGGCCCTCGGCCTGCCCACCAACGCCACCGCCGCGGTGATGCTGGCGGCTTTCACCTCCTACGGCATCCAGCCCGGTCCGCAGCTCTTCTCCAGCCAGGGACCGCTGGTCTGGGCACTGATCGCCAGCCTCTTCATCGGCAACTTCCTGCTCCTGATCATCAACCTGCCGCTGGCACCCCTGTGGGCCAAGCTCCTTCAGCTCCCCCGCCCGTACCTGTACGCAGGCATCCTGTTCTTCGCCACGCTGGGCGCCTACTCGGTGAACCTGCAGGCGTTTGACCTGGTGATCCTGCTGGTCCTCGGCGCACTCGGGTTCATGATGCGCCGGTTCGGGCTGCCCGTGCTGCCGCTGATCCTCGGTGTCATCCTCGGCCCGCGCATCGAAGGCCAGCTCCGGAAGACGCTGCAGCTCAGTGCCGGCGACCCGGCAGGGCTGCTCAGCGAGCCGATCGCCGTCGTTATTTACATCATCGTGGGACTCATCCTGCTGTGGCCGCTGCTTTTCAAGCTGGTCCGGCGGAACCGCCCGGCGCGCAGCCCGCTGATTCCCGCAAATTCCGGTGCTCCCGAACCGACGGATGTTGGCTGACCAGTCCCGGACACCGCCTCCTGGACAGACCCCTTGGCACCGATCCCAAGCAATAGACCTACAGAAAAGAGAACAACCATGACCATCGTGGTGGGATACGTCCCGACCCCCGAGGGTGAAGCAGCCCTGACGCAGGCCATCGCTGAAGCCAGGAAGAGCAACTCCACGCTGTTGGTCATCAACTCGTCCAAGGGCGACGCGCTGGTGGACAACCGCTACGCCCAGGAGCCGGACATCCAGAGCATCGAGGACCGGCTGGCCACGCAGGGCATCGACCACGTCATCAAGCAGCCCGTCCGTGGCCACGATGCCGCCGCCGAGGTCCTGGATGCCGCGGAGGAGAACAACGCTGAACTGATTGTGATCGGGCTGCGGCGCCGGACTCCCGTGGGCAAGCTCATCATGGGCAGCGTGTCCCAGCGGATCCTGCTTGAGGCGGACTGCCCGGTCCTGGCAGTGAAGGCCGGTTAGCTGGACTGAAGCTGTGCCTGCGGCGCCTGCTCGGCACGCGCTGCTCCTGATGCGCGGTACAGTTCCTGGCGCTGGCGCCCCAGGCCTTCAACTTCAACCTCGACGACGTCTCCCGGCTGCAGGTACGGGAAGCGGCCGCTGAGCGCAACACCCTCTGGAGTCCCGGTGATGATGACATCACCGGGCTCCAGGCGCATGTACTGGCTGCAGTGGTGCACCAGGGTGGCGGCGTCGAAGATGAGCCCGGAGGTGGACGAGTCCTGCCGCGGCTCGCCGTTCACCCAGCTGCGCAGGGCCAGGTTGCCGCCGTCGATCTCCTCTGCCGGAACAAGCCACGGGCCCAGGGGGCTCGAGCCGGGCAGGGACTTGCCCTTGGTCCATTGGCCGGCCGCGCCGGGAATCTGGTATTCACGCTCGGAGAAGTCGTTGGCGGTGACGTAGCCGGCGATGCAGTCCTTGGCCTCTTCAACGGACTGAAGGTACGTTGCCTCTGTACCGATCACAACGCCCAGTTCCACCTCCCAGTCGTATTTCATGGAGTGCGGCGGAACGGGAGCGAGGTCATAAGGCCCCGTCACGGTGTTCGCCGGTTTGAGGAACACCACAGGAATCTCCGGCGGCGCGGAGCCTGACTCGGCCGCGTGCGCGGCGTAGTTCATGCCAATCCCCACCACGGCTCCGGGCCGGGCCACCGGAGCACCGATGCGCAGGCCGGCTGCTCCCTCGAGGACAGGCAGGGCGCCGGCGTCGAGGGCGGCCCGCACCTTCGCAAGCCCTCCGCCGGCGAGGAAAGCGCCGTCAACGTCCCCTGTCAGGGGCAGCAGGCTGAAGTACTCTTCGTTTCCGTTAGCGGATGAAGCCAGAACGGCGGGCTGTTCCTTGCCGATATCCCCGAGGCGCATGATCTTCATACAGGATTCCTTCTCTCTGAAGTCCGGTTAACGATGGCTTAGCACTATGGTGTCGGAGGCGGGCGGGCGTTCGCCAGTGCGCCGATTGTGACTGCCGGCTGCAGCGAGGGTTTCGGGCCGTTGACGGACCGCTAAGGCGGGCTACATAGGACAGTCATCTGACATTTAGAGGACCTACCGGTAGACTGGGTTGGCCCTGGGGGACGAAACACAGAAAGTTCAGTACATGCCTACAGCCACTATGGAACGCCTTCCGGCCTCCTCCGACTCTACGGAAGAGCTGCCGGACCGGACCATCGACCTGGAGTTTTCCACTGCAGGCGAAGTGCACGCCGGTCTGGAAGAGGCAGTCGCCGGGCTCATCGAGACCGCCGCCAAGGACGCCTCATGCGGCATCCTCGTCACCCGGCTCCGTCCGGGACGCTACACGGTAGCCCTGGATGAATCAGTGCCGTTCGGCGAGACCTACGAGGCCATCGCCGCCTGACAGTTTGCGATGGTCGCCTCTCCACGCATCAACAAAAGTTCCCCGCCCTGCATCGCAGGACGGGGAACTTTTGTTTGCCGTGCCAAAAACTGTCAGCCGCGTCGCACCTGCACGCCGTCGGACTTCAAAAAGAGCTGTTTCTCAGTCGGACCAGCCGGCACAAGCCACAGAACGTTGCCGCTCTGGGACACTTCCTCCACCTCCCCGGTGGCTACAACGTGCGCCTGCTTGATGATCTCCACGCGTTCCCCGGCCCGGAGAATCCTCCAGTCAGAAACAGCGGCGGAATGGGCATTGCGCCTCGATAAGACTGCCCCACGTGCTTTCATGTGAACTTCTACCCCTTTGTATATGTTCTTCCGCCACAGCTTCTTTGATGTGACTTTTACTACACCTTCAGTTCTACTACACTCCCCGCCCGCCTGATGACCGTGTCGGCGGAAATTTCACCAGGCGGACGGTTAGCGCTTTCTTTCCGAAGATTCTTCTTCTTTACGCCAGTGCACCGACGGCCGATTCGGCGGAGCGGCGCACTCCACCTGCCGCGACGAACTGGTCCGCCGCTTCCAGTTCCGGCGAGAGGAACCGGTCCGTCCCCGGCCCATCCACCACGGCGCGGAGGGCAGCGACGACGGCCATCCCTGCCGGACCCGGTGTCAGCACTCCGCCGGAGAGCTGCGTGCGGATGTCCAAGGCCCGGGCAGAGGTCACCAGCTCGACGGCCAGTACGCGGCGCAGGTTCTCCACAGCCTTGCGCAGCTTGCGTGCCGCGTGCCAGCCCATGGAGACGTGGTCTTCCTGCATAGCCGAACTGGGGATGGAGTCAACGGACGCGGGAACCGCCAGCCGTTTGTTGTCGGACACCAGCCCTGCCTGCGTGTACTGGGCGATCATCAGGCCGGAATCCACTCCCGGGTCAGCCGCGAGGAACGCGGGAAGGCCATGGGAGCGGGCCGGGTCCAGCATCCGGTCCGTCCGCCGCTCGGCGATCGAGCTGAGGTCCGCGACGGCGATGGCCAGGAAATCCAGGACGTACGCCACCGGGGCACCATGGAAGTTGCCGTTCGAGCTCACCCTCCCGTCCGGCAGGACCACCGGGTTGTCGATGGCCGCGGCCAGCTCGCGGGACGCTACCAAGGCAGCGTGATCCACGGTATCGCGGACCGCACCGGCCACCTGCGGGGCACAACGGAGCGAGTAGGCGTCCTGCACCCGCGAGTCCCCCACTTTGTGCGACGCCACAATCGGCGAATCAGACAGCACGCGCAGCATGTTGTCGGCACTTGCCGCCTGCCCGGGGTGGGGACGCAGCGCGGCGTGCAGCCCGGGCAGGAACACCTGGTCGGTGCCCAACAGGGCCTCGACGCTGAGCGCGGCGGTGATGTCCGCCGTCGTGAGCAGCTGGCGAAGGTCGGCGATGGCCATGAGGAGCATGCCCAGCATTCCCTCGGTCCCGTTGACCAGTGCCAGGCCCTCCTTTTCGGCGAGCGTGACGGGCTCGATGCCGTGTTCGGCGAGGAGTTCGGCGACGGTGCGCTGGCCGGGGGCGCCAACCAATTCGCCGTCGGGGCCTTCCGCCTGGCCTTCACCCATCAGGACGAGTGCACAGTGGGACAGCGGCGCGAGGTCCCCGGAGCAGCCCAGGGAACCGAACTCGCGGACCACGGGCGTGATGCCGGCGTTGAGGACGTCCACCATGGTCTGCAGGACCACGGGGCGGACGCCGGTGCGGCCGGAGGCGAGGGTCTTGGCGCGCAGGAACATGATGCATCGCACCACTTCGCGTTCCACCGCCGGGCCCATCCCGGCGGCGTGGCTTCGGATCAGGCTCTTCTGGAGCTGGGTGCGAAGTTCATTGGGGATGTGGCGGTTGGCCAGGGCGCCGAAGCCGGTGGAGATACCGTAGGCCGGCACGTCGCTGGAGGCGAGGTCGTCAATGTGCGCACGGACCTTGGCCACCGTTTCGAGCGCTTCGTCCGAGAGCGCCACCTTGGCATTGTGGCGGGCGACGGCGACGACATCCTCGGGCGTCACGCCGCTGGAGCCGAGGGTGACGGTCAGCGGTTCGTGGGTAATGGTTGTCATTGTTACTCGCTTTCTGGGGCCACGCGCGCAGGGTTCCCTGGCCGAGCTTGCGAGGTTAGGGGGCGTGTGGGGATGGGGATGCGGACGCCGCGTTCTTTGGCGACGTCGAGGGCGCGCTCGTAGCCGGCGTCGGCGTGCCGGATGACGCCCATGCCGGGGTCATTGGTGAGCAGGCGTTCGAGCTTCTGCGCGGCGAGGTCTGTACCGTCGGCGACGGAGACCTGGCCGGCGTGGATGGACCGGCCGATCCCGACGCCGCCGCCGTGGTGCAGAGATACCCAGGTCGCGCCGGAGGCGGTGTTGAGCAGGGCATTGAGCATGGGCCAGTCGGCGATTGCGTCGGAACCGTCGGCCATGGCTTCGGTCTCACGGTATGGGGAAGCAACGGATCCCGAGTCCAGGTGGTCGCGGCCGATGACGATGGGGGCCTTGACCTTTCCTTCCTTGACGAGCTGGTTGAACAGCAGCCCGGCCTTGGCGCGTTCACCGTAGCCGAGCCAGCAGATCCGTGCCGGCAGGCCTTCGAACTCGACCCGTTCCTGCGCGGCGTCAATCCAGCGGTGCAGGTGCTTGTTCTCCGGGAACAGCTCTTTGATGGCCTCGTCGGTGACGCGGATGTCCTCGGGGTCACCGGACAGGGCAACCCAGCGGAACGGGCCGAGGCCCTCGCAGAACAGGGGCCGGATGTAGGCGGGAACGAAGCCGGGGAATTCGAAGGCCCGGGTGTAGCCGCCCTTGCGGGCTTCGTCGCGAATGGAGTTGCCGTAGTCGAACACCTCGGCGCCGGCATCCTGGAACTCGACCATGGCCTGGACGTGCCGGGCCATCGAAGCCTGCGCCTTCTTGGTGAAGCCTTCGGAATCGGCCTCGGCTTCGCGGTGCCATTCCTCCACCGAAATTGCCTCGGGCAGGTAGGACAGCGGATCGTGCGCGCTGGTCTGGTCGGTGACAATGTCCACGGTCAGTTCGCCGGCTTTGTGTCGGCGCAGGATCTCGGGGAACACCTCGGCCGCGTTGCCCACGTAGCCCACGGACCAGCCACGGCGCTCTTCCTTGGCCTTCAGGACCTTGGCGATGGCGGCGTCGAGGTCGGTTTCCACTTCGTCCAGGTAGCGCTTGCCGGCGCGGCGGCGCAGTCGGGTCTCGTCGACGTCTACGATCAGGCAGGCGCCCTCGTTCAGGGTGACGGCGAGCGGCTGGGCGCCGCCCATGCCGCCGCAGCCGCCGGTCAGGGTCAGGGTGCCGGCCAGGGTGCCGTCCTCGTCGCCGGTCAGCTTCCGGGCGATGGCGGCGAAGGTTTCGAAGGTGCCCTGCAGGATGCCCTGGGTGCCGATGTAAATCCAGGACCCGGCGGTCATCTGGCCGTACATCATCAGGCCTTCGGCTTCGAGCCGCCGGAACTCGGGCCAGTTGGCCCAGTCGCCCACCAGGTTGGAGTTGGCCAGCAGCACGCGCGGGGCCCACTCGTTGGTGCGGAACACACCCACGGGCTTGCCGGACTGGACCAGGAGGGTCTCGTCCTTTTCCATGGTTTCCAGGGTGCGGGTGATGGCGTCGAACGCAGCCCATGACCTGACGGCACGGCCGGTGCCGCCGTAAACCACCAGGTCGTCCGGACGCTCGGCAACTTCGGGATCCAGGTTGTTCATCAGCATCCGCAGCGGGGCTTCAGTCTGCCAGGACTTGGCGGTGAGCCCGGTGCCGCGGGCTGCTTTGACCGGGCGGGCACCGGTGGTGAAATCGGCGGGTGCCATGATGGCTCCTTTTCGTTGGTGTCTGAGGTTTCGAAGAAGTTCTGTAACAACTAAAGCCCTTGGGGAAGGGGCTTTACAGGGGTTTCAGGCCGGTGCTGTCCGGAATTCCAGACGCTCCCGCCACTTTGCGCGCCGGCTACTTCGCGGGGCGGCCGTGCAGCCGGATGGACAATTCGTCGGCGGCCTTTTGGACCCGGCCGGCCAGCAACGGCCATTCCTGCACGGGCACCTTGTCCTCGAGGAAGGTGACGGCGACGGCCGCCGTCGGCCAGCCAAGGTGGTCCGTCACAGCGGCGGCGATGGAACCGAAGCCAGGGGTGACCTCGCCGTGTTCCGTCGCGTAGCCGCGCTGCCGGACCTGGTCGAGGTGGGAGGACAGCGCGGAGTACTTCATGATGGCTCCTTCCACCTCATGCCGGGCCGTGAAGGCGGCGGCATTCGGATACAGGGCGCGCACCTGGGATTTGGGCAGCGCGGCCAGGATCGCCCGGCCGCTGGCGGTGAGGTGGCTGGGCAGCCGGACGCCGACGTCGGTCACCAGGGACGGGCGGTTCTTGGCCCGCTCCTCCACGATGTAGAGCACGTCGCGTCCATGCAGGACTGCCAGGTGGGCGCTCTCCCCGAGGGCATCGACAAGGCTCGCGAGCAGCGGCCGGCCGAGCCGGGACAACGGTTCCTGCCGCGAGTAGGCGGAACTCAACTCGAACGCACTGATTCCGAGCCCGTACCGCTGCTCCTCATGCAGGTGGAGCACAAAACCGTTCGCCTCCATCACGCCCAGCAGGTGGTAGACACTGGAGCGGGGCAGGCCCAAGGAAGAGGCAATTTGCGACGCCGCCATCGGACCCCGCCGGGAGGCCAGCAGTTTGAGGATACGGAGCGTGTTCTCGGCAGCGGGAACCTTCGATGCCACTTTTGCGGCCGCTTTTGGTTCATTGCCGGCCTGTGGCACTGCTTCGGTAGCTAACACCGGACACTCCTTCGCTTCTGCGGTCCATCCCGGCGCAGTCCGGGATCCCGTACTTAAGCTTGCCTCCTCGCTGAGCCGCTTGGACCTATCTATACGCGCTTCGTGTCTGCCATACCAGACATGGTGCCCGGACATCCTGCGATCAATGGCGAACCTGGGCGGCTGAACCGCCGCTTTCGACCGGTAGGAAAATTAGTATCGAGAACTACTTGCCTTATGGAAAGTAGTTGCCATACTCTGGCTACAGTCCGCCGGACGAACTAACGCCTGCAAAAGCAGAGGAGACCCACATGACGAACGCACCTTTCCACGGATCCCACCCGAGTCTGGATGAGCAGCTTCGCGCAGCCGAAGCCGGCGACGGCGGCGGTGCGCGGATCGCACGGTCAGCGGGCCTGGCGGGGGCCCGCTACGCCGCCACGATGGCCACCCTCGTGGCGTTGTACCTGTTGGTGGTCGTCTATGTCTATCCGCAGGACATCCTCTGGCTGAACATCGCGGTCACGGCAGTCTTCGTCGCCGGCATGGTTGGCACCTGTGTCACGTACGGGCGTCGGCGGAGTGCCTCCGGCTTGGGCTGGAGCAGACGGTATTCGGTCGGCTTCGCCCTCAGCGCCCTGATCTTCGGCCTGGGAATGGTGTTGCTGGACCTGACCGACTCGCGCGCGGCCTGGCTCTGGATCCCCTATGCCGCGGTGACGGCGCTGCCGCTCCTGGCGGCCGGCCTGATGCGGAGCGACCGGTGAGCCCCGACGGTGCGCCGGCCCACCCCCGGCTCAAGCTGGACGAATACCTAAGCCTGCCGGTCCGGCTCAGCATCGTGGCCGCCCTCGCCCGGGTGGACGACGCCGAGTTCGGCGCAGTGCGTGATGCCATCGAAGTCAGCGACCCCGTGTTGAGTAAACAGATCGGAATACTCGAAGGTGCCAGCTACGTCAGCACCCGGAAGGGCTATGTCGGCAAGCGGCCCCGCACCTGGCTGAGCCTGACTGACGAGGGGCGCGCGGCCCTGCGCCGGCACCTGACAGCCCTGCACACACTCATCGATGGCCTCTGACCGCCGGGAGACGGCTTTGCGTCCCTTTAGTGAGCATGCGCGCAGCTCCCCCCGCCGGCTAGAGGCCACAAGCGGCCATCCGGAGCACCCAGCAGTTGGGTAGAGTCCCGGCTACCAGACCTTCTGCGCGAACTTATGGACGGCAGCTCGGGGCAGCGCCCAGGGAATCCGAACCTCACCAGGCACAGCACGGAGGAATGGGCCGCCCACCGTGCCGCCATCGAAGCTGCGGCGAGGCAGGCTTGAGCCCGCTCAGACCCTGACCACTACCTTGCCGCGCGCCTGCCCGGCGCGGAGGTACTGGATGGCGGCCGGCGCTTCAGCAAGCGGGAAGACCTTATCCACTGCGGGTTTCACGCTGCCGGACTCGATCAGCGACGCAAGGGCTTCGAGATCCAGGTGCGTTTCCTTCGCGGCAAGGCCCTTGAACTTTTGGCCGGAGAACAGGGACATCAGCGGCGCACTAAGGGACCGCTCAAATCCGCCGGTCAGCCTGCCACCCCCTTCGCCACCGACGATCACCAGCGTGCCCTTGGGTACCAGCAGGCGGCGGAGGACGGACAGCGGCCGGTTGCCGGCCGTGTCGAGGATGAGGTCGTACAGCTTCCCGGCGCCCGCAATATCAGAAGCGGTGTAGTCGATGACGGCATCGGCTCCCAGGGAACGCACCAGCTCAACCTTGCCGGTGCTGCACACACCAGTGACCTCAGCTCCAAAGACCTTGGCCAGCTGGACCGCGTAGGACCCTACTCCCCCGCCGGCTCCCAAAATCAGCACCTTCTGGCCAACGGTCACTTGGCCGGCGTCGCGTACAGCCTGCAAAGCGGTGACGCCGGAGATGGGCGCCGCCGCCGCTTCTTCGAACGAGAGGCCCACGGGCTTTCGGGCCAGCTTGTCCTCCTTGGCACAAACGTATTCGGCAAAGGACCCGTCGCAGGTTCCGTACACCTCGTCCCCCGCGGCAAAGCGGGTCACCCCAGTCCCAACCGCTTCCACTACGCCAGCCACTTCCCGGCCCCTAACGGGAACCTTCGGCTTCTTTAGCCCGTAACCAAAGAGCCGGACCAGGTACGGCAGTCCGGTCATCAAGTGCCACACGCCCTGGTCAACGCCGGCCGCCCGCACCCGGATCAGCACCTGGCCGTCGCCGGGCCCGGGCCGGGCGATGTCCCGCAACGTGAGCACCTCTGCCGAACCGTAAACGTCCTGCACGATTGCTTTCATCATCGATCTCCTTCGGACTGCTGTTACCGGGCACAAACCTCAAGCAGTTCCGCGCAGTTCAACAGCGGCCCCTCAACGTAAGGAAAAGCACGCATCGAGTCAAGGGGGTACGCACACGAACGGGACAAGCAGCGATTCACCGCCAAGTCTGAGATGAAAGACACCAAGCCCCCGTGAGGCTCATCACGTCACCCGCGGAAGTGGTCTGCTGGTTAGCGGCTCCCCTCCCAAAGACGAGAAGGTATTTCTATGCAACCAGCACCAACCCCAACCAGGAACGAAAGTCCGGCCGCACAACAGACCGCAACAGCCGCCGTCGGAAGCGTCCTGAACCGGGGACTGAACGTGCGCCACATCCGGTTCATGGCCCTGGGCTCTGCAATCGGCACGGGACTCTTCTATGGTTCAGCCTCGGCAATCCAAAAGGCCGGCCCGGCCGTCCTGCTGGCCTACATCATCGGCGGCGCCGCAGTCTTCATGGTGATGCGCGCACTCGGTGAAATGGCCGTACGGCATCCTGTCTCCGGCTCCTTCGGCCAGTACGCCAGCCGCTATCTCGGCCCGCTGGCCGGCTTCGTGACCGGCTGGACCTACGTCTTCGAAATGGCCATCGTTGCGATCGCCGACGTGACGGCGTTCAGTATCTACATGGGTTTCTGGTTCCCGCAGGTGGAGCGCTGGGTCTGGATCCTGGCGATCATCTTCTTCCTGGCCGCACTGAACCTGCTGAGCGTCAAGGTCTTCGGCGAGCTGGAGTTCTGGTTCTCGCTCATCAAGGTCGCCGCCATCGTCGCCATGATCGCCGGCGGCGCTGCCATTATCGTTTTCGGTTTCCAGGCTGAGGGTTCAACTGTCGCTCCTGGCCTGGGCAACCTCGTGGAGCACGGCGGGTTCTTCCCGTCCGGCTTCGAAGGGCTGCTGGCTTCCTTCGCGGTGGTGATGTTCGCCTTCGGCGGGATCGAGACCCTCGGCATTACCGCCGGCGAGGCCGCCGACCCGAAAAAGGTGATCCCCAAGGCAGTCAACACTGTTCCCGTGCGCGTCCTGCTGTTCTACGTCCTCACCCTGGGGGTGCTCATGAGCCTCTTCCCCTGGGACGAAATCGGCAGCAACGGCAGCCCCTTCGTGCAGATCTTCAGCGGGCTGGGCATCCCCGCCGCCCCGCACATCCTGAACGCGGTAGTCATCACAGCTGCGCTCTCGGCCATCAACAGCGACATCTTCGGCGCCGGACGCATCCTCTTCGGACTCTCCCGCCAAGGCCATGCCCCGGCCGCCTTCGGGAAGGTGTCCCGGCATGGGGTGCCGTGGATGACCGTGGTGATGATGGCTGCGATCCTGCTGGTGGGTGTGGTCCTGAACGCCGTCATTCCGGAGGACGTCTTTATCCTCATCGCCTCCATCGCGACCTTCGCCACCGTCTGGGTATGGGTGATGATCCTCGCCTCCCACGTGGCCATGAAGCGCGAAATCAAGCGGCGCGGCCTACCGGCGTCGGAATTCCCTTCGCCCTGGTGGCCGGCCGCCTCCGTCCTGACCATCGCCTTCATGGCGCTGGTGATCGCCGTCCTCGGCGCCTTCGAAGACACTCGAATCGCCCTCTACGTGGGCGGCGCGTGGCTGGGGCTTCTCATCCTTGCGTACCGTTTGTGGATCAAAGGTGACGGACGACGGCGCGCCGAACTGGTGGACGAAACGTCACCGCTGCCGGTGGTCGGTCCAGTTCCGGTCACCGTAGCCCGCAGCGGCGACTGAACGAGCCTGCCGGGGTTAAGATCAGGAATGGTTCCACTTTCCAACCTGCTGGCGTTCGCCCTGGCAGCGGTGGTCCTCATCGCCGTACCCGGACCAAGCGTCCTGTTCGTGATCGGGCGCTCCCTGGCGCTGGGCTGGAAGGGCGGCGTCCTCACCGTGCTGGGCAACGCGGCCGGGCAGCTGGTGCAGGTGGCAGCGGTGGCCTTGGGTGTGGGCATAGTGGTGGCCCAGTCGGTGATCCTGTTCAGCGCCGTGAAACTGGCGGGCGCCGCCTATCTGGTCTACTTGGGGATCAAAGCCGTCCGGCACCGGCGGGACTATTTCTCCACCCAGCGCCCGCCGGTGGACCCGCGGCCGCTGCGCCTGGTGGCTGAAGGCCTGGTGGTCGGTGCCACCAACCCCAAATCGGTGGTGTTCTTCGTGGCCGTCCTGCCGCAGTTTGTGGATTACCCGTCGGGGGCCATCCCGTTCCAACTGGCACTGCTGGGCATGGCCTTCCTGCTGATTGCACTGGTTTCGGACAGCCTTTGGGCCATCGCTGCCGGTTCCGCCCGCCACTGGTTTGCCAGGTCGCCCCGCCGGATTTCTGCCATGAAGGCAACCGGCGGGGCGTTGATGATCGGCCTTGGCGGCACCCTGACCCTGACATGTACCAAATCCTAGCTGCCCGGCCGGCAGGGCCGGGCAACCAGATCAGTCAGGGCAACGGGTCAGCTAGTGAAACCGGCTCAGCCAGGGAACCCGGTCAGGCAGAAGCAGCGGCCGCACGAACAGCCTCAGCCAGGGAAGTAGCCGGGCGTCCGATCAGCTTGCGCAGGTCCCCCGTGCTGACCAGGAGGTCGCCGCGGGCAATGCCGAGGTCCGAATCGGCGAGGATCTCCGCGAACGCCTCGGGAACTCCAAAGCCGGTCAGCAGTCCGGCGTATTCCCGGGCGGGGAGGTCCTGGTATGAAATGTGCTTTCCCGCGACAGCGCTGATCTCGGCGGCAAGCTCTGCCATCGTGAACGGCTCGTCGCCACCCAGCTCGTAGATCCTGCCGGCCTGGCCGCCGGCAGCCAGGACAGCGGCAGCCGCGTGGGCGTAGTCGGCGCGGGAAGCGGCGCTGACCCGGCCGTCCCCCGCGCTTCCTGCGATAGCACCCTGGGCAAGCGTGCCGGGCAGCTGGTCCGTGTAGTTCTCCAGGTACCAGCCGTTGCGCAGGAGGACGAAAGGAACGCCGGATTCCCGCAGGATGGTTTCCGTGGCCTGGTGCTCTGCCGCCAGCAACATTTCGGTGGTGTCCGCATTGGCGATGCTCGTGTAGGCGAGCAGTTCAACGCCCTCTGCCTTTGCGGCTTCAATCACGGTACGGTGCTGCTCCACCCGCTGGCCCACCTCGCTGCCGGAAATGAGGAGGACCTTGGCAGCGCCTTGGAGGGCGGCGGCCACCGAAGCGGGATCCGCGTAGTCCATGGCCTTAACCTGGACGCCGCGCGCCGCGAAGTCTGCCAGCTTTTCGATGGAGCGCCCGGTGGCCACGATCTCCTGCCCGGGAACATTGCGCTCCAGCAGTGCCTCGACTACGTGACGGCCCAGCTGGCCGGTTGCGCCTGTAACGACGATGCTCATGATTTCCTTCCGTTGGGGGTTGGTCAAAGAGCACAACCACGCTCCTTTCCGATTACTTCCCGAAAGAGAGTACGCACTTTAAGGTAAGGTACTGGCATGGAAGTAAGTACTGCCGCTCCTGCGCATGCCGCACCCCTTCCCGTGGCCCTGGCCGACGGCGTTTTCCCGGCCGGGTGCCCCAGCCGGACCGTGCTGGACCACATCACGAGCAAATGGGGCGTGCTGATCCTGCTCGCGTTGTCCGAGGGCGAGCAGCGGTGGAGTGAACTGCGGCGTCGGGCCGAGGGCGTCAGCGAGAAGATGCTGGCCCAGACCCTCAAGACGCTTGAACGTGACGGCCTGGTCAGCCGCAAGGCCCAGCCGGTCATCCCGCCGCGGGTGGATTACAGCCTCACGGAGCGCGGCTACGAACTGAGTGGCCTGCTGGTTCCGCTGGTCGCCTGGGCCTTCGAGAATGCGGAAGAGATCGTTAACGGACAGCGCTGACCGGCATGGATCCCTTGAGTTCCGCGCAGCCGGCCCAAGCGGGTATGACCCCCTTGAAAAAGCGAGTACATGTTACTGGTGTGACTGGTGTGAATAGCGCATAGCTTTGGCGTAAGGTGCCAGCCGGAATGGGAGGGCCGCCCTCTGCTGGGAGCGTTCCGGTTAACCTGCACCGCCAGTGGGTGGCTTCGCTGCCGCCCGCAAGGAGTTGGTACGCATGGTGAAGACTTTTGTCCCCGACCCGGCCAGCATGGGCCAGCCCATCAGCCTTGCCACTGCAGCAGCGAGAGCGTGGGACCGGGCAAGGGCCACGCTCACCCCCAGGTCCCCTTACAAAATCGGGGACGCAGTAGTGGGCGACGATCCGTTCAGTGGCCGTTGCGAGGGAATAGTGGTGGTGCAACAGAGAAACTCCGTGGGCGTAAAAACCGCCCACGGAGTTGTGTTCTATGACCACCGGCAACTGCGGCAGCTGGACTGAGTTACCTGGCCGACCAGCCGCCGTCCATCGTGTAGCTGGCACCGGTGACCATGCCGGCATGGTCGGAGGCCAGCCAGGCCACCAGGGAGGCAACCTCCTCAGGCTCCACCAGGCGCTTGATGGCAGACTCGGTGAGCATCACCTTGGCCAGCACCTCGGATTCGGGGATGCCGTGCACCTGGGCCTGGTCCGCGATCTGCTTCTCCACAAGTGCCGTCCGGACGTAGCCAGGGTTGATGCAGTTGGACGTGACGCCATGGTCGCCGCCTTCGAGTGCCGTCACCTTGCTCAGCCCTTCCAGGCCGTGCTTGGCGGAAACATACGCGCTTTTGAACGGCGAAGCCCGGATCCCGTGCACGGAGGACAGGTTGATGATGCGGCCAAACCCGTTGGTGTACATGTGCGGCAGCGCGGCCCTGATCAGCAGGAACGGGGCCTCCAGCATCAGGGCGAGGATCCGGCGGAACTGCACCGGATCAAACTCCTCGATGGGGCTGATGCGCTGGATCCCGGCGTTGTTCACCAGGATGTCACAGTCCAGGCTCAGGGTGGCGAGCGAGTCCACGTCCAGCAGGTCAACTGCCCAGGACGTGCCACCCACCTCGTCGGCGAGCGCGGCGGCACCGGCGGAGTCGACGTCGGCCACCACCACCTTCGCTCCCCGCGCCGCCAGCTCCCTGACGCACGCGGCGCCGATTCCGCTCGCTCCCCCGGTGACCAGTGCCTTACGGCCGTTCAAAGTGTTTTCCATTGCAGTTTCCTTGCGCTCGTCCAACAGACAGTACGGCTGCTCAAGCAGCTCAGCGGGTCCTGGCGGGGAGCAGGCCTTCACGGGCGGCGTCGGCCTTGTCCACGTCCTCCAAGGCGATGCCCTTGGTCTCCCGCAGGCTCAGCACGGCCACCGAGGTGATGGCGCAGGCCACCACCAGGTAGATGGCGGTGGGCACCCACGAACCGGTGTCCTTCAGCCACTGGGTGGCCAGCAGCGGCGCCAGTGAACCGGCGAAAATGGAGGTCACCTGGGAGCCGAGCGAGACGCCGGAGTAGCGCATGCGGGTGGGGAACAGTTCTGCCATGATGGCGGGCTGGCCGGCGTACATAAACGCGTGGAGGCACAGTCCGATGGTCACAGCTGCCACGATGACCACCGGGCTGCGGGTATCGAACATCGGGAAGGCAAAGAACGGCCAGGCCGCACCGGAGATGGCACCGAACAGGTACACGGGCTTGCGGCCGAACTTGTCGGCGAGGCGTCCCACCTGCGGGATGACCAGGAAGTGGATGACGTGGGCGATCAGCAGGGCCAGCAGGAGCGAGGAGGTGTCGTACTTGTGGACAGTCTTGAGGTAGACAATCGCGAAGCTGACCACCAGGTAGTACATGATGTTTTCCGCGAACCGCAGGCCCATGGCCTGGAAGATGCCCTTCGGGTATTTGCGGACAACTTCGAAGACGCCGTAGCTGACCGCCTGCTCCTTCTCCACCAGGGCCTTGGCCTCGAGGAAGATCGGGGCTTCGGTGACGTGGGTGCGGATGTAATAGCCGACGAAGACGATCACGGCGGAGAGCCAGAATGCCACACGCCAGCCCCAGCCGAGGAATGCCTCGCTGCTCAGTGTGGTGGACATGATGAACAGCACCAGCGTGGCGAGCAGGTTGCCTACCGGCACGGCGGCCTGGGGCCAGCTGGACCAGAAGCCGCGCGACTTGTTGGGGCTGTGCTCGGCAACCAGCAGGACGGCTCCGCCCCATTCGCCGCCCAGCGCAAAGCCCTGGATGAAGCGCAGTGCCACCAGCAGGGCCGGTGCCAGGTAGCCGATGTCGGCGAAGCCGGGCAGGCAGCCCATGAGGAAGGTGGCCACACCCACGATGACGATGGTGAGCTGCAGCGTGGGCTTGCGGCCCAGCTTGTCGCCGATCTGGCCAAAGACGATGCCGCCCAAGGGACGTGCCACGAAGCCGACGGCGTAGGTGAGGAAGGCCTGGATGATGCCGTCCAGTTCGTTCCCGGTGGCCGGGAAGAAGTACTTGCCGAACACCAGCGTGGCGGCGGTGGCATAGAGGAAGAACTCGTACCACTCCACCACCGTGCCCACCATTGAGGCGGCCACGATCTTTTTTAGTCCGGATCCTTTGGATGCAGGTCCGGCAGTATTATCCGCCGGGCGTTGTTCAACGCTCATGGGGTCTCTCCTTAGTGTCCACGATGACACGTGCTGTGATCTCCAGCACTAATGGCTTCACTGAGTATTACTGCACAGACATCGAGCTTCAATAACCAATCAAGCACGAAGTGTGTGCAGAATTGCAGATATGAAAGCCAACCCCGATGACTTGCTGGTACTTCTCGCGGTGTCGCGGTCCGCAAAATTTACGACGGCGGCGCAGGCCTTGGGTCTCAACCACACCACCGTCTCACGGCGGATAGCCGCACTGGAGAAGGCGCTTGGCGGCAGGGTCCTGGCTCGAGCCACCGGAGGTTGGGAGCTGACCGACCTTGGCGCCCGGGCCGTGCAGGTGGCCGAACAGGTGGAGGCTGTGGTGGGCACGCTGGGAGCCGCCGGGCAGGCACCCGATCCGATCACCGGCGTCGTGCGCATGACGGCGACGGACGGGTTCAGCGCGTACATCGCCGCGCCGGCGGTGGCCCGGCTGCGGCGCGAACACCCCGGCCTGAGCGTGGAGGTGGTGACCATGACCCGGCGGGCGCTGCAGCAGCGCTCCGGGCTGGACATCGAAGTGGTGGTGGGCGAACCGCAGGTGCACCGGGCCGAGGCCGTGCGGCTGGGTGACTACATGCTGGGGATGTACGCGTCGCGGGCCTACCTGGCAGAGCACGGTACGCCGGCTACCGTGGCCGGGCTCAATGAACACCCGCTGGTCTATTTCGTGGACTCGATGCTGCAGGTGGACGATCTCGACGCGCCCCGGCGGCTGGTGCCCGCCATGCGCGACGGCCTGACATCCACCAACGTCTTTGTCCATGTGGAGGCAACCCGGGCAGGAGCCGGGATTGGTTTCCTGCCCTGCTTCATGGGTGATCTGCACGAGGACCTGGTGCGCCTTTTGCCCGCCGAGATCGCCGAACTGCTGCCCTACTGGATGGTGCTGCGGCCCGATTCGATGCGGCGCCCGGCCGTGGCTGCCGTGGTGCAGGCGCTGCGGGAGCAGATGGCGGAGCACCGGGACTGGCTGCTGGGCCGGGGGAAGCCGGCAGGTAGTTGAAACTAGGCCGCCGGCGGGTCGTGGCGGACCGGTGAGCCGGCGGCGAAGGCCCGGACCTGGGCGTCGTCCCAGAGGTGGGCCGGAACGGCCCCGCCCAGGAGGCGGCGGGGCAGCTTCGGGTCATCTCCAAAGGGGACGTCGCTGCCGGCCATCACCATGTTCCCGTAGCGGCGGCCCTTGAGCATGGCGGGGTCCGCGATGATCACGGTGTGCTTGAAGGCGGCCGCGATGGTGGCGGCGTCCTCGCGGGCGTTCTTGAGATCCGGGGCGTCGCCCGAGTTCACCACGTAGACTCCGCCGGGTGCCAGGACGCGTTTGACGTGCTGGTTGAACTCTGCGGTGGTCAGTGCACGCGGGGTGAGGGCACCGGCGAAAACGTCCCGGATGATGAAATCGCGGGTTTCCGGGGTCAGCGTTTCGGTGACCTCGCGGGCCTCCCCCACCCGCAGGCGCAGCAGCGGCGCCTTGGGCAGGTCGAACCAGCCGCGCACATACTCCGCGAGCTTGCCGTCCAGCTCCACCACCACCTGCCGGGCTTCCGGATAGACAGCGTGGAAGTAGCGGGCAAGCGAGCAGGCACCGCCGCCCAGGTGCAGGCCGCGGAGTTTGGGCCTGGTCCCCGAAACAGCCGACGGCGGCCAGCGCGACTCGATGAGGGCGGCCATCCACCGCATGTACTCGAAGTCCAGGAACAGCGGATCCGCGAGGTCGATGTGCGAGCTCATCACGCCGTTGATCTTCAGGAGCCAGCCGGTGGAGTTGTCCTGGTCCGCGATCAGCTCGCAGTCCCCGGTGTCGATGTAGTACACGCCTTCAACGGGTCCGCTCGGGCGGGAACCCGCGGGCAAATCCACCACGCCGGCAACCGCGCGGCTGCTGTTCCGGCCGCCTGACCTTCCGCCTTTTGCCATTACCCGTGCCACGCTTCAATCATGGTTCAACCTTAGTTGCCGGGCACGGCTCCCTCGCCCTCGCGGATCCGCTTCACCACTGCGGTGGTGGACCGCTCGGCCACATAGTCCAGGATGGCCACCCGGCCGCCGTATTCCTCCACGGCGGGCGTCTCCGCCAGCATTTCCGGGGTGTAGTCCCCGCCTTTGGCATAGACCTCGGGCCGCAGCTGCCGGATCAGCGGCGCCGCCGTGGGGGTGTCAAACACCGTCACGTAGTCCACGCAGCTCAGGGCCGCCACCACGGCGGCCCGGTCCGCCATCGCGTTGATGGGCCGGCCCGCGCCCTTGAGTTTCCGGACGGATTCGTCGCTGTTGAGCGCCACCACCAGGACGTCACCCAGCTGCTTTGCCTGGTTGAGGTAGCGGGTATGGCCGCTGTGCAGCACGTCGAAGCACCCGTTGGTGAGGACAATGCGCTGGCCCTGCGACCGGTGCAGCTCCAGCTGCCGTTCCAGTTCGTCGGCACCAAGTGCGGTGTCGGCGAAGGCCTTCAGGTAGCGGCTCAGCTGGCCTGTGCTGCAGACGGACGTACCCGGCTGGTGCACCACCACGTCCGCGGCCGACTGGGCAAGGTCAAGGCTCGCCGTCAGCGGCAGCCCGGCCGAACGCGCCAGCGTCAGCGCCGCCACGAAGGTGTCGCCGGCACCGGAAGCCTGTTTTTCGGCTGCCGGGCGGGCCCACGTACGGTGGGTGACGCCGTCGGGCCTTAACAGCACGGTGCCGTCCCGGTCCAGGGTGACCACCACGGCACCCGCACCCGTGGCGTCCAGCAACTCCTGCGCGTGCTGGCTGACCGCTTCCGCCCTGTCCTGGCCGTCCGGAAGCCGGAGGTCCAGCATCCGCGCCGTTTCCTGCGCGTTGGGCGTCACCAGGTCCGGGTGGAGCGGCGCCCAGGGCCGGGGATCGTGGGAGTCGACCACCAGCAGCGGACGGTTCCCACCGGGAGCCGGGGCCTTCCCGAGGGCTTCGATCAGCCCCTTGCGGACGGGATCGGCCAGCACGCCGTTGCCGTAATCGCACACCAGCACCGCGCCCTGGTGTTCGACGGCGGCGCGCACCGAAGCGGCGAGTGCGGCCAGCGCCTCGCCCGGCACCGTCTTGGCGGAGTCGTCGAGGCGGAGCATTACCTGGCCCCCGCTGCTGATCCTGATCTTGGTGGTGGTCACCATGTCCGGGTGGCTGTGCAGGTGGGCCACGTCGATGCCTGCGGCTACGAGCTGGCTGCGCAGGTCCTCGCCGGCGTCATCCGTTCCGATGATGCCGGCCACGGACACCCGGGCCCCGAGGGCAGCCAGGTTCATGGCGGTGTTGGCTGCCCCGCCGGGAACGGATTCACGGACGTGGATATCCACCACCGGAGCCGGCGCTTCCCGGCACAGCCGTTCGATGCTGCCGCTCCACCAGCCGTCGAGCATGAGGTCGCCGATCACCAGGATGGCGGGTTCTTCGGCCGCGAGGCGCCCCGGCAGCCAGTCGGATAATGCCCGCTGGCTGCTCAGGTCCACCAGGGCGGGGTCCAGCCGCAGGTTGTCGGGGTGAACGGGCAGGTCTGCCGGGTCCAGGCTCATGACCTGTCCCGCTCGTCAGCCGCGGATTCGCCGGCACCAGCGGACTCCCGGCCAGCCGCGGCCGCACTATCGGAAAGTGCCAGCGGCGCCGCGATGTGCACCACTTTCACGCGGCTGAACTCGTCCAGGAGCTCCGGACCATAGCCGAAGCCGGCGCCGCTTTCGCCCCGCGGCTGGGCCGCGCCGCCCGGGGCGCCGCCGAACACTTCGTTGATCTTGACGGTGCCCACCGGGAGGGCCGCCACAGCCTGCTGGATGTGAGCGATGTTGCCGCTCAGGACTGTGGCGGCCAGGCCGTACCTGCCGCTGCACGCCAGCCGCAGCCCGTCATCGAACGATTTCACCACCTGCACCGGCGCGATGGGCCCGAAGGTTTCCTCGGTCATGACCTGCATCCGGTCGGTGCAGTTGAGCAGGACCGTAGCCGGGTAGAAGGAGCCCGGGCCGTCCGGAAGGGCGCCACCCTCCACCGCCCGCGCCCCCTGCCGGAGCGCGTCCGCCACCTGGGCATGGACCTCGTCCCGCATCCGGAGATCCACCAGCGGCGCCACAGTCCCGTTGGTGTTGCGAAGCGCCGCTTCGGCTTCCAGGGCCGCGCAGAACTCGGCGGCGATGTCCTCATGGACGTAGATCCGCTCCACTGCCACGCAGATCTGGCCGCTGTTGCTGAAGGCACCAATCGCGGCCTGCCCGGCTGCCCACCCGGGGTCAACGTCGCGGTCCACCAGCAGCGGATCGTTGCCGCCGTTCTCCCGGATGACGTGGGCTCCCGTGAGCGCGCCGGCCCTCGCGATCCGCGCACCGGCTGCACTCGAGCCGACATGCGCGATCACGTCCACCTCGGACTGGGCAAGAAGGGCACCCACTCCCGCGCCGCCGGACACCGTCTGGAACACCCCTGGCGGAAAGGCAGGCGCAAGGACTTCGCCCAGTGCTTCACCCAGCCGGGGGCAGCGTTCGCTCGACTTGTGCACAACGGTGTTGCCGCTGACCAGCGCGGCGCCGATCAGGCCACACGCCACCGCCACCGGATCGTTCCAGGGGGTCAGGAGGACGGCTACGCCGCGGGGCTCGGCCACGGTGTAGTCGGCGGCGAGCCGGTTGCCCCGCAGGCTGTGCCCGCGGTGGACAGGACCCAGCTCGGCATACTGTTCCAGGGTGGAAATTCCCGCGCCGATGCCGGCGAGGGACTCCTCCACCGGCCGGCCCGTTTCGCTGAAGTTCAACTCGGCCAGTTCCCGCGCGGCTGCCTCAAGTGCCTTGGCCGCTTTCCGGAGGGCGGCTGCCCGCTCTGCCGGCGCAGTGGAGGCCCATTCGGCGGCAGCGCTGCGCGCCACCTCTACGGCATGGGCCACCGCAGCCGGTTCCGCTTCCGGGACAGTCCACAGGACCTCACCCGTCCGTGGGTTGCGGATGGTGATGCCGTTGTTGTCCGTTGGTTCCCGCTGTGCGCTGGAATGGTGTGCAGTGGAATCTTGTGCAGTGGTATCCGTGGCAATGCTGGGCATGATGTTCCTCCCGTCGGTTCCGTCATGGGTCCGTTCTGTTTAGGGCCAGGAGCCCTCTTCCTCATGGCAGATGAGCATTTCGCGGACCTCACACCCGGCGGGCTGGGACAACGCAAAAAGGATTGCCTGGGCCACGTTGGCGGGGTCGTTGAGCCGTGAATCATCCTGCGGCTTGTATTGCTCGGTGCGGTCGTCGAAAAAGCGCGTCTTCATGCCGCCGGGGATCATGGTGGTCACCCCGATGTCTCCGCCGGTTTCCGCAGCCAGTGCATGGCTGAAGCCCACCACTCCGAACTTGGATGCGCAGTAGGCGGTGGCGTCGGCCACGGCACGCTTGCCCAGGGTGGAGGCGATAGTCACCACCCTGCCGTGGGAGGACTTGAGGTAAGGCAGGGCCGCCCGCACCACGGAGACGGTGCCCATCAGGTTTACCCCGATGACCTTTTCCCATTCCGTGGCCTCGACGTCGGCCAGCTTGCCGCAACGGTCGATGCCTGCCGCCGTCACCACAGCCTCAAGCCCGCCGAGCGATTCCGCGGCCTCCTTGACAGCGGCCTCCACGGCCAGCCGGTCCGAGACGTCCACTTCGAAAGCCTTCACGGCGGACACATTGCTGATGTCCCGGTCCAGCACCACAGGGGTGCCGCCTGCCTTCAGGACGGCGTCGACGACGGCGGCCCCCAGTCCGGAGGCACCTCCGGTCACGAGCACGCGTCCGGGTGATTTCGAATCTGCAGTCATGGTGTTCCTTTCAATCGGGAAAACAAAACTTCTGGTTGGGCCGGTGGCTCACCTTTGCGCTGGGCTCACCTTTGCCGTGAACTCATCTCGGCTGTCAGCTGACCTTGGCGAGCGCATCGGCCAGGCCGGTGGTGGAACGTGCCGGGTGGTAGGGGACGGTAACGCAGCGTCCGCCCCAGCTCTCCACCAGGGCAGCCTCCGGCAGGCTGGCGCCCTTGTAGTCGCCGCCCTTGACCCAGAGGTCCGGGCGAAGGCGTTCCAGGGCAGCCTCGGGGGTGTCTTCGTCGAAAACCATCACAGCGTCCACGCATTCCATGGCGAGGAGCAGCTCGGCGCGGTCATGCTGGCCGATGATGGGCCGTTCCGGGCCTTTCAGCCGGCGCACGGAATCGTCCGAGTTCAGGCATACGATCAGGCAATCCCCCAGTTCGCGGGCTGCTGCCAGGGACCGGACGTGCCCGGCATGCAGCAGGTCGAAGCAGCCGCCCGTGGCCACCACCTTGCCGCCGCGTTCGCGCACGGCGCGGGCCAGCAGCAGGGGGTCGCTGATGCGGCGCTGGACCGGCGCAGGCTCCCCGGCATCGGGGAGGGCAGATACCCCGCCGTTGGCCAGGAAATCCGCGGCGTCGTGGACAGCAAGCACCGCGGCTTCGTCGAGCTCCCGGCCGGCGAGCAGGTGCACGGCAAGGCTGGCGGAGAGCCTGTCTCCGGCCCCGCAGGGATCACCGGCTTCCACCCGCGGAGCGGGAACTGGTTCCGGACTGCGGCCGGGCCGGCACAGGACAGCACCCTGTTCGCCCTTCGTCACCAGGACAGCTCTGCTGCCCCATTCCGCCAGCAGGATCCCGCCGGCCGCGGCGGCAGGATCCGAGGTTGGCCCGGTTTCCTTCCGGCCGCGCGACTGCACGGCCCTTCGCGCCTCAGCCAGGTTCGGCGTGACGACGGCGACGCCCGGCACCGGATCCGGCCCGGCGGGGTGGGGGTCCCACACAATGGGCACCTGGTCCGCCAGCCGGGCCAGGAGCTCCCGCAACTGCGGATTGGCCGCCAGGCCGCGGCCGTAGTCGGCCACAATGATCACGCCGGCCTTCTCCACTGCACGGAGCATGGCCGGACTGACCTCCGGAACGGGCGTCTTTTCGCACCCCTGGTCAAAACGGACCACGGGATGGGAGCCTGCCCTGACCCGGGTCTTGACCGGCGAGGGATAACCACTGGGACCAGAGACGAGCCGCACTCCGGCCAGATGTGCTGCCAGCTGCCGGCCGGCGTCGTCATCACCCAGGACCGTCACCAGCGTGACGGGCCAGTTGTCCTCGGCAAGCATCCGGGCTACCAGGCCGGCTCCCCCGGCACGGCGCTTGACGCCGGACACGTCCACCACAGGGACGGGCGCGTCCGGACTCAGCCGCGTAGCTTCACCGGACAGGTCCACGTCCAGCATCACATCGCCCACCACCACGATCCTCATGCCACACCACCACGATTCTGCAGGCCCTGGTTTTGCACACCAAGGTTTGTCAGGGCCAGCGGATCAGCGGAGCCGCGCCGGCCCACTTCCAGGTCAAAGGCGCGGCAGACGGCGTGCAGGGCGATGAGGTGCCCCTCCTGGGCGTTGGCGTTGAGCGCGTCAACCATCACCGCCTCGTCGCAGGCGTCGGACAAGGGATTGGGACCGGCCCCCGTGAGCGCCCAGGTGGTGACGTTCAGGCGGGATGCGGCTTCGGCAGCCCGCAGCAGGTTGGGACTCTTGCCACTGGTGGACAGGAGCATCAGGACGTCGCCGGACCTGCCGTGGGCGCGCACCTGCCGGGCGAAGACGTCGTCGTAGCCGTAATCATTGGCGATGGCGGTCATTGCCGAGGATTCCGCATGCAGCGAGATGGCCGAGAACGGAACGCGCTCGCCGTCGAACCTGCCCACCAGTTCCGCTGTAAGGTGCTGGGCCTCCGCAGCTGAACCGCCGTTTCCGGCGGCGAGGAGCCGCTGGCCGCGGAGCAGGCGCTGTGCCAGTTCAACGCCCCAGGCCGCCAGGCGGCCGGACTGGCTCCGCAGGGAATCGAGGGCGGGCACCACGTTGTCCAGGTGCCTGCGCACGGCCTCCGCACTGTCCGGATCCGCAAAGGTGGCGCCGGGCAGCACCGCGGGCAGGGGGGCCGGCCGTGCCAGGACCGGCAGGTCGGCTTCACGAAGGGACCATTCCGCAGTCACAGTGCTGCTCCTTCCATCGGGACAACGCCGGCGGCAGCGCCAGCCACCGCCAGCTGATAGGCCTTTTCGGTTTCGGCGGCCACCCGGTCCCAGGAGTACCTGGTCCGTGCGCGCCGCTTGCCTGCAGTGCCAAGCTCCGTCCGCAGGGCCGGGTTCTCCAGCAGCAGGGCCAGGGCGGAGGCAATGGCCTCCGGGTCCCGTGGCGGCACGTGCAGCCCGGTGCCGTGGTCAACCACCGTGTCCCGGAGGCCGCCTACTGCGGCGGCAACCACAGGGACGCCGCAGGCCATGGCCTCCAGCGGGACAATGCCGAACGGCTCGTACCAGGGTGCGCACACCACAGCGTCGGCGCTGCGGAAAATCCCGGGCATCTCGCCGCGTGACACCTGGCCCTGCAGGTTCACCTGGTCTGAAACCCCCAGTTCCCCGGCAAGCTGCAGCAGGCGGCGGACCTCCGGGTCGGCGTGGAGCACACCCGAGTCCGCGCCGCCGCCCACAATCAGGAGTTCGACGTCCTCGAAACCCGCGTCCTGGAGGTAGGGCAGGGCCCGGATCACCAGGTCCACCCCCTTGCGCGGCACCAGGCGGCCCACGGAGAGGATCCGGTGCTTGCGCTGCCTGGCCGCCGCCGGACCGTCGGCGGAAAAGAAGCTGAGGTCCACCCCGCAGGGGGCAATGGAAATCTTGCCCGTGTTGATGCCCATGGCTTTGAGTTCGAAAACTTCGTCTGAGCAGGTGGCCACGATGCGGTCCACGGAACGCCCGACTCCGGGCTCCAGCCAGCGGCGTTCAGCCGGGCTGGTGTCCTCCGCGCCCTGGTGCCGCCGCTTGACGGTGCCAAGGGCGTGAAAGGTCTGGATAACGGGAACGCGGTAGCCCTGCTCCGGCCGCCGGGCAGCGTCCAGGGCTGCCAGGCCGGACATCCAGAAATGCCCGTGCACCACATCAGGCGGCCGCCTGCTCCAGTCCCTGGCCACACCGTCGGCAAGCTCGCCCATGTAGGGCAGCAACTCGTCCTTGGGGACGTGCCGGGCGGGTCCCGCGTCCACGTGGACCACCTCCAGCCGGCGCCCCACACGGACCCGCTCCGGGAGCTCCGTTGCATCCCGGCGGGTGTAGACAGTGACGTGGTGGCCCCGCTTGGCAAGTGCTTCGGACAGCGCGGCAACGTGCACGTTCTGGCCGCCGGCATCCACTCCGCCCAACGCCGCCAGCGGGCTGGCGTGCTCGGAAATCATGGAGATCTTCATGGCGTTTTCCTCTCTCGCGCCGGAACAAGGATCTTCTCTTCCAAGCGTCCGCTGTCGGAGTGCCGGAGCCGGCCGTCCAGGTCCGCGAGGAGCTCATCCCAGCGGTCCTGGAACCTGCCCAGGCTGTAGCGTTCCAGTGCCGCCTCCCGGGCGGCAACGCCCCGCCGTCGGGCTTCATCCGGATTGGCGACCAGCCGCTGCGCGCAGCGGAACAGCTCATCGATATCGGCGGACACTGCGCCGGCCTCCGGCGGCACCGCCCGCGGCGCTTCAGTGGTGGCCAGGGCAACCACCGGCATTCCCAGGTGCATGGCTTCCAGCAGGGACAACCCCAGGGAAGTCCAGCGCATCGGGTGTACGTAGACGCGGCAGCGGGCCAGTTCCCGGTGAAGTTCCCTGGTTTTAAGGTCACCCCGGACTGTGAGCCGGGACTCTTCAATTCCCGCAGCGGCCGCCAGGCCATCGGTCTTCATGCCGAAGACCTGGAGCGGGGCAACGGAAGCGAAAGCGGGTAAGAGGTCCGTGCCGGTGACACGGCCGCGGCGGATGGGTTCGTTAACCACCACCCCCAGCTCGGGCAGCTCCCCCGTGTACAGGTGCCCGGGGTCCGGGATCCCGTGTTCGATCACCAGGCTGCGGGCGGATCCGTTGTCCCAGGCCAGCCTGTTGAAGTGGGTGACGTGCACCAGAGGGATGGTCCGCTGGTCTGCGAGCGGGTGCCCGGTGAACGGAAAGTCGCCCTTGGGGGTGTTGTGCTCCACGTACACCGCGGGCAGGTCAACGCCCGGCCTCCGGCCCAGCAGCCGGGCAACTTCATCGATTTCCTCGGGACGCTGCAGGACGACGGCGTCAACAGCCTCCGCGTCCAGCGAGCCAAGGTCCACCTCCCGCACTGACGCCGGCCAGTCCCTGCCGGCACGGCCCAGTCCCCAGGCACCACCCCCCGGCAGGACCGGAAGGAGGTACTCATGACGGCCGCGGACAAACGCGTCCGTCCAGGAACCGTGGACATGCCAGAGCAGGATTCTCATCTGTTACGGGCCTTTCTACGGGTGCTGACGTGGGTGCTGAAGGAGCTCACTCCGCCGATCAGCCGTTCCACGGCCGCCACCACTTCCTCGGGTGATACGGAGTCAAGGCAGGGGTGGCCCGGAACGGGACAAACCCGCGCCCGGGACATCCGGCAGGCGGCGTTCTGGTCGCCGAGCAGTTCAAGTGAGACGCCGTACGGCGCCCAGCGGATGGCCGGCACCACCGGCGAAAAAAGGCAGGCCACTGGAGTGCCCACGGCCGCGGCGAGGTGCGCGGGCCCGGTGTTGCCCGTGACCACCGCGTCAGCCCCGGCCATCACTCCGGCGAGGGTATGCAGGTCCGTGCGGCCGCCAAGGTCGAGGGCGGATGGTCCAGCGACCGTGGCAGTGAGCGATGTCTCGCCGGGGCCGCCGGTCACCACCACGCGGCGCCCTGCGCCCTGCAGGAGTTCGACGGCGGCAGCATGGTGCAGCGGCGGCCACGCCCTGGCGGGGACTGCTGCTCCGGGGTGCACCACCACGTAGGGATCGTCCCCCACGAGGTTCCTGACGTCGGGCACGGAGGTGAGGCGGAGTTTTCCGTCGTCTCCGGCAGGGAGCCGGAATCCGCCCGCCTCGGCGATGCCCAATGCGCGTTCGGCTTCGGGCTGGTCTTCCGGAAAGTCTTCACCGGGCTTGAGGCGGACATCCAGCAGGGAGCCGGCGTAATCGGTGGATGCCCCGGTGATCCGTTCCACGCCGGCCAGGCGGAGCAGCAGAGCCAGCGGCAGGGGCGACTGGTGGAAGGAGGTGAGGATGACGGCTTCGGTGATCCTGGAGTTCCGGACGTACTCGATGAGCCTGTCGGCGTGCGGGCCGGTCATCCGGGGCGCGGGGTTCATGATCCATGGGCTGTCCCAGCTGTAGACCTCTGCTGCGCCGGGCAGCATTCCTGCTGCCGCCTCGCCCTGCCGTCCGCAGAGCATCACCACCTGGTTTGGCCGGCTGCCGTCGGCGAACCGCCCGTTGGCAACGGCCCGTACTGCCGGCCCGGCCAGGAGGACGTCGCCCATGCTGTCCAGGCGTGCCACCAGGACGCGGCCCATCAGGGGTGCTCCGCCAGCAGAGAGACGGCCTCGGCCAGGTTCCCGGCCACCAGCCGGGCCCCGGCTACCTCTTCGGCCAGGGTCACGGGAGTTGGAACAAGGACGCCGGTTGCTCCGGCGGCTTCGGCGGCGCGGACGTCAGCGCCGATATCGCCGATCAGCGCCGCTTCTGATTCCTGGATGCCGAGCTTGCGGCAGGCGCTGTGCACCATTCCCGGAGCGGGCTTGCGGCAGGAGCAACCGTCCTGCTCTGAATGCGGGCACACCTCCCACACGTCGAAGGGCCCCAGCAATTCCTCCACCCGGGCATTGACGCCGGCCACATCCTGGGCGGTAATCAGGCCCCGCGCGATTCCGGACTGGTTGCTGATGACTCCGGTGGCTATCCCGTCCGCCCGAAGCGCGTCCAGGACTGCCTTGGCGCCCGGCATCGGCGTGACCCGTCCGGGGTCCCCGTTGTAGGGCACATCGATTACCAGGGTCCCGTCCCGGTCGAACAGGACAGCGCGGAACTTGGAGGTTACGGAGCTTCCCATACCCCCTCCGTTCCCCACTGCTGCTGCTCCTAAACAGAGGCTGCTGCTTTTCTCACCTTTCGATCGATAACAGGAGGAGGCTTTGAACAGGCAAGATAGGAGTGCACTGGGCTCCTGGCCGGTGCCGGCGCTGCCGCTGGCAGGCCTGGCGGGCTATCTGCTCCGGGCCCTGGAAGTGGTTCGGCGGGACGGATTTTTGCCGGAAACTGCCGGACCGGCCGTGCCCCGCGCGGACGGGAAAGAGCCGGCCGCACGGTCCGGTTCCGGCTGGGCGCTGTCCACCTGCCCGTTGTTCAAGAGACGGCGCTGGAGTTCCACCAGCACCCGGGCCAGCCGGCGCGAAACCTGCATTTGCGACATCCCCAGCCGCTTCCCCAACTGGACCTGGGTTTCCTCGCAGAAATAGCGGCGGTACAGGAGTTCCCGGTCCGCGGCATCCAGGTCCTGCATGGCCTCACGCAGGCATGCCAGGTCCTCGAGCCGCTCCAGGGGCGTCTCCGGGCAGGCGAGCAGGTCGCCGATGGACGGGGCATCGCTGTGCGGGTTGGCTGCGTCCAGGGAGTCCGGGTGCATGCTGCTCGACGCCGAGATGGCCTCCTGGACTTCGGCGGCGTCGGCCCCCAGCTCGGAGGCCAGCTCGTCCACACTGGGATTCCTGCCCAGCGCCTGCACCAGCTCCGGTTCCACGCGGAACATCCTGGTACGGAGGTCCTGGATGTGCCGGGGCGGCCGGACCACCCATGTGCGGTCACGCAGGTATCTCTTCAACTCTCCGGCGATGGTTGGCGCGGCATAAGCCGGAAAGCTCTCCCCTTTGGACTGGTCGAAGCCGCGGGCGGCCTTAACCAAGCCAAGGTAGGCCACCTGGTTCAGGTCAGCACGTTCCCGGCCCCGCGCTTCAAACCGGGCAGCGAGGGCCTCGGCGAGGTCCAGGTAGCCCAGGACCAGGTCATTTTCGAAGGTCTCCCGAAGCCGCCCCTGTTTGCTGGCAGGCCGGTGTTCCCTCGGAGGTTCCAGGCATGGCTCCTGGACGGGCGTAGTATCCACGGCAAGCGCGGCGAAAGATTCGGGCATTGTCGTTGGTTCCCTCGGTCTGGTTCCGAAAGCCTGCGGCAAGACTTAGCAGTAGGAAATCATAAGGCTGCTTATAAAACAATCCTTCGCGGCATTAGGCTCGGCATGTAAGACGAAACCGCACCCCCTGCCAAGGAGTTTTTGTCATGCGCATCGCCATCACCGGAGCCAGCGGAAATGCGGGGACAGCCCTGCTGCGAAACCTGCAGGGCCAGCTCACCAGGAAGCCGGGGAGCGTGCAGCTGACGGGGATCAGCAGGCGGTTGCCGGATACTTCCCGCGCCCCCTACGCCGGCGTGGACTGGCATACGCTCGATATTGGCCTGGACAGTGACCGGCCCCTGCTGGCATCGGCGCTGGCGGGGGTTGACTGCGTGGTGCACCTGGCGTGGCAGATCCAGCCGAACAGGGACCTGGACCAGCTGTACCGGACGAATGTCACTGGAACAGCGAATGTCCTGGAAGCCGCGCGCCTGGCCGGCGTCAAACAGGTTGTCTGCGCGTCATCCATCGGCGCCTACAGCAAGGCCACCAAGGACCGGCGTGCGGATGAATCCTGGCCTGCGCAGGGCATGGCCGGCTCGCATTACAGCCGGCACAAGGCGGCACAGGAAAAGCTGCTGGACGAGTTCGCCGCAGCCGAGCCAGGTATCGCGGTGGCAAGGCTCCGGCCGGGACTCATTTTCCAGCGCGCCGCCGGGAGCGAGATCGGGCGGTACTTCCTCGGACCGCTCATTCCCCGCCTCTTGCCCAAAAGGCCATGGATTCCCCTGCTGCCCGCCCCGGACAACCTCATTTTCCAGGCCGTCCATGCCGAGGACGTCGCTGAAGCCTATTGGCGGGTCATCGACCAGCGGGCGTCCGGCGCCTTTAATATCGCAGCGGAGCCGGTGCTCACGCCGCAGGAACTTGCCCGGATCGTTCGGGCGCGGAGAATCCTTCCCATCCCCATGGGACTACTCCACAAACTCGTGGGCGTCGCCTGGCAGCTCCGCCTGCTGCCCATGGACTCCGGGTGGGTTGAGATGGCGGCCGGCGTCCCGGTCATGGACACCGGGCGTGCGCGCCGGATTTTGGGCTGGGAAGCGAAGAAATCATCAGTGGAGGCGGTTTTTGATTTGCTGGAGGGCATGGGGACGGGGGAAGGAGTAGCCCCTTCCCCCGCCCTGAAGCCGCGGTAATCCACACCACCGGCAATCCACCCCGCTGTTGGGCTTTGGACTAGATACCTGAGCGGGGCTTTTCCCCTTCACCATGGGTGCCGCGGTCGATATGGCTGCCCCCGGCCGGGCTGGCCGAATCCTTGTAGCCGTCATTCCGGACGCCATCACCACGGACACCATCATCACGGACGCCGTCGTGAGCGCCGTCGTGGGCAGCAGCGGTGCCACGGGCCGCGTCAGCCACCCTCCCGGCAGCACCGTCATGGTGGGCGCCGTCATGGTGGGTGCCGTCGTGATGGTCGCCGTCGCGGTTGTTCCGGTCCCGGCGGTCCGTTGGGACGTCAGGGTCGAGCTCGTCCGCTTTCCGCGTCCGTTCGTTGATGTCATCTCGGAGTGACTTGGCCTCTGATGCCTGCTGGTCCGCCTGCTGGCGCAGCCGCGCCGACTCAACCTGCGCCTGCTCGGCGTCTGCCCGGGCGCGCGCCGCCTTGGCCTCGCGTTCACGGGCGTCAAGGTCGCGGTTTTCGGCCTCCCGGCGAATCTTCGCGGCCTCCTCGCGGTGTGCATCGTCCCGCTTTTGCTGGATTGCCTTCCGGCGCCGTCCTGTTGTGAGCAGCAGCAGCACAACCAGCACCACCACGACTACGGCAACCAACACCCAAACCCACGGAGCTATTTCCAAATTACCCACCACTTCCATTTCGATTTGACCGGCCGGCCGAAGCCGTTCCGGCTGACTTTTTGGAACCGTTCGTAACTCGCTTAGCAAGCGTACTTACCTTTTATTAGTAATCATGCTTATTATTTTAGGGCCAGTATCGCTGGTTCTTGATCAACAACCGGCCTTCTTGGAAAGAGAGAGCGAAGATGACAGAGAACCAATGGCCCGAGGATCCCGCTTACACGGCTCCGCCGGCCTCCACAGGAATTCCGGACGAGCGAAGCGCGGCCACCTTCCCGTCCGCTGCCACTCCCCAATACGGCGAGGCACCCGCCGGTGACACCTCCGGGACGTCCCGCAAGGAAGCAGCGAAGGAAGAAGCAGCAGATGTGGCGCGGACTGCCGCAGGCTCCGCGCAAAACGTGGCCCAAACGGCTAAGGAAGAAGTTGCCAACGTCGCCGCAGAGGCGAAGTACAGCGCGCAGGACCTGCTGGCACAGGCAAAGTCGGGACTGACCAGCCAGGCCGGCACGCAGCAGCAGAAGGCAGCCGAAGGCATCCGTACCATGTCCAGCCAGTTGCAGAGCATGGCTGATGCCCCCGATCAGCAGGGCATGGCCAGTGACCTGATCCGGCAGGCTGCCCAGCGCAGCGAGGCCGTTGCTTCCTGGCTGGAGAACAGGCAGCCCGGAGATCTGCTCGGCGAAGTCCAGAGGTTCGCCCGGAACCGCCCGGGCACTTTCCTCCTGCTCGCTGCGGGCGCGGGCGTCCTGGCGGGCCGCCTCACCCGCGGGCTCACCGCCGGCGCAACCGAAAGCCAGGCCGGCACCGGCAGCAGGGGGCTCTCAGGCCAGTACTCCAGCCCCTACGGCGACCAGTACAGCGAGGGCTATGCTCCGGCCGGCGGGACGGTTCCGCCCCCGCCGGTCCAGCTTCCCGCCCCTGGCACCACTACGGCTGGTTATGACGACGGGGCTTCCGGCACCCTGTACCCTTCAGCCACCGCCAGCCCCCTGGGCAGTCCTGACCTCGTGGAAGAAGAACCGTGGTCCGGTAACCGTGCGGCCGAGGACCCCCTTGGTGACCCCCGGCTTGCCGCTGATCCGCTGGATGACGATCCCCTCGCCCGGGACCGCCGGGCCGGCGGGCAGTCAGGCGGGCTCTGATGAGTAGTTCTGTTCCGGAGCCTGCCCCGGGTGCGGCGCATGTGAAGGCGGACAACGCATCGCTGGGTGAACTGCTGGGTGATGTGACCCGGGATTTGTCCACCCTGATGCGCCAGGAAGTGGAACTGGCCAAGGCCGAACTGAAACAGTCCGCCACCAAGGCCGGCAAAGGCGGCGGGATGCTCGCCGGAGCCGGCGTGGCCGGGCACTTCGTCTTGGTCTTCCTCTCCCTGGCCCTGATGTTCGCCCTGGGCGCCCTGATGCCGCTGGGCTGGGCCGCCGTGATCGTCGCCGTCATCTGGGCGATCATCGCCGCCATCCTGGCCTCGATGGGGCGCAAGGAACTCAAACAGATCCAGGGCATGCCCCAAACGGGAGAAACACTCTCCGAAATTCCCCCAACCCTAAAACCAGGTGAGGTAAACCGATGAGCGATAACCCGGACGCAATCCGTGCCGACATAGAAGCCACCCGTGCCCGCCTGGGCACCGACGTGGACGCGGTCGCCGACAAAGTCACCCCCTCCAACGTCGTCCACCGCCAGACCGACAAAGTCAAAGACGCCGTCACCGGAGTCAAGGAGAGGATCATGGGAGCAGCAGACTCAGCCAGCAGTACCGTCCAGGACCGGATGCATTCGGGCACCGGCCACGCCAGCGGCGCCCTGCACAGCACCGGAGACACCCTGCACGACGCCAAAGACAACGTCGGCGCCAAACTCAGTGACGCCGGCACAGCCATCTCGCACACCCCGGACCAGGTCAAAACCAAAACCCAGGGCAACCCCCTGGCCGCCGGCCTGATCGCGTTCGGCGCCGGGATGCTCGTCTCGTCCCTGATCCCGCCAAGCCAGAAGGAACGCGAGGCAGCCCAGCAGCTCAAGACCGCCGCCGAACCCCTGGCCACCCAGGTCACCGACGCCGCCAAGGACATGGTCCAGGACCTCAAGGAACCAGCCCAGGAAGCCATGGAAAACGTCAAAGCCACCGCTACCGACGGCGTCCAGAACGTCAAAGCCGAAGGCCAGCACGCCGCCACCGACGTCAAAGACCGCGCCACCGACGCCAAAGACCACGTCCAAAACACGTAAGCATCCACCGCGGCACCCCAAGGCATGAGCATCACCCTGACAGGCCGGCCCCGCCATCCCGCGGAGCCGGCCTCTCAGTTTTTGCACCCTTAGCGAGAGGACAACCCATGGCCACTCAGGATTCTTCCGAAACCAGCACCGCCAAAGCAGGCCAGGCGCCGGACCCGAACGACAGCCGGAAACCGGACGGCCCCAGGGACGTGGACAAACCGTCCTGGATATACATCCTCAAGAAGACCCTGCGCGAGTTCAGCAAGGATCAGTGCCCGGACCTCGCGGCGGCCCTCACCTACTATGGGGTGTTGTCCCTGTTCCCGGCCATATTGGCGCTGGTTTCACTGATCGGACTCTTCGGGGACCCGCAGAAAACGACGGATGCCCTGCTGCAGATTGTGCAAGGATTTGTCCCGGCTGAGACCGTCGATACCGTTGGCGGCGTTGTCTCGGATCTCGCCAACGCACCCGCTGCGGGGCTCACGCTGGTGCTCGGTCTCGCCACTGCCCTCTGGTCCGCCTCCGGCTATGTCGGGGCCTTCGGCCGGGCCATGAACCGTGTCTACGAAGTGGACGAGGGACGTCCGTTTATCAAGCTGCGCGGCACCATGCTGGTGGTTACCCTCTTTGCCGTTGTCGTCGTCGCCATCCTTGCCGGCATGCTGGTCCTCAGCGGCCCGGTGGCCGAGGCGGTAGGCGGCCTGATCGGACTGAGCGGTGTTTTCCTCAGCATCTGGGACATCGCCAAATGGCCTGTGATGGTGGTGCTTATCATCGTGATCATTGCCGTGCTCTACTACGCCACGCCCAACGTCAAGCAGCCCAAATTCAAGTGGATGAGCATAGGTTCGGGCATCGCGCTGTTCGCCTTCCTGATCGCGTCACTTGCCTTTGGTTTCTACGTAGGCAACTTCGGAAACTACAACAAGACCTACGGCGCCCTGGGCGGCGTGATCGTGATGCTGCTGTGGCTGTGGATCCTGAACATGTCCCTGCTCTTCGGTGCCGAGTTTGACGCCGAAATGGAGCGTGGCCGCCAGCTTCAGGCAGGCATCGAGGCAGAGGAAACCATCCAGCTGCCGCCGCGGGACACCAAGAAGAGCGAGAAGCTTCAGAAGCAGGAGGAGGAGGACATCCGGCACGGGCGCGAACTGCGCGAAAAGTACAGCGCAGAGAACGGCGCAGAGAACGGCCGGAACGAAGATGCCAGCGAGAGTGCAGACAGAAGCCAGCGTTCCGGCCAGTCCGCAGAGCGGCACCGGGACAGGGTCCGGGACAAGCTCCGTGGGCGCAGCACCGGCAGGGAATAGGCGGCAGCCGGCCCTCATGCAAGCGACGGACGGCGGGCGCGGGGCGTCGTTCCCGGGGGCTAGGCAGGACCTTCAAGATGGGGGAAAATTGTTGTAGAGGTTCTGTTGAAGTTTCCCGGGTCAACAAGGTGGTCCGGGGACAAGGCGGGGCCGGCGGTGAGATGGCCTCTTCTGAGACCGAGGCCAGTCCCCCCAGTCGCCGTCGGCCCCCTCGATTCCGGGAATAGACGCGATCCCGGGAATAGACGCGCGACTGGACAAAGTGAGCCACCCTGCCATAGTTTCATGTGTACTCTGCTCGGCACCCCCCGGGGCCGCGCAGGGCCGCTGAAGCAGATACGGCGGCAACACGGTCGAGCCCGAATGAGCGAACATGCCTGCCACCCATTTTGAACAATTTATTGCTGAAGCCGTCGTCGCGGACAGGGAGCCCGGGCTGGGCCTCCGCCGTGACGAGCTCTATGGGCTTTACACCAGTTGGTGCCTGCTCGGGAAAGAGCAACTGCAGGCCCCGGAAGCCTTGTGGGAGGCACTGCAGGCCCAGGGGATCAATCCGGACAGCAACAACTTGTCCATGACGGGTCCCGCCGCCGCCGACTACATCGTGGCCAGCGCGCCCGATCTGGTCTGAGTTCTTTTCCATACCCTGTTGAAGGCGCCTTTGGCTGGTTAGCATAAAGGCATGACCGGCGCATTATCGTCCGCCGGCCACCAGCCGAAGGGAGAATCACCATGGGTTTGGATGACAAGATCGATAATGCCGCGGAAAAGATGGGCGGCAAAGCCAAAGAAACTGCAGGTGCGGCCAAGGGCGACGAAAGCCTGCGCGCTGAAGGTCAAATGGACCAGTCCAAGGCCGATTTGAAGCAGGCCGGCGAAAAAATCAAGGACGCTTTCAAGAAGGATTAGGTCCCCGATAATCCGGCTTTGGAAAAGGGGCTGCTGCGAATTCCGCAGCAGCCCCCTTTTTGTCCTCACCGCTCCAGTCCGCTGCCGGCTTCGAGTGAACGGCCGGCTTCAATTCCCCGCCCGCTTAAGCGAAAATCCGCTAGGCGGGTTCGGTAACCGAAGCCGTGGCAGCCATGGTTTCGGCATTGACCATCCAGGCCAGCTGTTCCAGGCGCTCGATGGCAGCATGCAGCAGGTCAGCGCTGGTGGGATCTTCCTCATCCACTTCGTCGTGGACATCCCTCATGGTCTGGACAGTCCGCTCCAGCCGCCCGGTGATCAGCTTGACGGTGTCCTTCGTGCTGGTCAGCCCCTGTGGGAATTCCTCCAGTCGGCTGCCGGAAGAGACAGTGCTGCTGCGGCCGTCCGGCAGGGCGTGAAGGGCCCTCATTCGTTCGGCTGCCTGATCGGCAAACAGCCGGGCAGCGGCAATAATTTCGTCCAGCTGCAGGTGAAGGTCGCGGAAGTTGGTGCCCACAAGGTTCCAGTGGGCCTGCTTTCCCTGCAGGTGCAACTCAATGAGGTCAGTGAGCACCATTTGCAGGTTACTGGCAAGGGTGGGCGATGCTTTCATCATTTTCCTCCACTAAGCTGCGTATCCGGCTGCCGATCAACCGGGCAATTACTATAAGCATACTTAGCAGTTAATGGAGGCCCGGACATTTGGATGCCGGGGAGCGTCCTACTTTATCCGCGCCAGCGCGAATCCGTCCCAGCCTTTGGAGCCCACGGTCTGAATAACGGTGGCGTCGAGACGGGGGTGCCCGCCCAGCAGCTTAAGGGCATCGAGGATCCCCGGTGCGTTAACAGGATCCATGCCAGGGTCCAGGACCGCGCCCTCCCAGATGGTGTTGTCCAGCACCACCGTGCTGCCCGGCCGGCCGAGCCGCACCGCCCAGTCCAGGTAGTGGCTGTTGTTCTCCTTGTCGGCGTCAATGAAGATGAAGTCGAAGGGGTCCCGGTCCTCCTCGGCCAGCGCGGCGAGCGTGTCCAGGGCAGGTCCCAGCCGGATCTCCACCTTCTGTCCCAGCCCGGCGAAGTCAATATTTGCCCACGCTACTTCAGCGTGCTTAGGGAGGAATTCGCACGTCACCAGCGTGCCGTCGTCGGGCAGCCCCTGCCCCATCCAGATGGTGCTGAAGCCCGCCAGCGTGCCTATCTCCAAAACCCTGCGGGCGCCGGACAGCTGCACCAGGAGCTTCAGGAGTTTGCCTGCGTTGGGCGCCACCTCGATGGGCGGCATGCCGGCCTCAGCGGCGGACTGCACCGCCTGGAGCAGGGCCGGATCAGGATGGACCACGACGTCGGACAGGAACTTTTCGGTGGCGATCCACTCCGGCCGGGGCTTGTGCTCGAACATGGGCACAGTCTGGCACGGGGCTCCCCGCGGGTCCAGAGATTTAGACAGCGGGGAGCCGGTGCCAACGGGCACGAGCCTTAAGAAGCGTCCTGGGCGAGTGCTTCTTCCAGCCGGTCCACCTTGGCCGTCAACTCACCTGAATACCCGGGCCTGATGTCGGCCTTGATGACCAGGGATACGCGGCTGCCGTAGCGGCCCACCGCCTCCGTTGCCCGCTTCACGACGTCGAAAACTTCATCCCATTCACCCTCAATGGTGGTGAACATTGAGTCTGTTGTGTTGGGCAGGCCTGAATCCCTGACGATTTTCACCGCGGCGGCGACGGCGTCGTGAACGGACGCGTCCACGGGCCGGGAACCTTCAGCGGGGGTACCGGAGGGGGCAACGGAAAAGGCAAGCAGCATAGGGCCAGTGTCCCATGGCGGAGGAGCGGACGCAGGCGGAACGTACCGCTGCCGCCGTCACAAAACCCCCTACCCTCCAGTAACGGTGAACGGCAGGACCTCCGTTGCTAACCTTTTGGCATGAGCCTCGCAGTCGCCCGCAAGCCCCTCCGCGCCGACGCAGCGCGGAACGTGGACAAGATCATCACGGCGGCGCGCCAATGCTTCCGCGAGTTCGGCCCGGATGTTCCCCTCCAGACCATCGCAGCAACGGCAGGGGTGGGGCCCGCCACGCTGTTCCGGAACTTTTCGGACAAGGAGGAGCTGGTCCTTGCAGCCCTCAACCGGCAGCTCCGGCTCAGCGTTGATCCTGTGGTGGACGGCGCCCTGGCAGATATCGACGCCGCCGCGGGGCTGCTGCGGGTCCTGGAAGCCCTGATGGCTGCCGCCAGCGACGACGCAAACCTCCTCGGGGCCGTTGCCGGCCGCAGGGAACTGCTGACCGGCATTACGGGCTCACTGATGGAATCGATCAGCGTGCTGCTGGTGCGCGGGCAAGGCCAGGGAAGCCTGCGCGAGGACATCTCCATGACGGACATGTTCCGGCTGCTGGCGATGCTCATTGGAGTTGTGGACACCATGGAACCGGGATCCGATGCGTGGCGCAGGCCCCTGGCCCTCGTGGAGGACGCCATCAGGACTGTCAGGCCCAGCCGCCCGCTCCCTGCCCATGTGCCGGTGCCTGCTGCTCCCCTGCCGCCGCTCCCCTGACAGGCCTGCACCTGGGAAATAACTCCGGACAGGCAGCTCAAACGAGCCCGGGCAGCGTGATTTGGGCGGCAGATTCCCCCATTGTGGGCGCCGGGTCGGTGCAATACACTTCAAGTGGGTTACGCAGCCAGCCTCTCTGTTCGTTCGAGAAGGAGCCATCCATGCCCCAGTTCGTGCACCTCCGGCCGATGGCCGCATCGTGATGAACAGTTCCAGGCTTCTGCACTACATCACCGATCCGCGCGGTCCAGAGGAAGTTCTTCCCACCCTGCCGGCGGAGGAACTGGCAAAACTGCTGGATGCCCTTTTCCAGAACCTGGATACTCCCGAACCGGAATACGGCGCGCAGGCCTGGTATGAGATGGCCGTTGAAGAAAGCGCGCGCCGATCCGATCCGGTCGGTTCAAATTCGAGCGAAGGCGCTGCGCACGGAGTAGCGTGACTGGCCGGCTTAGCTGCTGCCCGCGCCCCTGGCCCGGAGCTCTTCACGCACCAAGGCCCGCAGCGCCAGAACCTGGGATGCAGGATCAAGGTCCATTGCCCTTTGCAGGCTTTCTGACAGCGCCTCAAGATCTTCGGCAGGAACATCGGACAAGCCCGCAAAACGCTTAAAGAATCGTTTGGCTGGAAGCCCTGCGCGGCGACGGCCATTCTTGTGGAAGTGGGGCCGCCCGGCTCTTTCCCCGGCCGCATGCAGTTGATTGTCCATCGTCGCCATTCATAGGAATCATTCGCGGCCAACTGCATAGCCGCTTTCATCCTACAACTGGCCGCTCCCAACGGTAGTGACTGATGTCACGTTCCCGGTACCGGCTCAGTTCCAGCCGAGCATCCGGAGCACGGCAGCAGTTCCCGCACCCACCACCACCACCAGCAGGAACGGCGCCCGCACCGCGAGTGCGATCGCTGCCGCCGCGAGCGCGCCGAGGCGGGCGTCCGCAGCAAGTGACTGCCCGGACGCCACGGCGTTCACCAAGGTGAGGGAAGCCAGCAACCCGATGGTCATGGTTCCTGCCACCCTCGACATCCGCGGGTTCTCGAGAAGCTTGGCCGGGACAAAGTACCCCATCAGCTTCCAGGCATAGGCCAAGGCGCACGCAATGAGCAGCCAGATCCAGAGGCTCATGTGTCCACTCCGGATACGCCCTGGCCGCGCTCCCGGCCTTCCGCTTGCCGGCCTTCAGCTTGCCGGTGATCCGCGCCGCGGTGGTGGTGCTCCCGGTAAGGCTCCACATCCGGCTCCAGGCCCTCGTCGCTGCGCCCGTGGCTGTACCAGCCGATCAGCGCCGCCACCACGGCTGCCACCAGGATCGGCACGCCGGCCGGAACGAACGGCACCGCCACCACCGTGGCTACCGCGCAAACCACCGCGATGGCGATCGGTTCGCGGCCCTTGAGCCGGGGCCAGAGCAGTGCCAGGAAAGCAGCCACTGCCGCCCCGTCAAGCCCCCATTGCTTCGGGTCGCCCAGCCCGCTGCCGGCAAGCGCCCCCACCGCAGTGAACAGATTCCAGAGCACGTAGATGCCAAGGCCCGCTGCCCAAAAGCCGCGGTGCTGTTCAGCGGGATCGGTCTGCCCGGTGCTGGTGGCGGTGGACTCGTCGATGGTCACCTGCGCAGCAACGTATTTGCGCCATCCGGTGGGGTGCAGGAGCGCGTTGAGCTGCATGCCGTAGATTCCGTTGCGCATGCCCAGCAGCGTGGCCGCGCTCATCGCTGCGATGCCTGAGCCGCCTCCACCCACCACGCCGATGAACGCAAATTGCGACCCGCCGCTGAACAGCAGCAGGCTCAGTGCCATGGTCTGCCAAAAGTCCAGGCCGGACGTGACGGACAAGGCGCCGAAGGAGACCCCGTACAGCCCGGTGGCAACACTGATGGAAAGCCCCACGCGAACGGCAGGCGACTGCAGGAGCTTCACGTCCAGGCTCCCGGCGCAGGCTTGCCGGGACGCAGCGCAGGCTTTCGAAGGCTCCAGGCCCACAGGATGAGCGGCACCTGAAGCGGAAGCCGCAGCGTGTGCACCGTGCGCTCGGCGGGAGTCCCTTCGGGGCTGTAGGCCCGCCGGAGGGCGTCGACGTGCCCGGCCAGGAAGACGGCGAACATGGCGGTGAGGGCGGTGGCCGTTGCCTTGCGCGCCGGCGGGACAAGGATTACGACGGCGGCCGCCAGTTCCAGCAGTCCACTCACGGCAATCCATTCCTCCCGTGTCATCACCGCGAGCGGCCCATGACGGTGCGGTTCCGTACCGCTTTCCCTGTCCTCCAGGCAGAGGTAGTCCGGCACCACCTGGCGGTAGAACCGGGGCTCGCGGAAGTGTTTCATGGCGCTGGCCAGCAGGAGGGCACTCATGGCCGCAGCGGAAAGGCTCTGGGGGGCCTGGCCGGACCGGGGAAAAAGCATGCCTCCACTCAATCACAAGCGCGGCAGGGCCCTAAAACCGGTCAGGCCCAGGCGAGCGCGGAACTTCCGTAGGCTGCTGGCGGGCCGGGGTAGTCCAGCGGCTGTCCGTCCACCAGGAGGGGCGGCCCCGCGTAGCGCAGCTCCCCGTAGGTGCTGGCCATGGTGCACAGTTCGGGTGCGGGTAGCTCGGGTCGGGGCAGCCCGGGTTCGGGCAATGCGAAAAGCTCCTCGGCGGTGCGGGCCAAGGACAGCCGTGCCGATCCGCCAAGCCCCTTGTGCCGGCGCCTGGCGAGCAGGGCGATCGCTGCCGCTGCCACGCCATACCCGGTGGCATGGTCCAGGGCCTGGACAGGCAGCGCACCCGGCTGCCACTCGCCGTCGTGGTTCCCTGCCCCGTAAAGTTCGGCGATTCCGGTTGCCGCCTGGACAATGCTGTCGAAGCCGCGCAGGCCACTCCAGGGCCCCGCGATTCCCCAGCTGTCCAGCGTGACCACCACCAACTCCGGCCGGACTGCCAGCAGCATTTCCGGTTCCAGCCCGAAGCGGTTCAGGGAGCCGCGGCGGTACCCCGTGATGACAACATCGGCGGTGGCCAGCAACTGTTCCAGCAGGTGCCGGTTCCCGGGCGTTGCCAGGTCCGCCTCTGCGCTTCTCTTGCCAAACCCTGTGTCCACGAACTGATCGGTAATTTCGGGAAGGCCCGGCGGATCAAGCCGCAGGACGTCGGCGCCAAGCGACCCCAGCAACCGGGTGGATACGGGTCCGGCAATGACGCGGGTCAAGTCCAGCACCCGCACTCCGGCCAGGGGGCGGAATGGGTCGTCCCCGGGCAAGTGCCTGGGCTTTGGCCCGGCACTTCCACTGCCGGCAAGGCGCAGGTCGATCCAAGGCCCCGTACGGGCAGCGCTGCCCATGCCTGAGTTGAGCCACTCCTGCCGGCTTCGAACGGCGGCGGCGATTCCTCCCCGGGCCTGGATCGCGGCTTCTGCTTCGAGCGAGGACATGGCGGCGAGGGCTGCAGCCACCCCGTCTGCCGTAGTGGCGTCCAGCGCCTGCATCAGCCGCTGCACATGGTGCGGGTAGTTGGCATGGAGCCGGATCCAACCGTCACGGGTACGCCGGAAGCCGGACAGCGGGGCGAAGCCCTGGATCTTACGCCCGTCAATGCGCAGGTGGCCGTAGGAGTCGAAGGCGGCCGCGGCCAGGGCAGCAGTGGTGCCGAACCGGCCCCGCCTTCCTGTCAGGAAGTTCAAAGCTGCGGCCGCAGCCCCCACGGAACCGAGTGCCAGGCCTTCTACGTCCAGCGCACCGCGCCACCACCGCCGGGGACCGGACCAGGAAGCGGCCGCCTCACCCATCACCAGCCCCGCGTCGGTGAACACCGGCTCCAGGCAGCGGTACAGCGGAGGAACGGCGCCGGCAGCTTCCCCGGCCATCTGCCTCCCTACCTTCCTTGCGGCGACGCCATGTGCAGCTGCCCCAACACGCGGGCGGGCACGTTGGTGGTGATCTCGTGGATGCCCAGTCCCTGGCACAGCGACACGTCCTGTTCAGTGTCCACGGTCCACACCCGGAACCGCCGGCCCCGCTCCAGCCATCGAAGGATGGTGGAAGGATGCCGGCGGACATAGTCCACACCGGGGCCGGCCAGTCCGGCTTCGCCGGCATCCAGGATCCGCTCCCCTTCCAGCTGGGCAGCTTTCATCACGTTCGCGATCGCGCCCCCGGTGATCAGTCCCAGGCCCAGTTCCCCGCGGAGTTCCCGCACGTCCACGTCGTCCACCAACTGGCAGACGTACTGCGGCGGAACGGACCGGAGGAGCCGGCGGACGGACTCCGGGCTGAAGCTCATAAAGGTCACCGAGACGTTATCCACCGAAGAGTCCGCCGCCTCCCAGCCCTCGGTCCGGAGGACCTCAAGCACGCGGTCCTCCAGCTTGAGCTGGTACGGGCTGGGATGCTTCAGCTCAATAGCAAGCCTCACGGGCCGGCCGGCATGGCGGAGGATCTCCAGCAGCTCGGGAAGGGTCAGAAACTGCTCGGAGCGCGCCCCGTACATTTCAGGGATGCGAACACCCTTCCAGGAGGAAAAGTCCAGGCGGCGGAGTTCGCGCAGTGTCCGCTCCGCCGCCGGCCCGGTTCCATCGGAAGTACGGTCCAGGTTGGCGTCGTGCAGGAGGATGACGTGCTGGTCGCGGGACAGGTGGACGTCGCACTCCACGCCATCGGCTCCGTCCGCCAGCGCCTGCAGGTAGGCTGCGCGGGTGTGTTCGGCGAACGCGGCGCTCGAACCGCGGTGGGCGAAGACCAGCGGCCGCTGCGGCAGTGACTCGTCAGTAGTCATGCAGACACGGTAGCGGACCCGGCCCGGACTGCGGGACTAGGCTTGGCACATGCAGGGGAACTCTGAGCCAACTACCCGGGAAGCACCCGCCAGGCCGGCAACGTCCGGGGCACCTCCCGGAAGGGACCGCACAAAGGCGCGTGCCGCCGTCGTCCGCCAGCAACTCACTGCCGGTGACGCCGAAAAGGCGGCAGCGCTGCGGAAGATGAAGCTCGTGGCGCTGGCGCTGCTGATTGCCATGGCCGTTGTTTTTGTCTTTGCGTTCGCGCTGCAGCGGGAGTATCCGTGGCTCCAGTACGTGCGGGCTGCCGCCGAGGGCGGCATGGTGGGTGCGCTGGCCGACTGGTTCGCCGTCACCGCGCTGTTCAAGTACCCCATGGGCATCAAGATCCCGCACACAGCCATCATTCCGCGGCGCAAGGACCAGATCGGCGCCTCGCTGGGCGAGTTCGTGGAAACCAATTTCCTGTCGGAAGAGGTGGTCCAGGACAAGCTCGCCAGCGTCAACATCGCCCGCCGCGCGGGCGAGTGGCTTGCCGCGCCGGGTGGCGCTGAGCGCGTGGCCAAGGAGGGTGCCGCCGTCATCCGCGGCGCTTTCAAGGTCCTGAACGACGACGACGTCCAGGCAGTGATCGAGGGAATGGTGCGTAAGCACCTGCTGGCTCCGCCGTGGGGACCTCCCGTGGGCAGGATGGCCGAGCGGATTTTCCACGATGGCCACCACCACAAGCTGGTGGACCTGCTGGTGGACCGGGCTGCGGACTGGGTGGATGATAACCACGAGACCGTGACCCATCTGGTGTCCGACCGCTCCCCCACCTGGGTCCCGCAATTTGTAGACGGCCTGGTGGGCGACAAGGTCTACGTGGAAATCCTGAAGTTTGTCCGCGCTGTGCAGGCCGACCAGAACCACCAGGTCCGGCAGCAGATCGACAAGTACCTGAACGACCTCGCCCAGGACCTGCAGCACGATCCGGCCATGATCGCCCGTGCCGAGGACATCAAGGCACAGGTCCTGGGGGACCCCGAAGTGCGTGAACTCGCCTCCCGAACCTGGGGCACGGTGAAGAATGCACTGCTGGGCGCCGTTGACGATCCGGACAGCGACCTGACCATCAAGTTCAAGGGAGCCGTCCGCGACTTCGGCTCCCGGCTGGTCAACGACCCCGAACTGGCGGGGAAGGTGAACGCCTGGATCGGCGACGCCGCTGGCTACCTGGTACGTACCTACCGGTCCGATATCGCCGCGGTCATCACGGATACGGTGGCCCGGTGGGATGCCGAGGAAACGTCCCAGAAGATCGAGCTGCAGGTGGGCAAGGACCTGCAGTTCATCCGGATCAACGGAACCGTGGTGGGCTCCTTGGCCGGCCTGGCGATCTTTACGGTGGCGCACCTGATCTTCGGGTGAGTGCTGCTAGGCGAACGCTTCCAGCTCCACACCGGCGGCTTCAAGCCCTGCCCTGACCGCCGCTGCCATCCCCACTGCGCCGGGGGTGTCGCCGTGGATGCACAGTGAGTCCGGCTGCACCTGGACCACGGTCCCGTCCAGGGCCACGACTTCACCCCTGGTGGCAAGGCGCACGGCCCGCTCAACGATCGCGTCGACGTCGTGCAGGACGGCACCTTCCTGCGACCGCGGCACCAATGTCCCGTCGGCCTGATAGGCGCGGTCCACAAAGGCTTCGATGAAGACCGGGTGCCCGGCTTCCTTCGCCTGCTTCAGCAGCTCGGACCCGGGCAGGCCCAGGATGGGCAGGCCGGGATCGTAGGAGTTCACGGCCGCCACCACTGCGGAGGCCTGCTCGGCGTCGTGGACCAGCCGGTTGTACAGCGCGCCGTGCGGTTTCACGTAGTCCACGGAGGCACCCACGGCGTGCGCCACGCCGTCGAGCGCGCCCAACTGGTACAACACATCGCCAAACAACTCGTCGAAGGACATGTCCAGCGAGCGGCGGCCGAAACCGGCGAGGTCGCGGTAGCCCACGTGTGCCCCGACAGTTACATCCAGCTCGTACGCAGCGCGGCAGCTGTCCAGCATGGTGACGGGGTCGCCGGCATGGAACCCGCAGGCCACGTTGGCGCTCGTGACCAGCTGGAACATGGCGGCGTCGTCCCCCATGGTCCACGAGCCGAATGATTCGCCGAGGTCAGCGTTGAGGTCCAAAATTGTTGCCTTCCAGCGTCAGGTGCTCCGGTGCGGCGGCGTTGAGCTCGCCGGGGATGGTGTCCGGCATGGGACCAAACGCTTCCTTGGCGTTCGACACCACTGCCCGCCCCATGATGAGGTTACCGGCTCCGCCCACCACCGCGCCGATGCCGAACGGCAGCGCCCGGCCGAACAGGGCAGTCCCCTGCCGTTTGAGGAGGTTTTTGAGGAAGGCTTTCTGGATGCGGTTCCGGATCGAGCCGAAGCCGGGCACGGTGGATTTGGACAACACGTTGCCCCAGGCCCTGGTGGCGTTCATGCCGTTGCCGGCGGCCTGGCCGCTGAGTGTTCCGAGCAGGGCTGTTCCCTCCTCGCCCAGCATGAGGGCCATCACCATGGTGCTGGCCTTTTCCGGGTTGGTGAGGCGGATGCCGTGGAGCTCTGCAAGGGAGGTGGCGTAGAGGGCGGTTGCTTCGAGGAACCCGACCGTCGCTGCGGCTGAGAGTCCCAGGGATGCCACGGTGCCGACGCCGGGCACCACGGCCGTTGCCCCGACGACGGCGCCGCCGCCGGTAACCGCACGGAGATAATCGCGTTCCAGGATGTCTGCCAGCCGGGCGGCGGTGGCGCCCGGGTGCTTTTTCTGGAGCCGGCGGATGTACGCCAGGACCAGCGGGCGCTGGATCTCCACCGCGCGGAGGAGCACAGTGTGGACGCCGGGCTTGGGTTTGCCGTCTGCGTCGAACACTGCGTTGTGGGCGGTTTCGTGTGCGATTCGTACTGCGGGATTGCTGCGCTTGGCCATGGTCACCTCTGTTGGTCTCGCAGGCCGTGGTTTGCGGCCTTTCCTCAATACTAAGGTTGCTGAGCACCATGCCAGGGCACGGCGGGTGAAGCCTAGACTTACCCTATGCCCGCTCCCAAAGCCTTGCGGCCCTTTGTCCACCGTGAGTACCGGGTACTGATTTCCGCGCTGGCCATCTCCATTTTCGGCTCCGGCATGTGGGCCGTGGCCATGGTCTACCAGGTGATCCATCTCGGCGGCGAACCGCTGGAACTGTCCCTGGTGGCCGCTGCCGGCAGCGTGGGCCTGGTGGCCTTTGTCCTGGCCGGGGGCATCGCCGCTGACCGGATTCCGCAGCGCCGCCTGATCATCGCCGTGGAGGGAGCCAACCTGGCGGTGATCGCTGCCATCAGCGGGCTGGCCCTCGCAGGCTGGCTACAGCTTTGGCATGTTGCTGCGGGCGCCTTTGTGCTCGGCGTGGGCGCTGCCTTCTTCTTCCCTGCCTATTCGGCCATCCTGCCGCGGATCCTCCCTGCGGAGGACCTTCTCGCCGCCAACGGCATGGAGGGGTCCATGCGGCCGGTGCTCCAGCAGGCCGCCGGGCCTGCCGTGGCGGGCGTTGTGGTGGCTGCCCTGTCGCCCTCGCACGCCGTGACGGCGGTGGCCCTGTGCCACCTTTCGGCCTTCATCATCCTGAACTTCCTGGGCCGGCACGGACTGGCCGCGCCGGTGGACGGCGCGGACGACGGCGGCGTCGCAGCGCGCGGCACAAGATCCTTTTTCCAGGACCTCCGCGAAGGTGTCAGCTATACACTGCGGACCCCGTGGCTGCTCTGGACCTTGATCTGGGCGTGCATCTCGGTGCTGTTCCTGATCGGCCCCATCGAGGTGCTGCTCCCGTTTGTGGTCCGCGACCAGCTCGGCGGCGACTCCAGCGTGTTTGGCTTCCTGCTGGCCGTGATGGGCGTGGGCGCCGCGTTGGGCTCGCTGCTCACTGCCTCCCTGCGGCTGCCGCGGCGCTACCTCACGGTGATGATGGTGAGCTGGGGCGCCGGCAGCCTGCCGCTCGCCGCCGTCGGGATCATGGATAACTTCTGGACCATCGCGGCGGCACTGTTCATTTTCGGCGCCACCGGCAGTGTGGGCATGGTCATCTGGGGCACCCTGCTCCAGCGGCGCGTTCCGCCGCACCTCCTGGGCCGGGTGTCCAGCCTGGATTTCTTTGTTTCACTCGCGCTGATGCCGGTATCCATGGCCTTGGCCGGGCCCGCCGCCGAAGTCCTGCCCATCTGGCTGATCTTCGTGGTGGCCGGGGGCGTGTGCCCCATCATGGCGGTCATCGCCATGATGGCGGCACGGATGTCCGAGGACGAACTGGCCCACCCGCTGGACCGCTCACCTGAGACGGAGCGGACGACGGCGGGCGGAGACTAGGCAGCCGGGCGCGGCACGTCGTTAGTGGCACGCACCACCGGAATGCTCGCCGTCGGATGTCCGCTCGGGAACACCGTGGACTCCGGCTCCGGGACGGGTGCGAGAGGCACCTGGACAGGTTCGGCACCAACCGCGAACAGCTGGCCGCGGACATCCACCTCGAGCGATTCGCCGTCCTGGATGGCCAGCGTGATCGCGCCGGCGCCGAGCTGGACCAGCAGCAGGCGTCCACGGATCTTGAGGTGGAAGGTGAGTCCCTCCCACCCGCCGGGAAGCCGGGGGTCGAAGAACGGAACAGGACCCTGGTCCCGCAGGCCCGCGAAACCGCACACCAGGGAGCTCCACACCCCGCCGGTGGAGGCGATGTGCACGCCGTCGATGGTGTTGCCGTGCGTATCGTCCAGGTCGATGAACACTGCGTTGGTGAAGTGCTCCAGCGCTTCCCGCTGGTACCCCACCTCGGCGGCCATGATGCCCTGCACACAGGCGGAAAGCGTTGAGTCTCCCGTGGTCAGCGGGTCGTAGAAGTCGAAGGCCCGATGCTTTTCTTCGGCGGTGAAATCCTGCCACTGGAGGAACATCGCCAGGACGGTGTCCGCCTGCTTCAGGACCTGGTGGCGGTAGATGACCAGCGGGTGGAAGTGCAGCAGCAGCGGGTACTTGGACCGTGGCGTGGTCCAGTCCCATGACTCCAGGGTCATGAAGTCGTTGTCCTGCGAGTACACCTGCATGCGCTTGTCGAACGGCAGGTGCATACGGTTCGCGGCGGCCTGCCACAACTGCCGCTCCTCCTGGGCGACGCCGGCGTGTTCCAGGGCGGCGGCGGCACGCAGGTTAAACCGGGCCATAACGTTGGTGTACAGGTTGTCGTTGACCACTGCGGTGTATTCGTCCGGGCCGGTGACGCCGTGGATGTGGAACATGCCGTCTTTGCCGAAGAAGCCCAGGGAAATCCACATCCGGGCCGTTTCAATCAGCAGCTCGGCCCCCATGCCGTCACGGAACTCGACGTCGCCTGTGGCCCAGACGAACCGGTTGGTGGCGAAGGCGATCGCGGCGGCGATGTGGAACTGGGCGGTGCCGGCGGCGTAGTAGGCACTGGCCTCGAGCCCGTTGATGGTGCGCCACGGGAACAAAGCGCCCTCCACGCTCAGTTCCTTGGCCCGGATCTTGGCTTCCGGGAGCATGGCGTGGCGGAACTCCAGGACCTGGCGGGCGCCCACCGGGTTGGTGTAGGTCAAGTACGGGAGGAGGTAAACCTCCTGGTCCCAGAAATAGTGGCCCTCGTACCCCGAGCCTGTAACGCCCTTCGCGGGGATCCCGGCCACGTCCGCGCGGGCCGTTGCCTGCGCAAGCTGGAACAGGTTCCAGCGGATGGCCTGCTGGAGTTCGGGCCTGCCGCCGGCCACCACAATATCGGCGGTGGCCCAGTGCTCGCGGTAGTGCGCTTCACTTTCAGCGAAGATATCGGCTACCGGCCGCAGGCCTTCTTCCGCGACGGCAGCTGCGTCAATGGAGGCGTCCTGGATTGCGCGGCCGGCGGCATAGCTGACGGTCTTTTCCAGGCGGAAGGGCTCATCCGCGCTCACTGCCAGCACGTAGCGGACGCTGCTGTCGTCCTGGTCCACGAGCGTATCGAACGGCTGGTGGCCTGCCGAGGTCCAGTGGTCCACGGCAACGCCCACGCGCTGCTTTGATTCCGCGGCTTCCCAGGCCAGGCGCAGCGAGCCGCCACCGCCGTCCAGGCGCAGGGGCAGCAGCACGCGTCCGGCGTGGCGGCCCGCCCTGCGCGGATCATGGACCGAGTGGTCCTCCACCGGCTGGTCCTGGCGGTTGATCACCGACGACGTGACGTCCAGGGAGATCTCCCGGTCCGTGGCCACGTCCAGCGAAATGCCGAGGGATCCGCGGGAGGCGAACCCGACGGCGCGGCGCTCAGTGGTGGTGACGACGGCGCCGGAGCGGCACTGCCAGGTGATGCGGCATTCGTAGACGCCGGTGCCGAAGTCAACGGAGCGGCGGTAATCCAGGATCTCGGATTCGGCCAGGCTGAGGGACTCCCCGTCGATGACCACGGTGAAGTTGTTGGCGTCCGGGATGTACAGGATTCGCTGGCCGGTGCGTGCAAAGCCGAACGCGTTTTCGGCGTGCTTGATGTCCCAGATCTCGTGGAATCCGTTGATGAAGCTGCCCGGCAGGTCGGAGTCGGCCGCCGCCCAGTGGGCGCCGCGGATTCCCAGGTGCCCGTTGCCGAGGGCAAAAAGGGTTTCCAGTGCGCCTTCCGCGCCCGGCTCGTGGCGTGTTTCGACGAGTTGCCAGGGGGTGTTGGGGAACCGCTCGCGGTCTGCGGTGATGAGAGCCATGGTATTGGGGTCCTTAGGCGTGTGCTGGGGCAGCTGTCATTGGCCCCTGCGGGCGCGGCAGCTTGGGTGCTGCTTGCTGTCTGCTGAAGTAATTCGTTGGGTGCGGGCGCCGGGATGGGGAAGCCGGCTGTATGCCCGGCGGGCTAGAGGAGTTCGTCGAGGTCGTTGACCACCACGGTTGCTCCGGCTTCCAGCAGCGTTTGCCGTCCGGCGCCCCGGTCCACTCCGATCACCGAGTGGAACGAACCTGCCTCTCCGGCCTGGACACCGGAGACTGCGTCCTCCACCACCACGCACTCCTCGCTGGGAAGGTCCAGCAGCCGGGCTGCGTACTGGTAGGTGGCGGGGCTGGGTTTGCCCGGCAGGCCTTCCCTGGCTGCCACCACACCGTCCACCACTACGCGGAAGTGGCGGCTGAGTCCCGCTGCTTCCAGGACGGCGGGTGCGTTGCGTGAGGAGGAGACGACGGCGACTTTCAGGCCGCGGTCCAGGACGGCTGCCAGGAAACGGACAGAGCCTCCGAACGGTTCCACGCCCGTGCTGACAATGTTGTTGAAAATTCTGTTCTTGCGGTTGCCCAGACCTTGGACGGTGGTGTTGGCGGGGTCGTCGTCGGTGGGACCTTCCGGAAGGACGATCCCGCGCGAGGCCAGAAAATCGCGGACGCCGTCAAAGCGCGGCTTGCCGTCGATGTGGTCGAAGTAATCGCTCTCGCTGTAGCCCGTAATATCCGGCCGGGATGAGAGGTAGCCTTCGAACAACTCCTGCCACGCCTGCTCATGCACCGTTGCGGTGGGCGTCAGTACGCCGTCGAGATCAAAGAGGACGGCCGAGGCGCCCGTCCAGGCGGTGAGGCTGTTGACTGTTTGGTCCGTTGCGGTATTTTCACTCATGCGTGGTGCGGTGTCCTTTCAGACGGCGGGCAGCCTCGAAGGCGTTGCTTCTGGGGTGTGGTGGCTTCGGTGCCCGGATCATCTGCAGAGCCGGCGGGCCGGCCGGCGTTACATGCGCAGCGGCGTGGTCCCGGTTGCTGTCCCGCCGGGGGCCTTGCTGATCCTTTTATCCCTACCATCATGGGCCTGTTCCGGGTTGGCGGACAAGCTGATCGTGCGTCCGGCACTGCGGCGGGAGCAAGCAACGGCACGCCATAAACTGTTGCCGGAAACCATCCGCACCACACCGCCCTCCTTGTCCACGCAGGTCAAGGCCCCATTTGAGGCCGAAGTCGAGTGTAAGCGCTTACAAATTTGGCTGGCAACTGTTTTTTCGCCAGCGCTGTTTGTGACGCACGTCTCGCTGCCTGCGCCCGGAAGGTGCTAGGCGCCCGCGGTCCGGTTGGCGCGAAGCACGTAGTGGCGGAGAAAGGCGCTGACATCCACCATTTCCGTCTTGGACATGGCGTGGCCCATGCCGGGGTAGGTCCTGGCGGTGAGGAGCGTGTTGTCCTGCAGCCACTCCTCCGTGTAAGCCACCGCGTCTTCGTTGATGACCAGGTCAGCCTTGTCCCGTCCCCAAAAAAATGGCGGCGGCGCATCGAAGGACTCAGTGAGGGACAGGAGCTCATTTTCGAGCACGAAGCCGGAAAGTCCCACAACCGCTGCGTAGTCCTTGGGATGCAGGCGCAGCAGGGTGCTGGCCATCGCCATGCCCTGGGAATAGCCGAGCAGGCTGACGCTGGTGTGCTGGCCCTTAACGCTGTTGATCCAGGTCTGGACGGCGTTGGAAGCTTTGATCACGTCAGCGAAGTCGTTGGCCAAAAAGTAGTCCAGCAGGAACCAGCCGTAGTGGTCCCCGATCGCCATGGGCGCGCGCAGCGCCGCGCAGGTGAATTCCGCCGGCAAGTACTCAAAGAGGCGGACCATCCGGGACTCGTCGGTGCCGTAGCCGTGCATCATCACGAGCAACGGAGTGCCCGCCCGCTCTTCGTCGGGCTTTGACCACACAACTGTTTTCATCGGATCAGCCTAGCGAGCCAGGCCGCCACGGCACCTGAGCCGTGCCGCTGAAGCCGCGCCGTAAAAGCTATGCCGTTACAGCCAGGCCAAGGGGCAGAAAACCCACCCCTGGCCGCAAGGGTGTTACCCATTTGAGACGTCCGGGGACGGGCCAAAACCATTGAACAGGGCACCTCGGGGCTGTAGCGTGGCGCATGACGGACAGCATACTTATTATTCCGTCGCGGGCCGAGACAAGGCCCTTTCCGTGACCATCAAGGAGCAGCACATGAGAATCGGTTCTTCCATCTTCCTCATCGCACTCGGCGCCATCCTCGCCTGGGCGGTTGCTCCGGGCCTGATCCCTTTCGTTGACCAGGTGCTGATCGGCTACATCCTGATGGCCGTGGGCGTGATCGGCCTTATCGCCTCGCTGATCCTCGCCTCGCCGGGCCGCAGCCGGCGGATCAGTGAAACCCGGTCAGTCGTGGATCCGAACACCGGCGAGCGCATCACCAGGAACGAAAGCAGGGACGGCGGGCTGTAGCCAGGGCCGGAGGAACCCGAGGACAGAAAACCTGTCGTGGACCCGAGGAAAGCCGGGCAGGACCGCTATGGTCCGGCCCGGCTTTTCGCTGCCCCCAAAGTTTTGCGGGGCTTTATCGGCGTCCGAAGGCTCCCAGAAGCAGCGCCCGGACCGGGACGGCAAACCTCGTCAACTTTGTTTCGTGTGGGTTTCCATTGACAAACCAACAGAAGCAAAGATAAAGTCAAGTAACTCAACATCATGTGATGCCAGTCACTAACAGCAAGCCTTACGCAACGGAGGGTATGTGTTCGCCGAGGAGCGCCAGCAGAAGATTGCCGAGCTTGTAGCCGGCACCGGCCGGGTCACCGTGACCCACCTGGCCGAGCGCTTCCGCATCACTACCGAAACCGTCCGCCGGGACCTTGCCACGCTCGAGGTCGCCGGAACCGTCCGGCGGGTGCACGGCGGCGCGGTGGCCACGGACAGGTTCAGCACCACAGAAGAAAGCATCACCGAGCGGGCCATCCAGCGTCCGGACCAGAAGGTCCGCATCGCAGAGGCGGCACTGGCCCTCATCCCCCGCACGTCCCCGGGCAGCGTCCTGATTGACGGCGGCACCACCACCGAAGTGCTGGCAGACCTGCTCTCCCGGCGCACCGCCGTCGAACCTTCCGACGGAACAGAAGCCCGGGCCGAACTGGTTGCCATCACCCACGCCCTCCCCATCGCCGGCAAGCTTTCCAACATTCCCGGAATTGCGCTCGATGTCCTCGGCGGAAGAGTCCGCGGAATCACCCAGGTTGCCGTAGGCCAGGCCACGGTGGAGGCGGCCAGCAGGCTGCGGCCGGACATCGCATTCATCGGCACCAACGGCATCCACGCATCGTTCGGCCTGAGCACTCCTGACCCCGAGGAAGCCGCCGTCAAGGCAGCTTTCGTCCGATCGGCCCGCCGGATCGTGGTGCTGGCCGATTCCTCCAAGCTGGACACGGAAACCCTGGTCCAGTTCGCCTCCCTGAAAGATCTGGACACCTTGATTACAGACAGCGAACCCGGCCCGGAACTTGCAGCCGCCCTTGAGGACGCCGGCGTAGACGTGGTGATCGCATGATCGTCACCTTCACCGCCAACCCGAGCCTTGACCGGACCGTGGCCCTCCCCGGCCCGCTTGCACGGGGCGAAGTGCAGCGGGCCGTCTCCGTCAGCCAGGAGTCCGGCGGCAAGGGCGTCAACGTCTCCCGCGCCCTGGTGGCGTCCGGCCTGGAGTCCCTGGCCGTCCTCCCGGGCGCGGACAGCGATCCGGTCCTGGCCGGCCTGCGCGAAAGCGGCGTGCCCTTCGTTTCCCTGCCTATCGGTGAGCCGCTGCGGACGAACGTCGCGCTCACCGAGCCCGGCGGCGTGACCACCAAGATCAACGAACCCGGCCCGCTGCTCGATGCGGACCAGCAGGAATCCCTGATGAAGCTGCTGGTTGAGAGCTCCCGCGGTGCCAGCTGGGTGGTCCTGGCCGGTTCGCTGCCCCCGGGATTCCCCGCCGACTTCTACGCCACGGTGGCCCGCCGGGTGCGCTCCGCCGCAGACGGCACCGCCCCGCAGATCGCCGTGGACTCCTCCGGTGCCCCCCTTGCCGCCGCCGTCTCCAGCGACGGCCTCTCCAGCGAAGGGTTGGCCGGCGGGTTGTCCGGCAGCGGGGCAGCCAATGGTTCGGGAAAACCGGACCTCCTCAAACCCAATGCCGAAGAATTGGCGGAGCTGGCTGCCGCAGCCGGTTTCGCCTCCCCGGCCACCGCTGACGAACTGGAAGCGGACCCGGCTGCAGCCGCAGCAGCAGCCGCCGCCGTCGTACGTTCCGGTGTGGGTGCTGTGCTGGCAACTCTCGGATCCAAGGGAGCTGTCCTGGTAACGGCCGACGGCGCGTGGCTGGCCACGCACCCGCCGGTCGCCGCGGTCAGTACGGTCGGCGCGGGCGATTCAGCCCTGGCCGGCTACCTGCTCGCCCAAGGCCAGGGCGCCGCCCCGGCCGATTGCCTTCGTCAGGCGGTGGCCCACGGTGCCGCAGCCGCCTCCCTGCCGGGCTCCACTGTCCCGGCAGTCCACCAAACCACCCCGGATGCCGTAACCATCACGGCCCTTCGAAAGGATTGACAGTGACCCAGCTCATCACCACGGAACTGGTCGAGCTCGACCAGAACCTGGGCAATTCCCCCGAGACGGTGATCCGGCACCTGGCAAGCAAAGTAGCTGCCACCGGACGCGCTTCAGAAGTTGAAGGCCTTTTCGCGGACGCCTTCGCCCGCGAGCAGAAAACTGCCACGGGTATCCCCGGCGGCATCGCCATCCCGCACTGCCGTTCCGCGGCCGTCAACGAACCCACCCTGGCCATGGCCCGCCTGGATCCCAAGGTGGACTTCGGCGCCAAGGACGGCCCGGCGGACCTGATCTTCTTCATCGCAGCCCCGGACGGCGCTGACCAGCAGCACCTCAAGCTGCTGTCCAAGCTCGCCAGGTCCCTGATCAAGAAAGACTTCACCGCAGCCCTGCGCAACGCCTCCTCGCGCGAGGAGATCGTGGACCTGGTGGACGGCGCACTGGCTGACAAGCCGGCCGCCCACGCCGCGCCCGCTGCTGACGCCGTCCCGGTTGGCGCAGCTGTCGGTGCCGGCTCCTCCTCACCTGCCGGCAGCACGGCAACCGGTGCCGCTGGTTCCGCCAGCCGGGGTCCCAAGCGCCTGGTAGCCGTGACCGCATGCCCCACCGGCATCGCCCACACCTACATGGCGGCTGACTCACTGGTTCTCGCCGCACAGGAAGCCGGTGTGGACCTGCAGGTTGAGACGCAGGGTTCCTCCGGCGCCAAGCCGCTGGACCCCGCCGTCATCGCTGCAGCCGACGCCGTCATCTTCGCCGTGGACGTGGACGTACGCGGCAAGGAACGCTTTGCCGGCAAGCCAGTCATCAACGCGCCGGTCAAGCGCGGCATCGACGAGCCCGCGAAGATGGTCCAGGAGGCCCTCGCGGCGGCGGACAACCCCCACGCCCGCCGTGTCCCGCACTTCGGGGCGGAAGAGCAGGCCGAGCATGAGGCGGACGAAAAGGGCGAGCACATCGGCCAGAAGCTGAAGCGCGCACTGCTCACCGGTGTCAGCTACATGATTCCGTTCGTTGCCGGCGGCGGCCTGCTGATCGCCCTGGGCTTCCTGCTCGCGGGTTTCGACATCGCGCTCGGCACCAAGGCCAACGACATCCTGGCCAACAACACCCTGTTCAACCTGCCCAACGGCAACCTCGCCCTCTACCTTGGCACCGTCTTCTTCAAGATCGGCGCCCTGTCCATGGGCTTCCTGGTTCCCGCACTGGCAGGCTACATTGCCTATGCCATCGCTGACCGCCCCGGCATCGCCCCCGGTTTTGTTGCCGGTGCCGTGTCCGGCTTCATGGGTGCCGGATTCCTCGGCGGCATCGTGGGCGGCCTGCTGGCCGGCTACATCGCCCACCTGATCGGTTCCTGGCAGGTGCCCCGCTGGCTGCGCGGCCTGATGCCTGTTGTCATCATCCCGTTGCTCGCCTCGATCGTGGCTTCCGGCCTGATGTTCCTCGTGCTGGGCGGCCCAATCGCCGGCCTAACCAAGGCCCTCAACGGCTGGCTCTCGGGCATGTCAGGCGCCTCCGCTGTCGTCCTCGGCATCATCCTCGGACTCATGATGTGCTTCGACCTCGGCGGACCCGTCAACAAGGTCGCTTACGCCTTCGCTGTCGCCGGGCTCGGTGCCGGCAGTGCCACTAACCAGGCACCGTGGCAGATCATGGCCACCGTGATGGCAGCCGGCATGGTGCCGCCGCTGGCGATGGCCCTGGCCACTGTCCTGGACAAGAAGCTCTTCAGCCTGGCCGAGCGCGAAAACGGCAAGGCGGCCTGGCTGCTGGGCGCCTCCTTCATCTCCGAAGGGGCCATCCCGTTCGCCGCAGCCGACCCGCTGCGCGTCATCCCCGCCAGTATGGTGGGCGGCGCCCTCACCGGTGCACTTTGCATGGCTTTCGGAGTTACGTCGCAGGCGCCCCACGGCGGTATCTTCGTGTTCTTCGCCATCGGCAACCTGCTGATGTTCGTGGTCGCGATCATCGCCGGAACCATCGTCAGCGCGCTTGCTGTGGTGGCTCTCAAGCGCTGGGCAGCCCGCAAGACCGCTGCTACGGTGGAGACCGTTCCAGCAACCGTCTGACCCTGCCTCACCCACTACCTCTACCCGGCATTCACCAAGCCCGCCGGAAGACAAAGGAGCAAAAATGCCAGAACGCACAGCAACCGTCGCCAGCCGCGTGGGCCTGCACGCCCGCCCCGCCGCCATCTTTGCCGAGGCAGCAGGAGAGTACGACCTGGACATCACCATCGCCCGCGAAGGCGAGCCGGCGGACGAGGCCATGGATGCCGCCAGCATCCTGTCCCTCATGAGCCTGGGCGCCTCACACGGGGACGTGGTGGTCCTCCGGGCCGAGGGCGACGGCGCTGACGCGGCCCTGGAGCACCTGGTCCAGATCCTGGAAACGGACCACGACGCCGAGTAGCAGCAACAGCAAAGCCGCACGGCCGCCGTCGGACCTTCCCTTCCCCGGGAGGTGTAAGACGGCGGCCGCTTGCGTTAGGTGTCCGGCCGAACCAGGTGTGTCAGCCGCGTTCAGCCAGCTTCTTGACGTCTGCCACCAGCCGGTCCCACATTCCCTGTGAGTGCTCGGCCGCCTCCGCTGTGGGGTTGTTGTCCTGGGCCAGTGTCAGCAGCGTCCGGCCGCCCTGGTCCTGCAGCGTCCAGGTCAGGGTGTGGTAGTTTTCCGGTTTGTCCTCCTGGCCCCCGAGCGGGCTGAAGTGGCTGTACACCAGCCGCTGGCCGGGTTCCACTTCGAGGACCACTCCCTTGTCTTCGTACTCCTTGCCTTCCCAGCTCCCGCGCCAGCTGATGGGTCCGCCCACGCTCCAGTCCGTGGTGAGCTCCGTGCCAAACATGAACTCCTTCGTGGCCGCAGGGTCCGTGATGACCTCCCACACCCGGCCGGGCGGGGCCTCGACGGTGACGGACGACGCCGCCATGAAGTCACCCGGCATTGCCCTTGGCCTTCCTTGCCGTGAGGAGCAAGTACTCCCATTCCATCTGGAACGGGGAATCGCCGTGGGCATCGCCAAAGGATTCAGCCAGCTCCGTCAACGCATTGTCCAGCGCCTTGACCTTGTCCCCGTCGTCGGCAATGAATTTGTACACCGAGATGGTGGGCCCGTAGTGGGACTTGAAGTAGCGCACGAAGTCTTCGGGCTGGTGGAAACTCCGGACAGCCAGGGACTGTTTGCGGGCGTGGACGTCCGTGACCCGCTCGCCGAGCAGTTGCCGTACATGGTCCTCGCTCCCCCACAGCGGGGCGGGCTGCGCACCCGGTGGCGGTGGCGGGGCAAACGGTTTCAGGGCGGCGAACATCTGGCCGATGAACCCTTCGGGCGTCCAGCTGAGCAGCCCAATGGTGCCTCCCGGTTTGCAAACGCGCAGGAGCTGGTCCGCTGCGGCCTGGTGGTGGGGCGCGAACATCACACCGAGGCAGGAGATCACGGTATCGAACTCGTCGTCGCCGAACGGCAGGGCCTCCGCGTCCCCCTCCTTCCATTCCAGCTCAACGCCGCGGTCCGCTGCCTGATGGCGGCCGGCGTCGAACAGCTCAGGAGTGAGGTCGCTGGCGACGACTTTCGCGCCCATCATGGCGGCGGGGATGGCCGCGTTCCCGGCGCCCGCGGCGACGTCCAGGACCCGCTGGCGCGAATTGATGCCGCAGGCTTCAACGAGGATTGCGCCCAGCTCGGGGAGCAGTTCACTTGCGAGCGCAGGGTAGTCCCCCGATGCCCACATGGCGCGGTGCTTTTGCTTGAGCGCCCGGTCCGCCTCCAGAACATCAGCCTGGTCATTCATGACTGTGCCTCCTACTGCGATGGTTCCCAGTGAGCTAACAGCACGCTGCCGGCATGGCGGAGGCTGCGATGCGACTCATTGTGGACGCGCCTGCCCTCGCTGTAAAGAGAGCCGTTTTGCATCGACTACCGAAAAGCAAGCAAGCTTAGTAGTTTCATAGACATGGCACTCATCCACGCTGCGCTCCCGGCAGGGGCGCAACCATCACGCCGGCTTGCGCGCCCTGGTGCCCGTGGCCTTGCCGGCGGCGGTTTTCGCAGCAGGCTTGGACGACGCCTTGTCCGCCGTGGACTTGGCGGTGGATTTGGCGGCCGTCGATTTGGCGGTACTGGTCTTGGCAGCACTGGTCTTGGTGCCGGTCGCTTTCGCGGCAGTGGACTTGGTTGCGGTGGATTTGGTTGCGGTCTTGGCGGCCGTGGCCCTCTTGCGCGCCGGCTTGGCAATCTCTTCCTCGTCGCCGGACTCCGCGGCCCCGGCCCCGGAGCCGCCGGCAGCAGCTCCGGAGGCACCCCCGCGTTTCCGGTCCAGGCTCCGCTTCAGCGCTTCCATCAGGTCGATGACCTCGCCCTTGCCGCCCTCCCCGGCTTCCACACCAAAGGTTTCGTCAGTGTCCAGCGCGTCGCCCTGCTCGAGTTTGGCCTCAATCAGGTGGCGCAGCTGCACCTGGTAGTCATCCGTGAAATGGTCGGGATCGAAATCGGCCGCCATGGACTCCACCAGGGCCGCGGACATGTCGCGTTCCTGTGGGGAGATCTTGACGGACACGTCCAGGGACGGGAAGTTCGCCTCGCGCACCTCATCCGGCCAGAGCAGGGACTGGAGCACCAGGACGTCGTCCTTGATCCGGAGCGCGCCCAGCCGCGTCTTCTCGCGCAGCGCGAACTGGACAATTGCCACCCTGTCCGTGTCCTCCAGCGCACGGCGGAGCAGCACGTAGGCTTTGGGCGACTTGGAGTCGGGTTCCAGGTAGTAGCTCTTCTCGAACATCATGGGTTCAAGCTGCTCGGACGGGACGAACTGCACCACTTCGATCTCGTGGCTGTTCTCGGCGGGAATGGCCTTGAGCTCATCCTTGGAGAGGACCACCGTCTTGCCGTCCTCCTCGTAGGCCTTCTCGATGTCCGAGTAGTCGATCACCTGGCTGCACACCTCGCACCTGCGCTGGTACCGGATCCGGCCGCCGTCGGCATTGTGGACCTGGTGCAGACTGATGTCATGATCTTCGGTTGCGCTGTAGACCTTCACGGGCACGTTGACCAGGCCAAACGCGATGGCACCTTTCCAGATGGCTCTCATTCCCTAAGTCAACAGCACGCAGCGCCGGAGGTGAAGACCTGTGGCCGCCGCTAAGGAACGTGTCCGGGTGGCGGGCCGGGAATTAACGCTTACTAACCTGGGCAAAGTCATCTATCCGGAAACCGGCACCACCAAGGCGGACGTCCTGGCGTACTACGCCGCCGTGGCACACGTCCTGATCCCCGCCGCAGCCAACAGGCCGGCCACCCGGAAAAGGTGGGTCAACGGCGTGGGAACCACAGAGAAGCCGGGCGAGGTCTTCTTCCAGAAGAACCTTGAGGATTCCGCCCCCGGTTGGCTTCCCCGCGCTGCCATCACCCACAAGGAGCGGACCATCCACTATCCGATGGTCAACGATGCGGCGACGCTCACCTGGTTCGGCCAGATCAACTCCCTGGAAGTCCACGTTCCCCAGTGGCAGGTGGATTCGCACGGCAACCAGCTGAACCCGGACCGCCTGGTCCTGGACCTCGATCCCGGTTCGGGCGCCGGCCTTGAGGAATGCGTGGAGGTGGCGTTGCTGGCACGCGGCATCCTCGAGGATGTGGGACTGGACCCGGTCCCGGTGACCAGCGGCAGCAAGGGCATCCATTTGTATGCAGCCCTGGACCGGAGCCAAACCTCCGACCAGATCTCCGCGTTTGCCCGTGAACTGGCCCGCGCCCTGGAAGCCGACCATCCCGACCTGGCCGTCAGCGACATGAAAAAGACCCTGCGCCAAGGCAAGGTACTGGTGGACTGGAGCCAGAACAACGCGGCAAAGACCACCATCGTGCCCTATTCCTTGCGCGGCCGTCCCACCCCGATGGTGGCCGCTCCGCGTACCTGGGCGGAAATCAGTTCGCCGGGACTGAAGCACCTGGACTACCAGGCTGTGCTGCGGCGGGTGCAGGAAGGCACGGACCCGTTCGCCGCCGTCGTCCGCGCCTCGAACCAAAGCCTGGACGTACCGGACAAGCATGACGACGGCGACCCGCGCCTGGGCAAGTACCGCTCCATGCGTGATCCCAAGGAAACCCCGGAGCCCTTCGCAGGCATTCCCGCCGGTGGCAACAGCTTTGTCATTCAGGAGCACCACGCCAGCCGTCTGCACTACGACCTCCGGCTGGAGCATGAGGGCGTCCTGGCATCCTGGGCCCTGCCCAAGGGTGTCCCCGAATCCGGCGGCAAGAACCATTTGGCTGTCCACACCGAGGACCATCCCATGGACTACCTCACCTTTCACGGGACCATTCCCAAGGGGCAGTACGGGGCCGGTGAGATGACCATTTGGGACACGGGTACCTACGAACTGCACAAGTGGATCAACGGCAAGGAAGTCATCGCCACCCTGCACGGTTCCGAAGGCGGCGGACTGGGCGGCACCAAAAAGATCGCGCTGATCCATACCGGTCGCGGACAGGGCAAGGACGCCGAAGGCCAATGGCTGATCCATCTGATGGACACAGACCACCCCAGCAGGCGGCACCGGCCCGCGGCCGTGTCAGTGCCCGACGACGGTGGGACAGGGGACCAGGCGCCTGAGGAAGGGGACTCTGTTGCGCCGGACAACGCCGCTGACGAGCCCGAACTGCAGGAAGCTGATGCGGATAAGCCTGAGGATCAGACAGGCGGGCCGTCTCCTGTTCCGCAACCGGCCGCTTCCGTAACACCCGATGATTTTGGCCCGATGATGGCCACGTCCGGGACAACCGCGGACCTGCAGGGCAGCAACTGGCAGTTTGAGCTCAAATGGGATGGGGTCCGCGCCATGCTCGTCGCCGACGAGGACAGTATCCGGATCTTCAGCCGCAACGGGAACGACGTCAGCAGGACGTACCCGGAGTTCACGGACAGGGCCTGCTGGCCGCCCCAGCCGTTCGTTGCCGACGGCGAGATCATTGCCGTCGGGCCTTCAGGCCGGCCTGACTTCGGGCTCCTCCAAGGGAGGATGAAACTCACCCGGCCCGGCGACGTCGCCAAAGCCCGCAAGGCCATCCCGGTCCGGCTGATGCTTTTCGACCTGATCTACGACGCCGGCACGGACCTCCGCGCCCTGCCCCTCGCAAAGCGGCGCAGTCGACTGGAAGAATTTTTCACTCCGTCGGATTGTCCGGTGGACCTGTCCATGGTCCTCGAGGAACCGGTGGAACACATCCTCGAGAGCGCGCAGGAACTGGGCCTCGAAGGCGTGATGGCGAAGCGCACGGAGAGCCGGTACGTCAGCGGGCAGCGGACCCGGACCTGGATCAAGCTCAAGCTCGACCAGACCCAGGAGGTGGTGGTGGGCGGCTGGCGGCCTGGCAAGGGCGCCCGTGAAGGGTCAGTGGGATCGCTGCTGGTCGGCATCCCGGACGGTCCGGACCTGAGGTATGTGGGCAGGGTGGGCAGCGGCTTTAGCTTCCGCGAACTGACGGAACTGCGGCAGACCGTGGACCGTCTCGCCCGGAAAACGTCGCCGTTCCAGGACGTCCCGCGGGAGGACGCGGCAGATGCCCACTGGGTGAGCCCTCAATTGGTGGGCGAGGTGACGTACAGCGAGTGGACCGGCACCGGGCGGCTCCGGCACCCCCGGTGGCGCGGCTGGCGGCTGGACAAGGAACCGGCGGACGTGGTCCTGGAAGGCTGAGCGGATCTGCCGCCGTACGCCGGGCACGCCGAAGGCAGCTCCGCCCGGAAATCGCGCGGGACAAAAAATCCCTGGGGACCCCGCAATTCCGGAGTCCCCAGGGATTTCAGTATGGAGGTTCTGTTCCAGCGAAGCCTATGACGAGTGCGGCATCTGTGGCCGGCTGGTTCGGTGCACGGCCGTCACGGCTGCCGCCTGCCCCATGCGGCCCTGGCCCGGACCGCGTTCCTTGGGATGCCGCCGCTTCGCGCTGCCATCCGGCCAGGTGCCAGATCCGCCCGCACCCATGGAGGAGGCAGGAGCTGCGACCCCTGGCATATCCGGTGCTTTCATTGCCTCCGCCAGATGCGCCGCGACCTCAGGCGCCAGTTTCTTTCCACTGATTTCGTCAGCCATTTTGTTCTTCCTTTCCACGATGAAACGAAGTGCTACCAAAGAAAGACCCTTCAAGGCCTTTTCGCGACTGTTGGGTGGCCGGCAATGGCCTGGCCGCAGGCGCCCGCCTACCCGAAAGTGAGTGTTCCCATGGCACAACCATAGGGAAGCAGCGGGCACCTGTGAACCCCCACAACCGCGGTGCAAAGAGACCACCAATGCAACGAACGACGGGGCCCTGTCCGCCCGGGCGGGACGCTTTCGGAAGAGCGCCCGAAAGCCGTGGGCGGCGTCACTATTTGCGGCTGCGGGCGCGGCGAAAGCGGTTGCAGGGGGCACAATCGGGAAAAAATTCGGTAACGATTGCGCCGACTTCCCCGTTCCCTGTGCTGGCGCGGGAAAAACAGGGAAAAGAAATCCGCGAAACCGGGATGAAAGGTCCCGAAAAGGGTTGATCCTACGGCATAAAACCGGCGGGCGCTATGGGATTCGCGTAAAATTGAAGGCCTGCCCGGAGCGGGGCAGCTACAAGTCGCAAGCAAATGACCCTCCACAGGAGTTGCCCAAATGCCCACAGACCGAAGCATCACCGACTCTTCCGCAGGCATGTACAGCGCCTCCGGAACCAACCCGGCTACACCCCCCGGCACCCCATCCGCGGCTGCCACAGCACCACGGAAACCCAAAAAACTGGGGCGCCGCCGGCTCAAGGAGTCGGACGTCAACGTGGTGAACCAGCCCATGCTCAAGAAGGCACTGGGCGGAACCATCGTTGGCAACACCATGGAGTGGTACGACGTAGGCGTGTTCGGCTACCTCATCACCACCATGGGACCGGTCTTCCTGCCGGAATCGGATCCCACCACGCAAACGCTGTTCCTGCTCGGAACTTTCGCCGCCACCTTCATCGCCCGTCCCCTCGGCGGCGTCATCTTCGGCTGGCTTGGCGACAAGATGGGCCGCCAAAAGATTTTGGCCACCACGCTGATGATCATGGCGGCGAGCACGTTCGCCATCGGGCTCCTGCCCGGCTACGCGCAGATCGGGCTGTGGGCCGCCGGCCTGCTGGTGCTCCTGAAGGTCATCCAAGGCTTCTCCACCGGCGGTGAATATGCAGGCGCCACCACCTTCGTCAGCGAGTACGCCCCGGACAAGCGTCGCGGATTCTTCGCAAGCTTCCTGGACATGGGCAGCTACCTCGGCTTCGCCCTCGGCGCCGCGCTGGTGTCCGCGCTTCAGTTGACCCTGGGCCAGGGCGTTATGGAGGAATGGGGCTGGCGCATCCCGTTCCTGGTGGCCGGTCCGCTGGGCCTGATCGCCATCTACTTCCGGAGCAAGATCGAAGAGTCCCCCCAATTCCAGGCCACCCTGGATGCGCAGGAGGACCTCGCCAAGCATGCCGCCTCTTCCGATGAGGCAACGGCCAAGGGCCCAGTAGGAATCGTGAAGGCCTACTGGCGCTCGCTCATCGTAGCCATGGTCCTGGTGGCCGCTGCCAATACCGCCGGCTACGCCCTGACCTCCTATATGCCCACCTACCTCACTGAGTCCAAGGGCTACGACGAGGTGCACGGCACCCTGCTGACCATCCCCGTCCTGGTGGTGATGAGCCTCTGCATTCCGCTGACGGGCAAGCTGTCTGACCGCATCGGCCGCAGGCCTGTCCTGTGGATCGGTGCGCTGAGCACGGTAGTCCTGGCAGCCCCGGCGTTTATGCTGATCGGCGTCGGCGAGATCTGGTCCACGCTGGCCGGCCTTGCACTGATCGCGTTCCCGGTGACGTTCTACGTGGCTAACCTGGCCTCGGCCCTGCCGGCCCAGTTCCCCACGTCCAGCCGCTACGGTGCCATGGGCATTGCCTACAACTTCTCAGTGGCGATTTTCGGGGGCACCACCCCCTTCATCGTGGCAGCCCTGATCAGCGCCACCGGCAACGACATGATGCCTGCCTACTACCTCATGGCCACCTCGCTGGTGGGTGCCGTGGCCATCTACTTCCTGAAGGAATCAGCCCAGCGGCCGCTGCCCGGCTCCATGCCCAGCGTGGACACCCAGGCGGAGGCGCGCGAACTGGTAGCCACCCAGGACGAGAACCCGCTGATCGACCTGGACGAGCTCCCGTTCGAGACCCAGGACATCACCGATTCAAGTGCCGAAAAGGTGCCCGCCCAGGTTTAGATGTTCCTGGCCGGCAGAATCCGGACCGGGCAGACCCAGCAGCCCACGCTCCCAAGGCCCGTCCTGCGCAGCTTCCACGAAAAGCGCCGGGCGGGCCTTTGCCGCGCCGAGGTCGTTTTGTTTCCCCATGTCACGTCAGGAAATGCTTTCAGGCCGGGCCCGGTGATACCTTCCAAAGGGACCTTATGGGGATCCGGGATACAGGCAGGGATGGTGCGGCATGAAGCTTCTGATGGAGCAGGTGCGCGCCCTTCACCGGCTGGAACCGGCAAACCGCGACCACCTCGCCGCCCTGCGCGTGGCCATCAGCGTCGCCGTCCCGTCACTCCTCCTCCTGGCCGCCGGCAGGACCGACCTCATCATGTATGCCGTGTTCGGCGCCCTGACCGGGATGTACGGGCGCTCGGAACCGCACCAGCTCCGCTTCCTGCACCAGTGCCAGGCCGCTGTGGTGCTGTTGGGCGGAGTGACTGCAGGCCTCTTGCTGTCCGTCAACCACCTCCAGTCCTGGTGGCTCGTCGCCGTCGAAGCGGTTCTGGCCGGTGTGGGATCGGTTTTCGCCGACCGGGTGCGGCTCAAGCCAAACGGGCCGTTCTTTGGCATCCTGGCGCTGGGGGCCTGCGCCTCGGTACCCGTTGTGGTTCCCTTGCAGGTGGCTCTGCTCATTGCGGCGGGGTCCGCCGCCTTTTCCATTCTGGTGGGTTTCGCCGGCTGGGTCCGCCGCAGGTCCTGGCAGCGGGGCGCCGCCAGGAGCAGGCCCGCCCTGCAGGCCGCCGGCCGCAAAGAACTGCTGGTGCACGCAGCCCGTTACGTGCTCGCGGTCGGGGCTGCCGGTACGGTGGGGGTCCTCAGCGGCAGCGGCCACCCGCATTGGGCCATGGCCGCCGCAGCCGTTCCGCTTGCCGGCGCCGACCTGCCGAGCAGCGTCCGGCGGGGCATCCACCGCATCGTCGGAACGTTCGTGGGGTTGGCGGTCACCGGCGTCGTACTTATTCCCGGGCCCTGGACCCTGGCGGGACTGCTTCCCGGGCAGCAGGCGCTGGTCCTGGCACTGCTCGTCATCCTGTTCCAGTTCACCACAGAGCTGTTTATGGCCCGCCCACTATGGCTTCGCGATGGTTTCCTTTACGCCGGTGATCCTGCTGGTGACCCAGCTTGCCGCCCCGATCGACCCCGCGGTCCTGATCCTGGAACGCGGCGTGGAGACCCTGGTGGGCGCACTCATGGGTATCGCAGTGGTGGTGGGGGTGCGGCGGTCAGGTTCACGGACCGTTGCTGCCCTCCTTGGGCGTTCGCGGAGGGCCCGCCACTAGTTTCGCCGGGGCTATCCGCGCCATCGCAGCCACCAGTTTGTAGCGTTTAGTGGGGATGGAAACGGCTTTGCCCCTGTCATTGTCCGCCAGCCCTTCCCGGACAACGCGCCCCGGACGCAACCAGGTCCATGATGGAGCCACGGACTTGTCCATGCCCATGCGGTCATGGAATTCCGTATGGACAAAGCCAGGGCAGACCGCCGTAACTTTCACGCCCCGCGCACCGTAGGCCAGGTTGGCCCACCGGCTGAAGCTCACCATCCACGCCTTCGCCGCGGAATACGTGCCCCTGGGCAGGAACGCGGCAACGCTGGCCACGTTGATGATCCGTCCCTCGCCACGGTCCAGCATGCCCTTCAGAGCGGCGTGGGCCAGCACCATGGACGTTTCCACATGCAGCTTCAGGTGCAGTTGCTCCTCGGCGATGGGGTTGTCCTCGAAGTTGTGCAGGAGCCCGATGCCGGCGTTGTTGACCAGGATCCCTACCGGCCGTTGCGGATCGGACAGGCGTCCGACGACGGCGGCTACTCCGTCGTCGGACGTCAGGTCCGCGGGCAGCACCTCCGCCGTGATCCCGTAGCGCCGCTCCAGGCCCGCCGCGGTTTCCTCGAGACGGGCCCGGTTCCGCGCCACCAGCACCAGGTTGCAGCCTCGCGCAGCGAGCTGGCGGGCGAACTCTGCGCCAAGGCCTGCACTGGCCCCAGTGACCAGGGCTGTTGTTCCGGAGATATCTGACGTCATGGTGCCAGCCTAGCCGCGTCCCTTCGCCTTTTCCCGGGTTTCTTCCTGCCCGTTGCCCTGCCCGGCGAACCTCGCGAGCGGGTTCGCGAGCCGCCCGGCCGTCTGCAGGCCGCCGGAGGGATCGGTGAGGTCCAGCATCTGCTGGTTGTTGCGAAGCTGGAGGCGGTTCAGGCAGGACAGCTCAAAGTCGGGGGCGAACAGGTTATGGCGGGAGAACTGGGCGGCAAGCTCCGGGTGCTGCCCTTGGTAGTCACTGATGCTGGCGGCCGCGGTGCGCCAGAACTCCTCCTGGCTAAGCTTGCCGTCCTCCTCCAGCAGCGCGGCGAGGAAGCGGAAGATGCAGTCGAAAACGTCCGTGAAGATGGCCAGTACCTTCTCCCCGTCCGGGATGGCCGCCTTGATCCGGGACACCCCTTCCGGAAGGTCCAGCCTGTCCCCCATCACCACAATTTCCTCGGCGATATCCTTCATGATGGCCCGCACCGGCACGCCGTCCTCGAGGACGAGGATCACGTTCTCGCCGTGCGGCATACAGGCCAGCTCGTACTTGTAAAGGCAGTGCACCAGCGGTACCAGGTAGGCCTCAAAATACCGCCGCAGCCAGTCCTGCGGGGCCAGTCCGGACCGCTCGATCAGCGCGGAGACCATGGGTTTTCCCCCGGCATCCACGTGCAGGAGCGAGGCCATGGTGGACAGTTGCTGTCCGTCCTGCAGCAGCGGAAGGGGACTTTCGCGCCAGAGGGCGGAAAGCATCTTCCGGTACGGTGAACCGCTGGGAGAGGCGGCCTCGTAGTACCCGTTGTGGTAGCCGATCGCAGCGAGCTCGCCGATCATGGTGAACCCGCGGCCTTGAAGTGCGTCGTCTGATTCGATCAGGTCCCGCAGCCAGTCGTTGATGGCCGGTGTGGCCTTCATGTACTGCGGCGACAGCCCGCGCATAAAGCCCATGTTCAACACGGACATGGCGGTCTTAACGTAGTGCCGGGCCGGGGCACTGGTGTTGAAGAAGGTCCGGATGGACTGCTGCGCCTGGTAACTGTCTCTCCCGGTACCCAGGTACACAATCCGCTGCCGTGCGATCTCCGCCGCAAACGTCACGGTCAGCTTGTTCTCCCACTGCCACGGATGAACAGGCATCAGGTAGTACTGGTCCGGGTCGAGGCCCTGCAGCCGCAACTCAGCGTCGAAACCGGCCAGCAGCGGACCCAGCTCAGAGTCCAGGTGGGCCCGGTAATCGAGCCCTTCAGTTGCGGTGAAGACAGCGCGGCTCCGGTGGACGGCGACCCACTCCAGCTGTACCGGGGCGCCGGTCTCCGGCGCGAAGGCGTGGTAGTCGGTGATACCGAAGCCGAGGCGCCCGTTGTTGGCCACAAAACAGGGGTGGCCTTCGGTCATGCTGCGCTCTATCGCCTGGAAGTCCACGGCCGGGTTCCGGCCGCCGGTGACTCCGGCCGCCAGTTCCGCGGCCCAGGGCTGGCCGGCCCACTGCTTGTAAGCGTGGCTTGCCAGGGTGCTGCTGACCTCTTCGAGGTAGACCGGGAGCATCTGGAGGTTGATGCCCAGGGTGCCGTGGAACGCCGTGATGAACTCCAGTACGTCCAGCGGCGCTTCGGTGCCGTCCTGGAAGGAGCGGATGGAACCGGCGTCGATGGACCAGTGCTCAAGTTCCAGGACCCTGGCGTCGAAGCGGTACTCGTGCGTGCCGTCATCGCTGCGCACCCGGTAGGCGGCGGCACCTGAACCCGTGCGGGACATGGTTTCCGGCGTGATGATCCGTTCGTGGGAGAACTCGGCGAGCGCCTTGCGGAGCAGGTGCCGGTTCGCGTTGTCCCACCGGTCGCCGTCGAGGTGGGGTGCGGCATTCGCGGTGGCTGCGGTGGCACTGCGGGCAGGTACTGCGGAATCGAGGTGGACTGTCACAGTGAGGCTCCCTGTGTGTTGGGTGTGGAAGGCGTGTTGGGTGTGGAAAGCGTGTCGAGTGCCGCGCGGGCGGCCAGGTAGTCGGAGTGGCTGCAGAAGCTCACCAGGGCGTCCTTGTCCGGGAGCGTGACCATCCCGGCAGGCTGGAATCCCAGCCGTTCATTCAGCGCGTGGATGCTGGTGTTCCTGGCGTCCGGCTCCACCACAATCCGCTCCACCCCCGGCTTGGCGAACAGCCGGTCCAGGACCGCGTCCATCACAGCCGTGGTGTAGCCGGGCACCGGAGCGTTCGACGGCGGCGCTACCAGCAGGTGCATCCCCAGGTCCCCGGGGAGGACCGGGTACACCGCAGCGAGCGGCGAGGACGCAGGAAGGTACTCCTCCATCAGGAAGGCGGGGACGCCGTCGTCGAGCCCCAGCAACGCATGGTGGTGGCCGCTCGCCTGGATTTTCACGTACTCCTCCACCACGTCCTCAACGCTGGCGGACAGCATGCCCCAGAACGCGGCGTAGGGCCGGGTCACCCAGCTGTGGAGGAGCGGCGCATCGGACCGTGGGTCAAGGCAGCGGAAGGTGAAGCTCATGCCGGCACCCCTGCTGCGGAGTCTGCCGGTGCGCCGATGTCCGCCGCTGTACTGAAGTCGGCCGTCGCGGTGATGCCCGCTGGACCGACGTCCGCCGGCGCCCCGAACTGCTGGAACGCGATGCTTCGCTCCACGGGGTATACCTCGCGGCCGGTAATTTCCCGCAGGATGCAGGAGTTGCGGTAGGCGCCCATGCCCAGGTCCGGGGTGACGAAGCCGTGGGTGTGCAGTTCGGCATTCTGGACGAAGATTTCGCCGGGTTCCACGCCGGTGCTGTAGTTCCGGCCTACGGCGAACCTGCCGGCGCTGTCCCGTGCAATGCGGTCCTGGATGCCGGCCAGGAATTCTGGTTCCCGGTAGCCGTAGCCGGTGGCGAGCACCACGGCTTCGCTCTCCAGGGTGTAAGACGTGCCCTGCTCCCCGTGCTCCAGGTGCAGGGTATGGGTGCCGGCGTCGGGGTCCCAATGGGCAGCGGTCAGGGTGGAGTGGGTCAGCAGCTGCGTATCCACCATGCCAGAGATGCTCCTGGTGTAGAGCAGGTCATAGATGGCGTCGATCAGGTCCGAGTTGATGCCCTTGTAGAGGTTTTTCTGGGTCTTGTTCAGGTGGTCTCGCTGGTGCTGCGGGAGTCCGTGGAAGTAGTCCACGTACTCGGGCGAGGTCATCTCAAGGGTCAGCTTGGTGTATTCCAGCGGGAAGAACCGGCCGGAGCGGGTCACCCAGTTCAGCTGGTAGCCGTGGGCGTCCGATTCCTGCAGCAGCTCGTAGTAGATCTCCGCGGCGCTCTGGCCGCTGCCCAGGATGGTGATGCTGCGCTGCTGCTGCAGCTCCGCCTTCCGTGCCAGGTAGTCGGCGTTGTGGAGGATCAGTCCCCCGCCCCCGGCGGCTGCCTCGGCAACAATGCCCTCGGCCGACGCCGGCACGTACGGGGAGGTGCCGGTGCCCAGCACCAGCCGCCGCGCCAGCAGTACCTCGGGCCCTTCCGGACCCGAGACGGACAGCCGGTACACGCCGTCGTCGTGCGTTATCTCCAGCACAGCTGTGCCAAAACGGACGGCGGGCAACTGCCCCGCCACCCACTGGCAGTACTGGTTGTACTCGGCCCGCAAAGGGTAGAAGTTCTCGCGGATATAGAAGCGGTACAGCCTGCCGGTCTGCTTAAGGAAGTTCAGGAAGGAGTATGGCGAGGTGGGGTCGGCCAGGGTGACGAGGTCCGCCAGGAAGGGCACCTGCAGGTGGGCCGGTTCCAGCATCATGCCGGGGTGCCAGTCGAAGGATGCGCGCTGTTCCAGGAAGACGCCGTCCAGGCCGTCCACCGGCTCGGCCAGTGCGGCCAGGCCCAGGTTGAAGGGCCCGACGCCGATGGCTGCGAAGTCGTAGGTCCTGCCGGAGGTGGGGATGCTCATGCGGATACCTTGCTTTCGAGCAGTCCGGCGCCCGTGCGACGCAGGAGGGTGATGATCCCGGAGATGTCCTCGAGGGTGGCTTCGGCGTTGAGGAGGGTGAACTTCAGGTAGTGGCGGCCTCCCACCCTGGTTCCCGCGACCACTGCTTCTCCGGAGGCGAAGACTGCGGCGCGGAGGGCAGGGTTGAGGACGTCTGCCGCGTCCTCGGAGAGGCGTCCGCCATCCTCCAGCCGGGGCCGGTACCGGAATACCAGGGTGGACAGCTGCGGCGGTGCGGCCAGTTCGAAGTCTTCGTCGGCAGCGAGGAGCGTGCCCACACGGGCAGCGAGGTCGATCGCCTCGTCGAACAAGGCACCGATGGCGTCCGCGCCCATGATCCGCAGGGTGAGCCACAACTTCAATGCGTCGAACCGGCGGGTGGTCTGGATACTCTTGTCCACCTGGTTGGGAATTTCGGCCAGTGCTGCGCTTTCCGGGTTGAGGTAATCGGCGTAGTAGGTGATGTGGCGCAACATGGCCTTGTCCCGGACCATCAGTGCGCTGGAGCTCACCGGCTGGAAGAACGTCTTGTGGAAGTCCACGGTGACCGAGTCCGCGAGCCTGGTTCCTTCCAGGAGGCGCCGGTAGCGCCCCGAGACCATCAGGCCGCCGCCGTACGCGGCATCGATGTGGAACCAGGCGCCATAGGCGCTGGCCAGTGCGGCGAGCTCTGCCAGCGGGTCCACGGCGCCGAAGTCGGTGGTACCGGCGGTGGCCACCACTGCCATGGGGGTCAGCCCGGCGCCACGCGCTTCCGCCATGGCTTCGGCGAGGGCGGCCGGATCCATCCGGTGGTCATCCATGCAAGGGACGGTGACCACGGCGTCGAATCCCAGCCCGAGCATTGATGCCGATTTTTGGATGCTGAAGTGGCTGTCTTCGGAGGTGAAGATCCGCAGCGTATCCAGCAGGGCCGGCAACCGAAGTCCCGAGCGCGCCGGTTCCTGGCGGAGGCCAGCCACGGCGTGGTTGCGGGCGATCAGCAGGGCCTGGAGATTGGACTGGCTGCCGCCGGAGGTGAAGATGCCGTCGGCGGCGTCGCCCAGGTTCAGCCGGGCGGCGGCCCAGTCGATGAGGCGCCGCTCGATCATGGTGGCCCCGGCGCTCTGGTCCCAGGTGTCCAGTGAGGAGTTCACCGCGGACAGGACGGCCTCACCCACCAGCGCCGGAATCACCACAGGGCAGTTCAGGTGGGCGGCGTACTTGGCATCGTGGAAGTAGACGGCGTCGCGCAGGTAGACATCTTCGAGTTCCTGCAGCGCTGCTGCCGTGTCCGGCAGGGGCGTTTCCAGGTCCACCGCTGCCACCCGGGCCTTCAGCTCCGAAGGCCCGACGCCGGTGAAGGGCCGGGTGGTCCGCTCCAGTTTGGTGGCCACGGCCGTGACGCCCTGCAGCACCTGCGCTACGTAGCGGGGCGAATTGCGCGCGTTGAGCAGGTGGTTGCTGGCCGCGAGCGCGAGCTCCACCCGGGAGCCGAAATCCTGGCCGGAGGCATCCTGGCCCCCTCGCGGTTCATCCACTTCTAACTCATCAAGGCGGGGCATCAGCGGCACTTGTTGTCCTTCGGTCGGCGTTTCAGGGGATTTGCAAAGGTAAGCCTTACTTAGGTCAGCCTTTTAATCAAACTTTCGTGATGTATTTATCCGGCGCCTCGGAATTTCGCTACATTACGCCTCCTGCCGGCGTCATTGACTGGCGGCCCACGCCCTTCTCGTGCAAAATACTCCGCCGCTACGGGCTCATGAGGGCCAAAAGGGGGGGCGGCGCAGCGAGGGCTAGGGTTGGGGTACGGGCAGCCAGCCCCGCATGCGGCATTGAGTGGGGTCATCGGGATTATTGGGCTGCTGTTCTGGCACGCACGCCAGTGGCAGCGGAAGCGCTCCCGGGCTCTTTAGGCCTCATCCGGGCCCTGTCGGTGTGACCTGCGAAACACGCGGATTTGTTTGGAGATAGTAAGCATGCTTTGCTTATGGGGTAAGTGAACCTCCGCAAGCAGTCGCGGCGGGCCTGCCAACGCCGGCAGGACCGTAAGAAGCCCAAGGACGAACATCATGACCACCGTTACAGAAGACCAGCTCCCGGCTCCCATGGGAACGGCAGCAGCAGGAGCTCCCGTGAGCTCGATCCGTCCTGCAGACATGGCATTGCTGGAAACGCTGAGTTCAAAAGTGCATTGCCGGACCCCGATGAAGCGCGTGGATCCGGACGAGACCCCGCTCTTCCAGCCGGTGCGGGTGGATGGCGCCATGGTGATTCCCGTCCGAGCCGGCTCCTCACACGCCGCCGGTCCCTCACGCACCAGCCCGTCAGCCGACAGCGTGGAAACCTACCGCTGCGCCTGCGGCTTCACCATCGATGTGCCTGTGGCAACGGCACACGCCCTGGCCAGCTGACCCACCCCTGGCCGGTATGTCCGTGTGGCCAGCCAAGGCGGCCAGCCCCCCATACACGGGCTGGCCGGCCCGGCTAACGTGCGGGAACCCTGGCAGCCTCCACCGCCAGCCGGGTATCTTCCAGCACCAGGTCCGCATTGATGGCTTCGGCGGCTTTCAGCCCGGCGGCCGCCGCCGTCACCACCTGGGCTGAAACATCCGTGGCATTCCCCGCGGCCCACACTCCAGGGCAAGCGGTCAACCCCGATTCGTCAGTTTCCAGGCGGGTGCCCGGCCCCTCCTCAAGGCCGTCCGGTTCCAGCCCGAGGGTCTCTAGCATGTTCGCCCTGCTCACAGTGGCGGGGCTCACTACCAGCACTTCCAGCGGTACAGCAGAACCGTCGTGGAGCGTGACCGCCCGGAGCGTGTCTTCCTGAACCACCAGCCCGCACACGCTGCCATCGGCCACCTTCACGGACCGGGCCTCCAACTGTTCTCTTTGACCCGGGCTGAGCGTCAGTTCACTGTTGAGCAGGAGGGTCACATCGTGGCTCCACTGCCGGAAGGTCAGGGCCTGGAGCACGGCGTGGGAATCCGAAGCCAGTATCCCCACTTTTCGGTTCCGGATCTCCCATCCGTGGCAGTAGGGGCAATACAGGACGTCCCGGCCCCATCGCTCGCGCAGGCCGGGCAGGTCCGGAAGCTCATCCTCGGTCCCCGACGTGATCAGCAGCCGGCGGGCAGAACACGTGGAGCCGTCCTCGAGCGAGAGGACAAAGTTCCCTCCCTCACGGCGGGCGGACGCCACACGGCCGGCCGCCGCCGTCCCGCCATAGCGCTCCAATTCTGCGCGTCCCGCGGCAAGGAACTCCTTGGGACTCATTCCCTCCCGCGTCAGGAAACCATGCACCCCCTCCGCCCGGAGGTTCCGCTGCCCGCCTGCGTCAACCACCAGGACCGGGCGCAATGCCCTGGCCAGGGCAACCCCCGCACTCAGCCCTGCGGGGCCGCCGCCGATAACAGCGACGTCAAACAGTTGTTCCAGATGGTTCATCCCGGATTCCTTCCCGGTGTGTGCGCAGCACTCCAGAAAAGCGTGCGCATTCACGATGCCCGCGCCTTCTGCAAGACCGCGCTGAGAAGGAATTACCCGATGCGGCTGCACCCTAACGCGCAGCCCCGGTCCGATCAGGAATCGAGGAAAGAAGGAAGCAGCTAACCGGCCCCGGATCAAGCTCCTAAACCGGTGCTGGCCGGCCTTTCCGGCCAGTCGACACACTGCTCATAGCTCTCGTGCTTGCGCAGGTAGGCCGAGATGAAGGGGCAGTGCGGGATGATCCGTTTGCCTGCTGCCACCACATCATCCAGCGCAAAGTGGGCGAGGACCTTGCCCAGGCCCTGGCCTTCAAAGTCCGGCGACGTTTGGGTGTGGCTGAAGTCGATATGGCCGGGCAGGTCCCGGTAGAAGGACTGGACGGCCAGTTTGCCGCCCACCAGCAGCTCGTACCGGTGCTGCGCGTCATTGCGCCTCAGCGTGACGTCGGCGGTGAACTTATCCTCGGTGGACATCATGTTCTCGGTCATGGTTCGACACTGGCACTACTTCACCCTGCTGGCAATGCCCCGGCACCCCCTCCTGCCGCGGTTCGGGATTAAGGAGGGGGCTGTGCGGCGTCAGGACATGAGGAGGGCCAAAATGCCCAGTACGACGGCGAGCAGCGGCGTGGTGCCTTGAGTGGCGGCAGCACGGAGGTACTTCCTGCCGGTTACGGCCAGGACTGCGGCGGCCAGCAGCATGGATCCACAGCAGCTGAAGACCAGGGTCCAGCCCGCCACAAACGGGGCTGATCCGTCACGTCCCAGTGCCACGCAGCCAACGCCGATGAGGGCCCCGACGGCCAGGAACAGATTGTAGAAGCCCTGGTTGTACGCGAGCGGCCTGGTGGTTTCGGCGTCGGCCTGGGAACCCACACCGAAACGCTTCCAGGTTGCCGGCCTGGTCCAGGTGACTGACTCCATGGTGAAGATGTAGACGTGCAGCGCGGCTGCCAGGAAGGCAAAAAAGAGGGAGGCCAGGATCATTGCTTGATCCTAGCCTCCCCCTTCGGGAGTGAGCGTCAGCGGGTGAGCGTCGCCAGGGTGGTGCTTGCGAAGCTGCCTGCGGCCTGGTTCCAGTGGCCCAGGAGCCCCTGGAGGTTTTCGCCGTCGGACCGGTGGGCCGGCAGCTGCTCCTGCAGGGTGGCCAGGACGCCGGTGCGGAGCTCCGTGTTGAAGTTGACCTTGCCGACGTTCATGGACGCCGCCTTCACCAGCTCTTCGGCAGGAATGCCGGAGGCGCCGTGGAGCACCAGCGGAAGGTGGGTCCGCACGGCGATGTCCTGCAGGACGTCCCAGCGCAGCTGCGGCTCCCCCTTGTACTTGCCGTGGACATTTCCGACGGCGACCGCCAGAAGTTCCGCGCCGGTCCGGGACACGAAGTCCTCCACCTGCGCCGAATCCGTCAGGCCGGCCACTGACACGCCGGACTGGTCCGCGCAAAATGCCCGGTCCTCGTCTCCGGCCAGGCCGCCCAGCTCGGCTTCCAGCACCACGTCCGGTCCCAGCAGCGCACGGGCCGCCTGGACCAAGGCAATGTTGTCCTCGTACGGAAGGGACGAACCGTCGGCGAGGACGGAATCCGCCCCCGCTGTGACGGCGTCGGCCATCACTTTCAGGTCAGTTGCGTGGTCAAGCTGCACCGCGACCGGCACGGCTGCGGCGTCGGCGAGGCCCCGGAGGGCTCCGATGAGGCGCAGGCCGTTGGACGTGGCCGCCGTCTTGGGCGCGACCAGCAGGATGACGCCCCGGCCGGCTTCCTCTGCAGCGGCCACCACGGCCAGCGCCGTGGTGAAGTCGTAGCAGGTGAAGGCCGGGACGGCGGAGCCGTGCTGGAGGGCGGAAGTGACCAGGTGGTCGAGTCGGGTGCGCATCAGACGCCCAGGCCTCCCACCAGGATCCAGGCCACGAAGGTCAGGGCGAAGCCGGCCAGTCCGAGGATGGTGGTGAGGACCGTCCAGGTCTTCAGGCCGTCCGAAACGGTGAGGCCGTAGTAGCGGATCACGGTCCAGAACCCGGCGTCGGTGACGTGGGACAGGCCGAGCGCACCGAAACCGATCGCGATGACGATCACTGCGATCTGGGCGGGGGTGTAGCCGCCTTCGGCGACGGCGGAGGTGAGCAGGCCGGTGGTGGTGACGATGGCAACGGTGGCCGAACCCTGCGCTGCACGCAGGGCCAGGGAGATCACGAAGCCCAGGGCGATGATAGGCAGGCCCAGGTGGTCCAGGGTCTGGGACAGGGCGGCCCCGATGCCTGAGGTGCGCAGGACTTCGCCGAACACGCCGCCGGCGGCAACCACCATCAGGATGGAGGCGATGGGAGGCAGTGCGCCCTCGAAGATTTCACCGGTTTCCTTCAGCGACCAGTTCCGGCGCACGGCCAGCAGGAAGAAGGACAGCGCGACGGCGACCAGCAGTGCGAAGAACGGGTTGCCGACGAACGCGGCCAGGCCGTACCAGGGGTTGTCCTTGGGGAGGGTGAGCGTGCCCAGGGTGCCGAGCAGGATCTGCACGATGGGGGCGGCGATGAGGAAGATGATCAGGCCGGGACGCGGCGGGGCGATGGCGGCGGCGCCGGGGCCGTCGTGGCCCACCTTCACCAGCGAGTCGGAGCCGAATTCTTCAACCTGGGCCTTCACGCCGGGGAGGAGCTCGTAGTCCTTACGGTTCATGATGCTGGCCACCCAGTAGGACAGGAAACCGAGGGGAACGCAGATGGCCAGGGAGATGAGCGTGATGAGCCCGATGTCCGCGCCGAAGACGCCGGCGCCGGCCACGATGCCCGGGTGCGGCGGGACTGCCACGTGGATGGAGAGCATGATGCCGGCCATGGGCAGGCCGAACTTGACCGGGTGGACCCTGGCGATCTTGGCGAAGGCGTAGACGATGGGCACCAGGACGATGACGCCCACCTCGAAGAATACGGGGATGGCCACCAGGAAGCCGACGGCGGTGAGGGCCACGGCCACGCGCTTGGCACCGAGCTTCTCGGTGAAGTGGGCGGCGAGCGACTGGACGCCGCCGGATACTTCGATCATGCGGCCCAGGACGGCGCCGAGTGCGATCAGCAGCGCCACCTTACCCATGGTGCTGCCCACGCCGTTGGCCACAACGGTGAAGACGTCCTTGAGCGGGATCTGCGCGGCGACAGCAACCAAAATGCTGACTGTGAGCAGGGCAACGAAAGCCTGGATTTTGAAGCGGATGATCATCACCAGCAGGACGGCGATGCCGACGGCTGCGATGGTCAGCAGCAGCGGGGTGCCGAGCTCCACTGCGGGTTTGATGGCCGGGGCATCAGCCGCCCGCACTATGAGCGGGCTCATAAGGTGGTTCATAACAGGTGTCTCCTTTGACGAGCCAGTCTTTCGAGAAGACGGGCGATCAGGCGCTGGTTATTTGTTTGGGGGAACGCTGGGGACTGCTGGGGAACTGCTGGGAGGTACGGCGACGGCGGAGGGGGGACCGCCGTCGTCGTACTTCTTTTAAGGGGAGTCGGCTTGCTAGTTATTGCGCTTGGTGGGGGCAACCACCTTGATGACCGCGGAGTCATCGGCGGCGGCAAGGCCCTGGGCCTGGCCAAGGAGGTAGAGCTGCTCGGCGGCGGCGGCAACCGGGGCTGCCAGGCCGGCGGCGCGGGTGGCCTTGCCCACGATGCCCATGTCCTTGACGAAGATGTCCAGGCGGGACAGCACCTCGGCACCTTCCTCGTTGTAGGCCTCGAGGATGCGCGGGCCGCGGTTGGAGAGCATAAACGATCCGGCGGCGCCGGCTTCGAGGGCGGCCAGGGTCTTGGCCTGGTCCAGCCCGAGTGCGTCGGCGAGGGCCAAGGCTTCGGCAGCGGCAGCGATGTGGACGCCGCAGAGGAGCTGGTTGACGGTCTTGAGGGCCTGGCCGTCGCCGGGCTTATCGCCCACAACGGTCAGGGTGGAGGCCAGGAGTTCCAGGGCGGGAGTTGCCTTTTCGCGGGCCTCGGGGGAAGCACCGACGACGATCAGCAGGTCGCCTTCGCCGGCGCGCTTGGGGCCGCCGGACAGTGGGGCATCAACGAGCTCCACGCCGTATTCGGCGAGCTTGGCCACGGTGGCCGGGATGGCCTCGGTGCCCACCGTGCTGCCGAGGATAACGACGGCGCCGCGCTCAAGCACCGAGGCCACACCGTTCTCGCCGAAGAGGACGTCGTTAAGCTGCTCGCCGTTGCGGACTGCCAGCAGCACGGCGTCGGCGCCCTTCGCGGCTTCCCGGGCGGTAGTGAAGGTGGCGATGCCGGCTTCTTCGGCGAGCTTGAGGCGGGGCTCGGCGATGTCGAAGCCGTGGACCGTCAGCTGGGACGCGAGGCGGGTGGCCATGGGCAGGCCCATGGCGCCAAGGCCCAGGACGGTGACGGTGTAATTGCTGGTCATGGTGTTCTCCATTGAATTTTGGCGGGGAATTACGATTAGTGGAGGGTGGGACTAGAAGGTGTTGCTGAGTTTGCGGGTGACGTCGGCGAGGGACTGGTCGTCGCCTACGTTGCCGGCGAAGACGATGTAGGGGATGCCTTTGGCGGGGCCGTCCACCGGTTCCCAGAGGGAGACGATGCCGGGAAGCATGGGGCCGCGGACGATCGCGTGGCGGATTTCCAGGCCGTGCGCGGCAACGTCGGAGGAGGTGATGCCGCCCTTGGCGATGACGAAGCGGGGCGGGAAGGTCTTGAGCGTCCGGTTCACTACGGCGACGACCGCGGCGGAGACGGTGCGGGCGATCCGCAGGCTTTCGGCGGGGTCGTCGGTCTTGATGAGCAGGCGGCTGGTGTGGACGATGACGTCGCCGCTGTGGAGGGCTTCGACGACGGTGTCCACGGTCTGGTCCAGGTGGGCGTCAGCGTCTGCGCCGAGCAGTTTTTCGACGTCGATCTCCACAATCCGGGCGGCGGAGTGCTGTTCGGTCAGGGCCTTGAGCTGGCGGGTGGTGACGCCAACGTGGGACCCGACGACGATGAGGCCGCCGGCCTCGGACGGCGTGTTGCCGGCGTAGGCTTCAGCGCCGCTGAGTTCGGTGCGGATTTCCTGGCCGATCCGTGCACGACCGAACGGCGGTCCCACGCGGTAGAGGAGTTTCTTGCCGCGGCGTTCGGCTTCTTCCAAGCCCAGGGACAGGGCGCGGAGGTCGTTTTCGGTGACGATGTCGGCCACGATGGGGGTGGAGTCCGTGGCGGCTTCGATGGCGTCGGCGATGGCGTTGGCGCTGATCTGTGCCCCGTCGGCGGGGTTTTCGGCTGAGGCGCCGGCACGGATGGTGTTGAGGTCCAGGACGATGACCGAGTCAGCGGCGAAGCGTCCCTGGGACTTCTCTTCGACGTAGTCGGCCATCACGGAAGTGGCGAACCCGAAGGTGGCGTCCTTGGCGAACTCGGTTTCGGACACCGGGGTGAGGGTGCCGGCTGCCTCGCCGGTGCCGCGCATGGAGTGGACGCCGCCGATGGTGACCCGCCCGGCGTCGGGGAAGGCCGGAACCAGCACCACGCCGTCGGTCTTTTCTCCACTGACGTGGGCGACGGTGGCGGCAATGACGTCCGGCTCCAGCGGGTAGTGCCCGCGCAGGGTCGAATCGCTGCGGCTCACGAAGCCGAGCCGCAGCACGTCAGGCGAGCCGGCGGCGGCGAGGGCGTTGCGGACCACTTCCTCGTTGCGGGCGGCGGCTTCGGCCGGGTCCAGGCTGCGGGTGTTGGTGAGGACGTACACGGCCGGCTTGGACTGGCCGAAGGCCCAGATGAAGTCCTCAACGTCCCAGCGCGTGAGCACGGGCAGGTCTGCCACGGACTGCGTTCCGGTGGGGTCGTCGTCGAGAACTACCAGCACGCGCGGGGTCTCCGCGTTCGAGGCGGCCAGGGTGCTGGCCACCAGTTCGGCGGGAATCCGGACCTCGGCCGGGTAGGCGGCCAGAACATCTGCTTCAAGCTTCACGGTGCACTCCGTTGTGTATGGATCCGGGCATCGGATCCTGATGTTAGGAAACTGTAAGATGTCTGACATCTTGCATTTGAATGTTAGTGTGGCACAGGACATAAAGACGCGCAAGTAGACTTGTCTGACATATCCACAAAGCAGTGATGGGGGCAGCAGCATGGCAAGGAAGTCGCTGGTAGGCCAGGTGGCCGATGAGCTCCTGGACCGCATCATTGCCGGAGAATTTCTGCCTGGCGCCATCGTTCCCGGTGAGCACGAGCTCAGCGCCCGGCACGAAGTAAGCCGGATGACCGTCCGTGAAGCCATGAAAACCCTGCAGGCGCAGCAGATCCTCAGCGTGGAACGTGGCCGGGGCACGTTCGTCAACCCGCTCAACCGGTGGGCATCATTGGAAGCCGTGCTGCGCGCAGCTTCCGAGGGCAAGAATGAAGCTGAAGCCTCTGTCCAGCTCATCGAACTCCGGCGCATGCTGGAAACCGGCGCGTGCGAACTGGCTGCGGGACGGATCACCGACGCCGGCGTCCAAACACTCTTCGGGCACGTGGCCGCCATGCGTGCCGCGCACGAGGTGAATAACGTTGCCGCCTTCGTGGAAGCGGATCTGGCTTTCCATGACCTGATCCTGCATGCCTCGGAAAATGTTTTTGTGGCCGTGCTCTTCGAGCCGCTCCACCGCGTGCTGGAAAAGAGGCGCACGGAGACCTCGGCGGTGCCCCAAATTCAGGAACACGCCATCGGGCATCACCAGAACATTGCCGAAGCGCTGGAATCCCGGGACGCTGCACGGTCCCGCGAAGCTATGGACGCGCACATGCAGCAGACCCTGGACGACCTCAAGAACCTGGTTCTCGAGGAGAAGCCGCAGCCGGCTTAGCCCGCAGGCGGGGCCGTGGCTACCAACGGAACATCGGGATAAGGGCTGGCCAACGATCTTGAAGTGCCACTAGTCTTCAAGAACGGCCCGCACCGGGAGCCCCAAGGCAATCACGAGGAGCGAAGTTGTCCAACCACACGTACAGCATTTCTGAAATTGTCGGCACGTCGGATCAAGGAGTGGACGACGCCGTCCGCAACGGTATCGCCAAGGCCTCCCAGACACTGCGCAACCTTGACTGGTTCGAAGTCAAGGAAATCCGGGGGCACCTGGAAGAGGGAAAGATCGCCGACTGGCAGGTGACCATCAAGCTCGGTTTCCGGCTGGAAGAGTCCTAGACCAAGTCCAACCGGCCCGCAGGTAACGTCGTGGAAACCCGTTCAGGGGACGTTATCTGCGGGCCAGTTTTGGGTTTAACCGCAGGCTAGTTAGCCGAGACGGTACCCGCCGAGCGTCGCCGCCACACGGTAGGGACGCCGTCGAACGCTGGGAACACGTGGCCTTCGAAGAAGGACAGCACTGTGTGCGGGTCGTGGTCAGGACTCCAGAGGCCGGACACCGGGCAGTGCGAGCCGGTGGCGGTGGAGGGAGTGCCGGCGGGCGAAGCCTGGCGTTCCTTGAGCAGTGCGATGCGTTTCATCGTTGAGACCATCCTTGGGTAAGCAGTTCGTGCTTCCAGCCTAGGAAGGCCGCGGCAGCTTCCCAATGGGCTCGTGGCCAGAATCAGCGCGCCGGGCTGGCCAAATGTACAGCCGTGGCGCGGGCGCAGCTACTCCCGGCTGTCCACAGTGGCGGCCGGGGCGTCCGTGCTCGGATGGTGCGGCGGCTGTTTCCCGGCCGCGGCGCCGAGGCTGCCCAGCAAGGAAAGGGCGTCCGACGACGGCGAGCCAGGCCGGGCGGAATAAACCCTAAGCGTCTGGTCGGGATCGTCCGGGAGGACAAGGTTTTCAAAGTTCAGTTCAAGGTCCCCGACGGCGGGGTGGTGCAGGCGGACTGTGCCTGCCGACCGGCTGGCCACCCGGTGGCCCGCCCACCATTGCCGGAAGTGTTCGCTGTTGACTGCCAGTTCCCCCACCAGTTGGTTCGCCAGTGCATCGTTGGGGTGCCGGCCGACGTCGAGGCGGAGAGCTCCTGCTGCTTCCGCGGCCACCGTCTTCCAGTCGCGGAACAGCTCGCGGGCGGCCGGGTCGAGAATGAGCCAACGGGTCAGGTTCCTTTCCGCCGGCGGCAGCGCAGGGAAGTCGGCGAAGAGCAGGAAGGCCAGCCCGTTGCCGGCCAGAACATCACTGCGGCGGCCCAGGACCAAGGCCGGAACCTCGCCCACGGCTTCCAGCAGATGGCGCAGTGCGGGGCGGACGCCCTGCGCCGGTTGCCCAGTGGAGCGGGGCGTCCCGGCGCAGTTCTCCAGCAGGTCCATCATGTGTGCATGCTCGCTGGCGCTGAGCCGGAGCGCCCGGGACACAGCATCCAGGACTGTGCGGGAAGGGTGGATGTTCCGGCCCTGTTCCAGCCGGACGTAGTAGTCCGTGCTGACTCCGGCCAGCCGGGCCACCTCCTCGCGCCGAAGTCCGGGCACCCTGCGTGCACCGGGTGTTGGCCCGGCGCCGACGTCCTCCGGGCTCAGCCGGGACCGCATGGCTTTGAGGAATTTTCCGAACTCCGCGCTTTGACCCATGCAAACTATTGTGACCCGCGCTGCCTACCGGGTTCTACAACGGCACCTGATTTCTACAACGAAGGTAGGACTGGCAGTCCTAGGAAAAACAAGATCAGCCATACTTACTGACATCGCCGGCAAAACTGCATAGGCTCAGTAGCGAGCCAAAGCGGAAACCGCTTTCTCGCGGTCGAGTTAACGGCATCCACTTAACGGCATCCACCCCCAGTACTTTCCAAAGGAGCCCCCATGTCAGAGCTGACACTGAACAACGGCGTTACCATCCCCCAGCTTGGTTTTGGTGTTTTCCAGGTGCCGCCGGAGGACACCCAGCGGGCCGTCGAGGACGCCTTCGAAGCGGGATACCGCCACATCGACACGGCTGCAGCCTACCGCAACGAGGAGGGCGTGGGCGCAGCGATCGCGGCTGCCGGCATTCCGCGCGAAGACATCTTTGTGACCACCAAGCTCCGGAACGGCGATCAGGACCGAGCCCAGGCCGCATTCCAGGACAGCCGTAAGGCGCTCGGACTGGACTACGTGGACCTGTACCTCATCCACTGGCCGGTCCCGTCCCAGGGCTTGTACGTGCAGGCCTGGAAGGAGCTGGAGCGGCTCTACGAGAACAACGAGATCCGCGCCATCGGCGTCTCCAACTTCCTCGCCGATCATCTGGACAACCTGCTGGAATCCTCGGAAATTGTTCCTGCCGTTAACCAGATCGAACTGCACCCCAGCTACCAGCAGGCGGAGCTGGCAGACAAGTGCCGAAGCCTTGGCATCGCCGTGGAAGCCTACAGCCCGCTGGGCCGCGGCGCGGACCTGAACGGCAATGCAGTGACCACCATCGCCAATGCTCACAATGCCACCACCGCCCAGGTGGTCCTCGCCTGGCACCTGGCCGCCGGGAACATCGTCATCCCCAAGTCCAGCCAGGCTTCACGAATCCGGGAAAACTTCGCCGCCTCCACCCTCACGCTTTCCAGCGAGGAGTTCGCCGCCATTACAGCTTTGGAGGCGGGAGCGCGGCTTGGCTCCGATCCCGCCGTCGCCGCTTTCACCCAGCTGTAGCCGGTTCTGACAGGCTCAACCACCGGTCCGGCAAGGCATTGGTTCCGACAGGCTCAACCACCGGTTCCGACAGGCTCAACCACCGGCCCGGCAAGCTGTACCACCGAGAGGATTTGAACAATGCAGTACACACATCTTGGCCGCTCAGGCCTGAAAGTCTCCCGGCTCTGCCTGGGGACCATGAACTTCGGCCCGCAGACCGAGGAGGCCGATGCCCACAGCATCATGGACTCCGCGCATGAAAACGGCATCAACTTCTTTGATACCGCCAACGTGTACGGCGGCGCCGGGCACCGAGGCTGGACCGAAGAAATCATCGGCCGCTGGTTCGCCAAGGGCGGCGAGCGCCGCGAGCACACGGTGCTGGCTACCAAGTTGTACGGCACCATGACGGACCGGCCCAACGAATCGAAGCTGTCCGCGCTGAACATTCGGCGTGCCCTGGATGCGAGCCTGAAGCGCCTGCAAACGGACTATATCGACGTCTACCAGTTCCACCACATCGACCGGGACACGCCCTGGGACGAGATCTGGCAGGCCATCGAAGTCGCCGTCCAGCAGGGCAAAATCCTGTACTCGGGCAGCAGCAACTTCGCCGGGTGGCACATTGCCCAGGCGCAGGAAGCGGCGCGGCGGCGGAACTACACCGGTCTGGTCAGCGAACAATCCATCTATAACCTGTTCATGCGCCAGGTGGAACTGGAGGTCATCCCGGCGGCCCAGCAGTACGGGCTGGGGCTCATCCCCTGGTCGCCGCTCCAGGGCGGCCTCCTGGGCGGCGTGCTGAAAAAGGAGCAGCAGGGCGTCCGGCGGACCGAGGGACGCGCCGCGGAAACGCTTAAGAAGCACCAGGACCAGATCCAGCAGTATGAGGACTTTGCCGATGAGCTGGGACAGGAACCGGGCGATGTGGCCCTCGCCTGGCTGCTGCACCAGCCCGCCGTCACGGCGCCTATCGTGGGGCCGCGGACCCAGGAACAGCTCGACGCCGCAGTACGGGCCCTGGACGTCACGCTCGACGCCGATGCCCTCAAGCGGCTCGATGACATTTTCCCGGGGCACAAGACTGCTCCGGAAGACTACGCGTGGTGAACCCACTCGTTCGCGGGGCCGATACGGTGGCGCCGAAAAGCATCCTTTTCGTCGGCGGCACAGGGGTCATCAGCGCGGCGGCGGCACAGCGCGCCGTCGCGCTGGGCCACCGGCTGACAATCCTCAACCGGGGCCGGTCCACCAGGCCGGTCCCGGAAGGGGTGGAAACCCTGTCCGCGGACGTCCGGGACATCTCGGCGGTCCGGGAAGCGCTGGGCGGAAGGGAGTTCGACGCCGTTGCGGACTTCATCACCTACACACCGGACCAGGCCAAGGCCAGCCTGGACCTATTTGCCGGCCGGAGCGGTCAGTACGTCTTCATCAGTTCCGCGTCCGCCTACCAGAAGCCGCCAACCCGGCTGCCGATCCGGGAATCCACACCGCTGAAAAATCCGTTCTGGCAGTATTCCCGGGACAAGATTGCCTGCGAGGAACTGTTCTACGAGGCCTACCGCGAGCAGGATTTCCCGGTAACTGTGGTGCGCCCGTCGCACACCTATGACCGGACCAAGATCGCCATGGTGGGCGGCTGGACCGATATCCACCGGATGCGCGCCGGGCTCCCGGTCATGGTGCACGGCGACGGAACATCGCTCTGGACCTTGACCCACAGCCAGGACTTCGCCAAGGCCTTCGTCGGGCTCCTGGGCCGGCCTCAAGCGGTGGGTGAGAGCTACACCATCACCTCCGATGAGTACCTGCCGTGGAACCAGATTTACCAGTTGTTCGCCCGGGCGGCCGGGGTCCGTGAGCCGGAGTTGGTCCACGTTGCATCAGAAACCATCGCCGCGCACAGCGACGAGCTCGGCGCGAACCTGTTGGGTGACCGCTCCCATTCGGTGGTCTTCGACAACACCAAAATTAAGTCCTTGGTGCCCGACTACGTCGCCACCATCCCCTTTGCTGATGGCGCCCGCGAAATTGTCGACTGGTACGACGCCAACCCCGATCTTCAGGTAGTGGACCAGGGGTTCATGGACCTGAGTGACAGGTTGACCGGCTGGGCCCGGCGCGGGGCCTGAGCCGCTCCGACCGCATAATCTACAACGTTCTAAATACCCGCTTTCCACGCATGCCACAAGGGCTTGTGTTGTCCGCCCGTCGCCACTAGGTTACTGGGGAAGCGTTTTCCCGTTCGAGAATTGAAAGGATTCACTGATGAATCCGAGCCGTATCCCCGCGCGCCTCCTGTCCGTCGCCGCCGTTGGCGCCGCACTCACTTTCGGCTGCCTCGCAGCCCCAGCCTCCGCCGTCGACTCCTCTTCCAAGCCAGGTACGCCCGACGTCCAGCTGGACCATCTGGACCGCGGCCTGGTGGCTGCCAAGACGTCGGAAGGAGTGTTAGCTTCTGGCCGTCCCGGTAGACGTTGAAGTCGGTGCCGGTGAGGCCGGTGGCAGAGGACCCGGTGGCTTCGTGGCCGAGCAGGCGCCAGCTGAGGACCTACGTGGACACCTACAAGGCGGATGGCACACTGCTCCACCGGATCGACCTGGGCGTGAACATCCGCTCCGGCGCCCACTACACCCAGCTCCTGGTCAATGATTTCGACGGCGACGGGCGCGCCGAAATGATGATGAAGACCGCCCCGGGGACCAAGAGCACCAGCTTCAACGCCGACGGAAGCGCCGCCTCCGAGAACTTCATTTCCCTCCTGCAGTCGGACGTCAACGCCGGCTACTCCAACTCCGACGACTACCGCATGAGCGCTGCCGACTACTACCAGCACATGGTGAAGACCTTCCAGGGCTGGACTGAGCACCCGGAGGTGAAGGCCGGCCACTGGCCAGCCACCCTGGAGGAAGCGTTCGGCATCGCGCCGAAGTACAAGTATCCGCTGTCCCAGGCCGATGCCGAGGCCCTGACCGACTACTTCGTGGACGTCTACGCCCCGTCCCGCAGCGCCCGGAACAACCTGCGCGCCTTTGAGGGGTTCATCGTCGCCGGCCCCGAGTACCTCACCGTGTTCGAAGGCGCCACCGGCAAGGAGCTGAAGACGGTCGCCTATGAGCCTGGCAGGACCGACGACGGCTTGATGTGGGGCGATTACGCCATGGCCCGCATCGAGCCGGGCAACCGGGTGGACCGGTTCCTTGCCGGGGTTGCCTACCTGGATGGCAAGAAGCCCGCAGCAGTCTTCGCGCGCGGCTATTACACCCGCAGCACCCTCGCGGCCTACACCTGGGACGGGTCCAGCCTCTCCCCCGTGTGGAACGTGGACTCCGGCTGGACGCCCATGACCAACCCCTTCAACGACAGCCCGCACGGCCGGGACGGCACGGATCCGGAGTTCGGCAAGCTCACCACGCAGGGCGTCCACTCGCTCAGCGCTTCGGATGTGGACGGCGACGGCAAGCAGGAGATCGTCTACGGCTCTGCCACGCTCGACGACGACGGGTCGCTGCTGTACACCTCATTCGACACCCTGCCACCCGGCAGCGCCGTCCCCGGCGAAGAGGCACGGCTTGGCCACGGCGACGCCATGCACGTCACGGACATTGATCCGGCCCGTCCGGGCAAGGAAATCTTCACAGTCCATGAAGGAGCCACCTACGCGCCCTACGGCTACGCCATGCGGGACGCGGCCACCGGTGAGGTCCTCTTCGGCGCCTACTCGGGCAAGGACACCGGCCGCGGCATGATCGGTGACGTTGATCCCACGGTTCCCGGCATCGAAAACTGGGCCATCGGCATGCAGTCCGCTGATGGCCGCAAGCTCTCCTCGTCTGCTCCCGGCACCAACATGAGCATCAAGTGGTCCGCAGACATGACCACGCAGATCGTTAACGGCTCAGGGGACCAGACGCCCACCATCGACGACTGGAAGCGCGGCCGGCTCCTCACCGCCACGGGCACGCGTACCAATAACGGCACCAAGGGCAACCCCAGCCTGGTGGCGGACGTCGTAGGTGACTGGCGCGAGGAATTGCTGGTCAGGACCGCGGACAGCTCCGCGCTGCGGATGTACCTCAGCACCGAAGTGACCAGCCACAAGCTCTACACTCTGATGCACGATCCGCAGTACCGTGCAGAGGTTGCCCGGCAGAACACTGCCTACAACCAGCCTGCCTACACGGACTTCTACTTCGCCTCCGATATGGACTTCGCGGACGTCCCCCTGCGGGCGGCGTGGCTGCCCGGCAGCGTGAAAGCGCTGCAGCACGTGGTGGAAGACCTGGTGGAGTCCGGAGACGTGGCCGGGCCGCTAGGCAGCCAGTTGACGGCGAACGTACAGCAGGCGGCGAAAGCCGTGGAAGACGGCGACGCCGGCAAGGCAGCACAGGCCCTGCAGCGCTTCGTGGACCTCCTCGGCCAGCAGAAGGGCCCGGACAAGGTGTCCGACACCGCCCGCGTGTCCCTGACGTACAACGCGGAAAATATTCTGCGGGCATTCGAGGGCTAGGATCACTTGATAAGGGAGAGACTGTTGGAATGACACTTGCACCGCTGACCAAACTCAATGACGGTCACTCCATCCCCCAACTGGGCCTCGGCACTTGGCCGCTGGACGACGATCAGGCGGCCACCGCCGTCGTACAGGCACTGGAAGCCGGGTACAGGCATATCGATACTGCCGTGAAATACGGAAACGAGCGTGGCGTGGGGAACGGCGTCCGGGCCAGCGGAGTGGACCGTGGGGAGCTGTTTATCACCACCAAGCTGGACGGGCAGTACCAGGGCAACGATCGCGCCGTTGAGGGGCTGTACGGGGCGCTGGAACGGCTGGGGCTCGATTACGTGGACCTGCTCCTGATCCACTGGCCGCTTCCCCAGCGCGATGAATACGTGTCCACCTGGAAGACCTTTGAGCGGTTGCAGGCGGAGGGCAAGGTCCGTTCCATCGGCGTTTCCAACTTCAAGCCGGCCCACCTCGAGCGGCTGATGGCCGACACCGGGGTGGTGCCGGCGGTGAACCAGATCCAGCTTAGTCCGGCCATTACCCGGACGGCGGAACGGGAATTCCATGACCGGCACGGCATCGTCACACAGTCCTACAGCCCCTTGGGCGGGAATGGCGCTCCCCTGCTGAGCGCTCCCGTCCTGGCCCAACTGGCGGAAAAGCATGGGAAAACCCCCGGCCAACTGGTCCTGCGGTGGCATATCCAGAATGGAATTGTTGCGGTTCCCAAAACGGCAAATCCGGAGCGTATGCGGGAGAACCTGGACATCTTCGATTTCGCCCTGGATCCGCAGGATCTCGCGGAATTATCCATCCTCGACGAGGGCCCCAAGGCAGGCAACGATTCGGACGTCGCAGGGCACTGACAAACGTCCTGAAATGGACTTTTTCTTAACACCGGGTTGGCAAATAGATAGTAAGCATGATTACTATTGGGGCAGAAGGATGAAGTGCTTCCGGGATCCGGGGGCCTCCTTTACTTAGGAAGAGGAACGAAAAATGGGATTTATTGCATTCTTGATTCTCGGACTTATTGCTGGTGCGATCGCTAAGGCGATCCTTCCCGGCAGGCAGGGCGGCGGCTGGCTCGTCACCCTCGTGCTGGGCGTCGTCGGGGCACTCCTCGGCGGCTGGATCGGCGGAATGATCTTCGGCAGCGGACTGCAGGAGTTCTTCTCCCTGCAGACGTGGCTGCTGGCCATCGGTGGCGCGCTTATCGTGCTGCTGGTGTACGGCCTGGTCACCAACCGCGGCGCGCGCCGCTAACTGGCACACCAGCCAGGAAACCGGCCTGGGGACATCATCCCCGGGCCGGTTTTCCCTTTCCCGGCCTCTGGCTTTGTCCCGGTCCGGAATTGAAAACCTTCTCACGGAGCAGGAGTTCACCATGAAAAACAAAGTTCTTTTGGGTGTCGGAATCGCCGCGGGGTACGTTCTCGGGTCGCGGTCAGGCCGGGCAGCCTACGACAAGCTCAAGGCGCGGGCCGCTGGAATCTGGGACAGCAAGCCTGTCCAGGACAAAGTGACCGTAGCCACCGAGGCCATCAAGGAAAAAGCCCCCGAAGTTGCGGATCAGCTGACTGAGGCGGCCCGCCGTGCAGGCACCGTGATCGGCTCGGCAATGCACCGGGAAGGCTCGTCCGGTGAGGGCAAGTCCTCAACTTCCGACGGCGGAACTACAGCAGGTGCCTCCGCTGGCACTTCAGGCGGGCCTGGCACTTCGGGCAGCGCCGGCACCACTGGCACGGCTTCTGCGGCAGGCACTCCTTCCTCGGCCGCGGGCCTTGACGACAGCCACATCCCGGCGCACAGCACGCATCCCGAGACGCTCAACCTGGATACCTCCAGCGGCGAAACGGAGTCCAAGGCGTAGCTAACTCGTTGGCTCATTACGCGCCGTTCCCCGTGTGACAAGGAGCGGCAGTGCTGATGTGCTACAACTAGATGGTTTTGCTGGCCGTCGCGATCCTTGGGGGACGCGGCGGCCGGCGGCGTTTAAACCAACCCGCTTGGCCAGCCCTTCACTGGCCGGCAAGGTGCACTGATACGTCCTGCAGGTGCCAGGCGCCCGGGAGTTTTCCACATAGCTACTGCAGCAGCCACTTTTGTCGGTGCCCTTTGGCAAAGTTGACCTATGGAAGCCATTGGGGAACGGCCTGCGGAGTACGGCGGTAGCGTCGCCGCGCCCAGGCTTGTTCTTGAGGACTCCTCGGGTGCTGGTTCTAACGCTGGGGCTGATCCTGAAGTGAGTGCGGATTCTGGAGCTGAGCCAGGGGCATCTTCGGGTGGTTCTTCTTGTGGTTCTTCCATGGGTGGGACGGGTGGCGGCAGAATTGTCAGACCCCCATACAAGAATGGGTCCATGAAAGCCATTGGGGAACGGCCTGGGCAGTTCGGCGGTAACGTCGTGGTGCTTGGGCGGGCTGGTGTTGCAGCCCGGCCGCCGGCGGAGGGCTTCACTGATTCGGGCTTCACTGATTCGGGATCCGGCATCCCGGGCTCGCCTGCCGCCTCCGAGGCCGGCGACGGCACCCGGCTTAGTCCCGGATGGCCCCTTCGCGCCGTACCAGCCGGGGCGGTGCCGGCTGAGTCGGCACCAGCAGCGTTCGAACCAGCAGTGTTGAGGCCAGCAGTGTTGGGGCCAGCAGCGTTAGGGCCAGCAGAATCCGGACTAGTAGATTCCGCACAAACAGAATCCGGGCCAGCAGACGCTGCACCAACAGAATCCGGACTAGAAGATTCCGTGCCGGAAGGGTCCGCGCCGGTCCAAGCATCGGCGCCCGATGAAGCTCCGACGGCAGTTGCTGGGCCCTTTGATTCTGTATCACTCCCGGGTATGGTCGCGCACACGCGCCGGGAGCCGTTGAGCCTGGCGGAGATCGGCAGGCTCCTGGCCGAGGCCGCTGCCGCCGCACCCGGGATCCTTGCGGGAGCCGATTATGTTGAAGCCGCCAACTATGCCGGCCAGGTGGAGAATCTCTCCCGCGGCGTGGAGTACCTGCAGGTCCTCTCTGCCGGGACCGTGGACCGCACCCGCACCCAAGCCGTTGCCGCTGCGGACGCCGCCCGGGCCAGCCGCTCCCGCACCGGCAAGACCTGGGTCACGGGCTGGGACAACGGGGTCGAAACCCTGAACGAAACCGACACCAACTGGCCCGGCGAACCGACAGCCTGTGACACCGGGACGGGGCCCGGCACCGGGAACGAGACCGGCACCGGGACGGGCGGCCATGGCCGGGCCATCACCTCACCGGCCGATGACGGCTGCGCCAACACCGCCGAGTTCCTCCGGCTCCGGCTCCGGATCGGCAAAAGCGAAGCCAACCGCCGTCTGGCCCTCGCAGCAGACATCCTGCCCACCATCACACTCACCGGCGACATCATCCCCGCGCCCCGCGAACACCTCGCCGCCGCCCTCACCCCCACACCCGCCAGCACAGGCACAGACGCTACAAACCCCGAAGACACCACCGGCACCGACACAGAAGACACCACGGGCACCGAAGCCAGCCCCGGCTCCAAGGACCGTGCGGAGAACCCGCCCGCCAGCATCCCCGCGGTTTCGTCCCGGGCCGGGACCATCATCAGCCTGACCCTGAACCGGCTCCAGCACCTCACCACCCCCGGGAAGCTCGCCCTCATCGAGGAAAACCTCACCACCACCGCAGCAACCGCTGATCCCGACTTCCTCGCCCGCGTCGCCCGCCGCTGGGCCGACACCATCGACGCCGACGGCACCGAACCCAGCGAAGAAGCCCTCCGCCACACCCAAGGCGCGTTCATCCGCAAACCCCGCCACGGCCTGCACCACCTCGAAATCTTCGCCACCACCGACCAATACGAACACCTCCTGACCGTCATGAACACCGCCACCAACCCCCGCACCACCGGCACCGCAGACCAGACCGCCACCGGCACCACCCCTGCAGGCACTACCGCAGGAGCCACGAGTACTAACGGCAGCACCAACGAAGGCGGCACAGGAGAAAACGAAGGCGGCACCGGAGAAGAGGACCGCACCACCCAGGACGGGCTCTGGAACGAGAACAACACCGGCCCGGACCTGGACCGGCGCACCCGGCCACAAAAACAACTCGACGGCCTCGTCGGCGCCGCCAAAGTAGCCCTGGCCACCAACGCCCTGCCCACGACCGGCGGCAACCGCCCCCAAATCATCGCCACCATCAACTACCAAGACCTCCTCCCCCACCACCACAGCGCCACCACCGGGGCAGACACAGGAGCCTGGAACGACCCAGACCCCGGCCGCAGCCGCAGCGGCACCGGCAGCACCCCCACGCCGCCAGGTCCGGTCGCGAGCCATGACCCCGCCACGACTGCAACCGAATCCGGCACGGGCACAGGCGTGGGCACGGGCATGGGCGCAAGCACGGGCACGGGGAACTTCGTCTTCACCGGGCCCGTAGCCGCCGCCACCCTGCGCAAAATCGCCTGCGACGCCGGCATCATCCCCGCACTCCTCGGCACCCACGGCGAAATCCTCGACCTCGGCCGCAAAACCAGGCTCTTCACCCCAGCCCAACGCACCGCCCTCACCGCCCGCGACCAAGGCTGCGCCTTCCCCAACTGCACCATCCCCGCACCCTGGTGCGAAGCACACCACATCACCTACTGGTCACACGGCGGACAAACCAACACCAACAACGGCGTCCTCCTCTGCAGCGGCCACCACCACCTCATCCACAAAGAACAATGGACCATCACCACCACCAACAACACCCCCTCGTTCACACCCCCAAAACACCTCGACCCCCACCAAAACCCCCAACAAAACACCTACTTCAAACCACCCCCACCACCAACACCCCGCGAATAAGCGCGCGAACGAAAACACAGAACCTCAGGCTGCTCTCAGCACCAGGCTGACAGGCGCAAATCATGGAAACTGATCTTGGGGTTACCCGCAAATCGTGGACAGTTGATCAGGCGGCTTGTGCCGGCTGAAGTTTATTGCTGGTGAGGAATTGTTCGTGTTCCACCGGCGTGATGTAACCCAGGGCTGAGTGAAGCCGGGAGCGGTTGTAGAACTCCTCGATCCAGCGTCCTGTTTCCCGGATCGCGTCCTGCCTGTTTGCCCACCGGCGCCGGTCGTAAAACTCGGTTTTCAGGGTCGACCAGAAGGACTCCTGCATCGCGTTGTCCCAGCACACGCCGGTCCGCCCGACGGACTGCCTGATGCCCAGTCCAGAGCAGACGTCGTTGAGCTGGGCGGAGGTGTACTGGGTGCCGCGGTCTGCATGGAACACGACCCCGGCCGGGCCGCCGCCGCGCAGGACGTAGGCCATGCGCAGCGCCCGCTCCACCAGGCTGGTGGTTTGGGTGGAGTCCATCGCCCACCCAATCACACGCCGGGAGCAGGCATCCCTGACAGCACACAAATACACCCACCCTTCACCGGTGCGCAGGTACGTAATGTCCGAGATCCAGACAGCATCCAAAGCCCCGGTGTCCCACTTTCTGGCCACCAGATCAGGGATCGAATGCACCCGCGCCTCACCGATCGGGGCTACCGGCCGGAACCGCCGCGGCGAGATCCCTTCCAGGCCTTGCCGGCGCATCGAGGCGGCCACGGTCTTCCGGTCAACGCCGGTCCCGTTCCTGGCCAACGCGGCCTGCACCCTGGGCGCCCCGTAGATCCCGGTCGAATCCCGGTGCACCCGCCGGACCTTCGCATCCAGTTGCGCCCGCAGCACGGTCCGCTCCGACTCCTCGGAGCTTCGTCGGCGCCAGGCGTAGAACCCGGACCGGGACACACGCAAAAGCCGGGCCATCCGCTGGACCGGGTAGTTAGCCTTCTCGGCCTCCATCAGCTCGAAGCATTCCGATTCTGCTGCTTGGAAGCGAAGAAGGCTGCGGCTTTTCCCAGGAACTCGTTATCCATCCGCAGCTGCGCGTTCTCCCTGCGCAAACGCTCCAGCTCAGACTTCTCCGTCTCAGCCGCAGCGAACTCCTCGGGAGCCTCCAGGCGGGCCCGTTCCTGAGCCACCCACCGGCCCAGCAACTGCTCACCCAGACCCAGCTCCCGGGCCACCGGCGCGACCGGCCGGCCCGTATCGATGACAAGGCGCGCAGCCTCCCGCCGATACTCGGGAGTGAATTTACGTCGTGTCGTGCTCACAAGAACACCTTCCCGCAGAATCCCAGGATCCCGCTACTTCAGGTGTCCACCAACAGAGGTTAACCCCAATCTCTGCCGACGGGGAGAGTGTCTGGGATTGGACGAAGAGCACATTGACCGTAGGGCTGGAGCGAGGACCTCATGCATCGATGCCGCTGGTGAGAAAAGCAGGTTCAGCCGCTGGCTGAAGGCATCACGGTTCCGACGCCGCCGCGGGAAGCCTAGTTCCTCGAAGCGGCAGCAAAAGGGACGCCGAAAAGCTTTGGGCTGCTGTCACTACTGGGAGCGCAGGGTGCCAACCACGACCGTTCCGTCGAGCTCTTCCGAGTGAACAGTTCGTGCGGCCAGTCCGGCTGCAGCCATGATGCCGGCCGTTCCAGCTGCCTGGCGCTCACTGGTTTCGATGACAAGATGACCATCCGGATCCAACCACTCCGGGGCTTCGCCGATGATTCGGCGGTGGAGGCTCAAGCCGTCCGGGCCGCCGTCGAGCGAGATCCGCGGCTCATAGATCCTGGCTTCGGGCGGCATGGTGGGCAGCACGTCCGTGGGTACGTACGGAGCATTCACCACAATGAGCTTCACCTGCGCGCGGAGCCGGAAGGGAAGCCCGGCATAGAGATCACCTTGATGAACCTGCCCGCCTACGGTCGCGAGGTTCCGGCGGGCGCACTCCACGGCCGCGGAGTCAATGTCCTCGGCGTGAAGCTCCTTCACCGGCATTTGGGAAGCAACCCCCACACCCACTGCCCCGGATCCGCAGCAAAGATCAACAACGGCCCCCGGCTCAGCGCCTGCCATGCGGTTTTTCCGCAGCAGCGTAACGGCCTCAGAAACAACGAGTTCCGTGCGCAGGCGCGGCACAAAGACACCGGGATCAACGGCAATGCGAAGACCACAAAACCCGGCCCAGCCAACAATGTATTCAAGTGGCTCACCGGAAACACGGCGCCTGATCCATTCGGTGAGCTTCGCAGGGCCGGACGCTTCGGACAACAGCAACTGCGCTTCATCTTCGGCGAAAACGCAGCCGGCGGCCCTTAGGAGGGTGACAATTTCGCCAAAAACGGGACGGGCAAGTGATTCGGGACGCGGCATGGGAGCGCCTTTCGGTGGGCCGGCGGGCACTCGCACTTCTTCCAGCAGCTTGTCCGAACTAGCCCTGGCGGCCCGGGCGGCACTGGAAAGGAGTACCCAAAACTGATGAAGCAGGAATAGGACTCACCTCCCTTTGCCATGGCTGGAATCCAATGCTAATCCGTCGTTGCACCGAATGGGGGCACTTTGTTGGCAGGATTGACCTATGACTTCCCCTGCCCAGCACCCCATTATCTGGACCGGCACCTACACCTCCGACGGCGGCGGCCGGGCAGAAGGGATCGGAGCCTTGTCCGCCCACCCCGACGGGAGGTTGGAATGGCTGGGTACGGCAGCCAAGGCCGATTCGCCGTCGTTCGTTGCCGTCCATCCCACCCTGCCCGTGGTGTACGCAGTGGCCGAGCAGCGCAAGATGGTGCGGGCCTTCCGGCGCACGGGCGATTTCGGGCTTGAGCCGCTTGGCGAGCCCCAGCCAGCCGGGGAAGCAACCTGCCATGTGGCGGTAGACCCCCAGGGGCGCTTCCTCACCGCCGCCTGCTGGGGGGATGGCCAAGTGCTGCTCTACGAACTGGATTCCGACGGCGGCATCACGGCACGCTTCCCCGCGCCCGCTTCAGCGGATCCGCACTCCGTCCGGACCCCGGGTGAGCCCCGGCGGAGCCGCGCCCATGCCAGCCTCATGCTGCAGGACGGCCGTATCATGACAACAGACCTGGGGCATGACACCCTGCGCATCTGGAACTATGTGCCGGGATCAGGACTGGTAGCGGACCACGAGGTGGCACTCCCCTTCGGCTGCGGGCCCCGCCATCTGGTGCAGCATCCCAGCGGCAACGTCTTTGTGGTTTCGGAATACTCCATCGAGGTCTTCGTAGTCCGGCCCGAGGCCGGGACCTTTGAGCTCGTTTTCCGGGGTCCGGCAACCTCCGGCGGCAGCATGCCGGATGACTCCGCAGCCGAAATCTGCCTGGACCAGGAGGGCAGGCACGCGTACGTGGGTGTGCGCGGTTCGAACCTTCTGAGCGTGCTGGACGTCGCTGCCGAAGGGACGGAACTGCTGCCCGTCCAGGACTTTCCCAGCGGAGGAAACTGGCCGCGCCACCACATCGTCAGGGGAAACTGGCTTCACGTCGCCCACGAACGCTCGGACAACATCGCCACTTTCGAGTTGGACCCTGCCAGCGGGCTACCGGGCCCCCTGGTCCACGACCTGCAAACGCCGTCGCCAACGGCCCTGGTGCCGGCCCCGTGACGGCAAGTCCAGAAACGCCGTCGCCAACGGCCCGGGTGCCGGCCCCGTGACGGCAAGTCCAGAAACGCCGTCGCCGACGGCCCTGGTGCCGGCCCCGTGACGGCAAGTCCAGAAACGCCGTCGCCGACGGCCCTGGTGCAGGCTCCGTGACGGTAAGTCCCGCAACGCGTACGGCTCCCTCCACGCAGTCATGCTGCACCAACACTGCGGCGTAGAGGCTTTCCCTAAACGCTGGAGTTATTCAGTGCAAGCGCTTACAGTTGTGACGTGGTTCACAGGAGCCAGGCCCTTATCGGCCAAAGCACCTCTTGCCACACCCCTTGCCCCGGCAAGCCTGTATAGCAGCGCAGCTCCCAGGAAAGGTCTCTTCCTTGAAATTCCGCACCCTCCCCAGCGCATTCCCACGCGCTAAAACGAGCACCAGAACAAACACAAGATCAGCCATCACACCTCATCCAAAGCTCAGCCGAAGTGAACTCGCCTCCGGGGCTCGAACCGCCGCCAGGACCACAACGCGCGCGGCAGCTGCGCTCGTGGCCGCGACAGTTGCCCTGTCCGCCTCCGTTCTTCCCGCTCAGGCCGCCCCCGGCACCAAAGACCCAGACGCTAATGGACAAAACAACAAAAACCCGGGCTCGACGTCGGCCCTGCACAGCCTTCGAGGGCCCGTCACGGACGAGAACTTCTACTTCGTCATGGCTGACCGCTTCAGCAATGGCAGCACCGCAAACGACGATGGCGGCCTGGGCACCGACCCTATGGTGTCCGGCTTTGATCCCACCAAAAAGGGGTTCTACAACGGCGGCGACCTGGCCGGCCTGCTGGAGAAGATCGACTACATCCAGGGCCTGGGCACCACCTCGATCTGGCTGACCCCCAGCTTCAAGAACAAGGCGGTGCAGCCCGAGGACAAGTCCGCTGGCTACCACGGCTACTGGGTCACGGATTTCACCCAGATCGATCCCCACCTTGGCACCAATGACGAACTCAAGGCACTCATCGACGTAGCCCACAGCCGCGGCATGAAGGTGTACTTCGACATCATCACCAACCACACCGCTGACGTCATCGGCTACGGCGACCACCCCCGGGAGGGCTATGTCTCCAAGGACGCAATGCCCTACAACACGGCGGAAGGCACCGCATTCGATGACCGGAACTACGCGGGCACGGGGAGCTTCCCCAAACTCGACCCGGCCACATCGTTCCCCTACGAACCCGTGCTGGATCCGGGCGAAGAAAACCTGAAGGTTCCCGCCTGGTTGAACGATCCCACGCTCTACCACAACCGCGGCGACACCACTTTTGTGGGCGAGGACTCGTTCTACGGTGACTTCTTCGGCCTGGATGACCTCTTCACCGAGCACCACAAAGTGGTGGACGGGATGAAGGACATCTACCAGACCTGGATCCGCGAATTCGGCGTGGACGGCTTCCGGATCGACACCATGAAGCACGTCAACAACGAGTTCTGGCAGGAATTCGGCCCCGACGTCCTCAGCTACGCCAAGGAGCACGGCAAGGACGAGTTCTTTATGTTCGGCGAGGTCTTCGACACCACCAAGAGCTTCACCTCGCAGTTCACCACCCGGAACAACATGCAGGCAGTGCTGGACTTCCCCTTCCAGGACGCAGCCCGCAACTTCGCCTCCAAGGGCCAGGACGCAACCGCGCTGGAAACGTTCTTCGCAGGCGACGACTGGTATACGGACGCGGATTCAAACGTCTACGAGCTTCCCACCTTCCTGGGCAACCACGACATGGGCCGCATTGGCAGCTTCATCGCGGCGGACAATCCCGGATCAACTGATGCGGAGCAGGTGGCCCGGGACCAGCTGGCCCACGAGCTGATGTACTTCTCCCGCGGCAACCCAGTGGTCTACTACGGCGACGAGCAGGGCTTCACCGGCCCCGGCGGGGACCAGGATGCCCGGCAGACGCTCTTTGCCAGCCAGGTTCCGGAGTACCTCGACGACGACCTGCTGGGCACCGATGCAACCCATGCCACGGACAACTTCAACACCGGGCACCCGCTTTACGGCAAGATCAGCCAGCTCGCAGGACTGGCGAAGGAACACCCGGCATTGCGCGACGGCGCCCACCAGCACCGCTACGCCTCGATCGGTCCCGGCATCTATGCTTTCTCCCGAACGAACGCCGGGGACCAGCGCGAGTACGTGGTGGCGCTGAACAACAGTGAGCAGCCGCAGACCGCGGAAGTGCCCACCTACATCGACAAGCGCACCTACACCAGGATCTACGGCGAAGGCGCGGACGAGGTCAAAACGACCGCAGAGGGCAAGCTGACGGTCACGGTTCCCCCGCTTTCCGCCGTGGTTTACCAGTCCTCCGGCCGGATTCCGCAATCCAAAGCGGCGCCCGCCGTCGTCCTCCAGGAGCCGGCCCCGGCACAAGGTGACAACGGGCGGCTTAAGGTGGCGGCCGACGTCGACGGTTCTTCGTTCTACGAGGTCACCTTCGAGGCCAGGACGGCAGACGGCGGGTGGGAGCCCATCGGCACGGACGACACGGCGCCCTACCAGGTGTTCCATGACGTGGCGGCCTTGGATGCCGGCACTCCCGTGGAGTACCGCGCCACTGTCCTGGACAACGGCGGCCACACCGCCGCTTCCGAGTCCCGCAGCGCCGCAGTTCCTGCACCAGTCCTCACGCTCCAGAAGCCGGTTGAGGGCAGCAGCGTCAAGGGCTCGGTGGAGCTCAGTGCCACGGCAGACCCGGAAAAGGCCAGCCACGTGGTGGCCTTCGAACGCAGCGTCGCCGGCGGGGACTGGACCGCAGTTGGCTCGGACGACTCCTCACCGGTGTACTCGGTGAAGGACGACGTGTCGGGCCTCGCGGACGGAACCCAGCTGCGGTACCGCGCCAGCATGGCTGGCATCGGTTTCAACGTCGTCAGCGGCGTCCGGACCGTCACCATAGGCGAAGCGCCGCAGCCGGATTCGGTCACGATAGCCGGTTCCCTGAACCAGGTCATGGGCTGCCCTGCGCAGTGGGACCCCGCGTGCACCCGGGCCAAGATGGTCCTGGATCCCGCGGACAAGATCTGGCGCCTGACCGTTGATCTTCCCGCCGGCAAGTACGAGTACAAGGCCGCCCTTAACGGCAATTGGGATGTGAACTACGGAGCCGACGGTGCCTTGAACGGATCAAATATCGTGCTGGACCACCCGGGCGGGCCCGTCACGTTCCGCTACGACAACAGCACCCACCTGCTGAGCACCGTCTACACGTCGCAGCAGCCGCAGGCCGTTTCGGTCGCCGGCAGCCTGGGGTCTGAGCTGGGCTGCACCGGCGATTGGCTGCCCGAGTGCAACCAGGCCCAGCTCGCACTGGATCCTGCCGACCTGGTGTGGAAGCTGACCGTTCCGGACCTGCCGGCAGGCATGTACGAGTTCAAGGCGGCGCTGGACCGGTCCTGGAACGTGAACTACGGCGCCAACGGCATGCCGAACGGCGGCAATATTCCGTTTGAGCACGACGGCGGCGCAGTCACCTTCCGGTACGACCACTTCACGCACCTGCTGACGGCGGGCTAGCAGCACACTCCTACGCCCGCAGGGTTCCCTGCGGGCGTTGGAGGGCCGCCTAACTTCTTAAGGCGTGCCCCAGGCTGACGATGAGCCGGCGCACGGCATCCTCTGCGGTGGGGGGTGCGCCAAAAACCTCGGCCTGTCGCGTTGTGTCGGCAACGTACTTGCCGGTTTGGAACCAGCCCATCATGGCGGCCGTACTTTGTACCATCGAATTGAACGGCCCGAGCAGCGCACCCGCCGCCTGCACACCTTTCACGGGAACGGACTGCACCCGGATCTCCTCACCGGTCAGCCGCTCCGCAATGTCGGCAAACTCCTGCATGGAGATGGGCCGGCCCCAGCCGATATCGATCCGCTGGCCCTCCACGCCCGGTACATCCACGGCGGCCGCCAGGTATTCAGCCAGATCCGGCGTGAGGACAAACGTCAGCGGGATTCCTGCCGAACCAAACCATCTGACCCTGTGCTTGGTGATGGGGTCACCGCCAAACCGGGTCACCTGGTCCAGGAAAGCGCCGGGACGTAACGCCACAAACGGGACCCCCGAGGGCCTGCAGCCGGTCCTCCATCAGCCGTTTGTGCCAGAAGTGCGGGACGTTGGGCGTCTGGTCGCAGGTCAGGATGCTGGTGAAGACAAATCTGCGGACGCCGGCACGTTTCGCAGCATCGGCGAGGTTCGAGTTGCCCACGGTGTCGATCACGGCGCTGTCGCCTTTCCGGTGCCTGGTGTAGCCGGCGGCGGTGGTAACCACGGCATCCGCGTCAGCCATGGCCCGAAGCAGCGAGTCCGGATCCATCATGTCCCCGCGGGCGATCTCCACGCCCGCAGCCTCCAACGTCGACGCATCCGAGCCCTCGCGCACCAGGGCACGCACCTGCTTCCCCCGGTTCAACAACTCGGTGACTACCTGGCCGCCGAGCATGCCAGTGCCGCCTACTACCAGTACCGGTCCCTCGCCCATCGCCCTCTCCTGACTGTTAACCTGGCCGCCTGGCCCGGCCCGCCTGCCTTAGCCGTGCAGGGCTCCCTCCACCGCAGCCAGCAGCGAGTTGAACCGCGGGTTTGCGGAAAGATCATCCAGGAGGACGGACCGGCCGTCCGGACCGGCCAGCGGAACCTGCCAGTTCGGGTAGAGGGCCTCGGTGGTTCCGGGCTGGTTCTGGACCCGCCGCTCGCCCACAGCGTCCACCAGGGCAACACCAAGGAGCACCGACGGCGCCTGGGCCAACAGCAGGTGCAGCGCCTCGATGGTCCTTTCTTCTTTGCCGGCCGCTCCGCCGGACGCGTCTTCGGGCAGGTACCCGCGTTCCCGCAGGAGGGCAAACATCTTCTCCAGCGAGGCGTTGTGCTCGGCCCGCTCCTCCGCTTCCGAGCGCTCCAGCAGGCCCAGCCCGCTGCGCAGGGCCACGTGGTCCCCGGCGAGGTAGCCGGCGGTGGGCGGAAGGTCGTGGGTGTTGACGCTGGCGAGTGCCTGCGTGCGGTAGCGTTCCGGCGCGAGGGGCGAATCGCCGTCGTACTCAAACCAGAGGATGGAGGTGCCCAGGATGCCGCGGGCGGCAAGGTAGTCCCGGACCCACGGCTCGAAGGTGCCCAGGTCCTCCCCGATCACCACGGCTCCGGCACGCTGCGCTTCGAGGGCGAGGATGCCAATCAGTGCCTCGTGGTCGTATTTCACGTACGCACCATCGCCCGGAGCATTGCCCGCCGGAATCCACCACAGCCGGAAGAGACCCAGGATGTGGTCCACCCGGACGCCGCCGGCATGGCGCAGCACGGTGGCCAGCATGTTCCGGAACGGGATGTAGCCCGCCTCCGCCAGCCGGGCGGGATGCCAAGGGGGTTGGCCCCAGTCCTGGCCCTGCTGGTTGTACATGTCCGGCGGGGCACCCACGCTGGTGCCCGATGCCAACACGTTGTGAAGTGTCCAGGCGTCGGCGCTGCTGTGGTCCACGCCCACGGCGAGGTCGTGCACCACGCCAAGCCGCATGCCGGACCGGAGCGCGGCCTGCTGGGCGCTTTCGAGCTGTTCGTCACAGATCCACTGCAGCCAGCGGTGGAACCCGATCCGGTCCGCGAGCCTTTCCCGGAGCGCCTCAGTCTGGGGACTGCCGAGTGCGCAGTCGGGATCGGACCAGAACGGGTCCCCGGCCGGCAGGTCCTCCCGGATGGCGGACCACAGGGCAAAGTCGTCAAGTCCCTGGCCGGAGATGCGGCAGAACTCGTCGAAGGCAGCCTGCCGGGCCGGCGGGCGGCGGGCATGGTAGAGCAGCTCAAGTGCCTGCAGCTTGGCCGCGTAGACGGCGTCGCGGTCCAGCCGGTTGGCCTCCCTGTTCAGCCCTGCCACCTCGTCGTGGAGCTTCTCCACGACGGCTCGTTTGCGCGGCTTGAGGTACGCCACTTCAGGGATCGCCTCGATGCGGATGTACAGCGGGTTGAAGAACCGCCGGGTGGACGGCGAATACGGTGACGGCTGCACGGGCGGAACCGGCTCCGCAGCATGCAGCGGGTTAACCAGGACGTAGTCCGCCCCGCGGGTGCCGCTGAGGGCCGCCAGGTCAGCCAAATCAGAGAAGTCGCCGATGCCCCAGGACCGCTTGGAGCGTACGGAATAGAGCTGGGTGGCCAGTCCCCAGCCCCGGCGCTCCTCCAGTGGCGCTGCGGTGGACAGCCGGGCGGGCACCACCACCAGGGTGGCGGACGCGGTGGCACCTTCGGATTCGGCGTGCAGGGTGTGCCATCCCAGCGGCAAGTCCTGCGGGAGGGCGAAGGTGGCACGTCCGGTCGCAACGCCGTCGACATCACGTGGCTGCATCCAAAAGTCCTGCTGGGCCGCGTCCCTGGACCCGGCACCGCCTTCAAGCGTGATGCTTAATCGGGCTGTGGCGCCATCACGCACGTGCACCGGAACCTGCGCCGGTTCACCCTGCTGGATCACGACGGCGGGTGGCAGCATGCGCCGCCAGGGCGCCAGTTCCGCTTCCGCCAGGGCCTCTTCGATGAGCTGGTTGGTGTTCGCCTGCACCCCGAGGGAGGCGAGGACCTTGATCAAGGTGTCCTCGGCAACAGCGTGCGGCAGCCCATCCCAGCCCTGGAAGGAGGTTCCCACCCCATGCGCATCCGCCAACTGCTGGAGGAGGTGCGGATCCACGGGCTCCCCGGCAGGAGCGGGTTCACGGGTAGCGGGTTCACGGGCAGCGGGTGGAAAGGCCGGCGGATCCGTGGGCGCCGCCGGTGGTGGGAAGTGCTGCTGGTCTGAAGCCGTCATTCGTGTCCGCCTCGTCTGGTGTGATGTGGCCCGAACTTACTGTGCTGCCTGTTGCGCCGGGCGTTTGCACCCCGCGCACAACCGTTGGTTCAGATTATTGCAGGCCGGCGCACAGGTGAAACCCAGGCCGGTTTGAGTCGCAATTCAGGGCTCGAAATGGGTGGTGACAGCGCCCGAGCTGACCTGGCTCAGGATGTCCCCGGCCAGATCGCGCAGTTTCCGGTTCCGGTGGCTGGAAGCCCTGGTCAGGACAGCCATCGCTTCATCCTGTGTACACCTGTTTTGGGCCATCACCACACCGCACGCCAAATTGATGACAGTCCGGTGTTCCAGGGCGGCGCTGAGGTCCTCCGCCAGGTTCTGGGCATCAGCGATCCTCAGCGCGAGCCGCACTGCCCGTCCCGCCAGCTCGGCAAAACTCTCGGCCCGCTGGACCACGGCGTCGGTGAAGACCCCCGGTTCGGAAGCGAAGAAGTTGAGTGCGGCTGCGTGGTTATTGTCGAGGGCGAGAGGAACGCCCAGCACGCTGCCGCAGCCGTTTTCCTTCAGAAGCTTCTGGTATTCCGGCCAGCGGGAGTCTCTTGCCACGTCAGCGAGGAGCACGGGCTTCATTATCTCCAGGGCTGTGAGGCAGGGTCCCTGCCCCAGATCCTGCTCGAGCCTGTCCAGCCGGGTTGCGCGCGGGCTGCTTCCGGCCACGGTGGCATTGCGCTTGCGCTGCCGCAGGGTAACGCCGCACTCGACGTGGGAAAGGGCTGTCTCCCCCAGCGTGGAGGCAGCGAGGATGGAGAGTTCGCCAAGGAATCCGCTCACGTTGGCGCTGCCGATAATCATGTCGTGCAGCTTGACGAACTGTTCGTCGCTGCTGGGAGTGTCCATGCCTCAATATATGCGACATGGCACCCCTCCGGCGCTCCATAAAACGTCACACCAGCCCTGCGCATTACTCCAAAAGTCGAAAAGAGAAGCACTAAGGCGCAATTCTGCCGGTGCACCGCCGATCTGTGTAGCCTCGTGACGATCAAGGGCATGTGCCAGAAGCATTGTGCCGGAAAAATTGTGAGGAGACCGGAAAAGATGAGCCTCAGCGAACTGCGGTTGTTCGGGCGGTCAGGCACGCCGATCAGCCCGCTGACCTTGGGCACCATGAACTTCGGCGAGGGAACCGGCGGGCCGCCCGGCGCCCCCACCGGAGCCGAGGAGAGCATCCGGATCATCCACTCCGCGCTGGACGCCGGCATCACCTCCATCGACACTGCCGACGTCTACTCGCAGGGCGAGTCGGAGCAGGTTGTTGGGCGTGCACTGCGCGGCCGCCGGGACGACGTCTTCCTGGCCACCAAGTTCCATGGCCAGATGAGTCCCAATCCTGCCCATTCCGGCAACTCCCGGCGCTGGATCACCCAGGCCGTGGAAGGCAGCCTCCGCCGCCTGCAGACTGACCGGATCGACCTGTACCAGGCGCACCGGCCGGACTACAACACCGATGTCCTGGAGACGATTACCACCCTCAACGACCTGATCAAGCAGGGAAAGATCCTCTACTACGGCACGTCGGTGTTCACGCCCGCGCAGCTGGTGGAGGCCCAATGGGTCGCCACCACCAACCACCTGATTCCGCCCCTCGGCAACCAGGTGCCCTACTCCATGCTGGTACGCGCCAACGAACGCGACGTATTCCCCATCGCCCAGCAATACGGGCTCGGCGTGCTGGCCTATGGTCCGCTGGCCGGCGGCTGGCTGTCAGGCGATTTCGTCCTGGATTCAGGAAAGGCGCCCACCCGGGTCCATTCACTGCCCGGCCGCTACGATATCTCGGGTCCGGCCAGCGAGCGGAAGCTGCACGCGGCGGACGCCCTGGCCCGGCTGGCCGACAAGCTGGAGCTCCCGCTGGTGGACCTCGCCATCGGCTTCGCCCTCACGCACCCGGCCATCAGCAGTGTGATCATCGGGCCGCGCAGCGAGGAGCACCTGGCAGCCTACCTGAAGGCGGCGGACGTCCAGCTCGGTGAGTCGGTGCTGGATGCGATTGACGACGTGGTGCCGCCGGGCACGAACTTTGTGGAGCGGGACGCGGGCGCCATCGTTCCCTCCCTCGAGTTCGCAGAATTACGACGACGGTAGTCCCGTCCCGCCATCGGCCCGCCTGGAGGTGGAGGCCAACGCTGCCGAACTTCCCCGCGCTGCGACGTTTACGAAAGGACCGCCACCTGGCCTGCCGGCCACGCCCTTGACTGGACAGGGCAAGGCTCCTACGGTCAATATCGAGAGTCCCGAATCAAGATTTCAAGGGCGTCCAATGCCAATGTCCGAAGAGGAGCGGAGGCTCCTCAAGGAGCTGGAGCTCGGGCTGATCGCCGACGATCCGCACCTGGCGATGGAACTGCTGTCCGGTCACCCAACACGCCGGTTCAGGTCCGGTGTCTACTACGGTTCAGCCGCGGGCCTGCTGGGCCTCGTAGTCTTCATTACCGGCGTCAGCAGCCACATCATCGGGGCCGGCATTACCGGGTTCCTGCTGATGGCCCTCGGCACCTGCCTCGTGCTGGGCAAGCGCACGCTCAATCGACGTGGCGGGCAAGGACAGACGGGGTAGTCCTTCGCCGCCTGCCGGCTCCCCCTGCCCTGAAGCACGTGGAAGCAGGAAAACCAGCCCGGCCAGGACGGCTGCCGCTCCGATCCAGCCCGCTGCCGGAAGGCGCTCCCCCACCACCAGGACCGCCAGCACCGCCGCCACCACCGTTTCCACCAGCGAAAGGCCGGTGGCGGTGCTCGCGCGGATCCGGGCCAGGCCCCACCCGAACAGGACGTATCCGGCAAACATTGGGACGAGGGCCATGTAGGCCCCGACGCCGAAATTCGTCCAGGACTCGGCGAGCGGCCGGCCGGTAAGGAAGAGAACGGGCATCAGCAGCACCCCACCCGCCCCGAAAACTGCCCCCATGGTGGCGCGGGAGGACACACCGCTCCCAATCAGTCGATGGGCAGCCCAGGAGTAGAGGGCATACGTGGTGCCCGCAACCAGCCCCAGCAGTATCCCCGCTGGCGCAGTCCATGACCCCAGGGCCAGGCCCAGCCCGGCGGCGCTGCCGGCGCCATCGATAGCGGGACTGCCGGCATCACCGGCATCGGGCCGTTGCCCGGCAACGGACAGCAGCACGGCGCCGCCGACGCCGAGCAGCGCCCCTGCCAGCCAGCGGCGGGTGAGCGGCTTCCGGTCGGCAAAGCGCTCGATGACCGCTGCGGCCACAGGGGCTGAGCCAATGGAAACCACTGTTCCCACGGCGACGCCGGCAAGATGCATCGAGGTGTAAAAGGCCAAGGGATAAACCGCGACGGCCAATGCCCCCAATGACACCAGCGGCCATTGCTCCAAAAGCCGCCGCCATTGCCTGCGGATCGGCCCTGCCGCGTACAGGGCCTGCAGCAGGCCGCCCACTCCCATCGCCACAGCACCGATGGCAAGGGGGCTGACTGCCGGCGCCAGCGTGGCAGCCGTTCCGGTGGTACCCCACAGGACCGATGCGGCCAGCACAAAAACCGCACCCCAGCCCGGCCCGGACAGATGGCCGCTCCCGGACCTCCGGTCTTTTCGCCGGAACCGCCGGGACCGCCCGGAGACGCGCCGGGTGGAAGCCGTCACAGCCCGGCCAGCATCTGCGCGGCAATTGTTCGGCCCTCCAGAAGGCGGGCATCCCCGCCTTCGAGTCCCGCCCGGACCATGGCGCCCTCCAGGACGAAGGCCAAATGGGCGCCAAGCCGGGCGCCGCGTTCGTCCTGCCCTGGGAGCAACTCCCCCAGGTGCCCGGCCAGCAGCGCCTCAACTTCTTCCTTGTGGCGCCAGACCGCTAACCGCCCCGGGCTGCCGGCGGGCAGTTCTGCCGCCGCGTTGAGTAGCCCGCAGCCCCGGAATCCATGCTCATAGGCGAACCGCGCGTGATCAACATAGGCATCAAAAACGGCCAGCACCCGTTCCCTGGGTCCGGCAGCGCCGTCCACCCGCGCCTGATACAGGCCGAGCCATTCCTCATGCCGGGCTTCAAGGTAAGCGGCCACCAGGTCCGACTTGGAAGCGAAGTTGTTGTACAGGCTCTTTTTGGCCACTCCAGCCTCGGCCGTAATCGCGTCGATGCCCGTGGCACCGACGCCCCGGGCATAAAAGAGCCTTGCGGCGGCCTCAAGCAGGAGCTCCCGGGCGCGCTTTTTCGTTGGCAGGGATACGTCAGCCGCAGACATTGGAGCTCCTCTTCGTAATGGTAGGTAGACCAGTCTACCTACCCCAGTGCCGCTAAAGCGAGCCTTTCCCAAAGTTGTAGTGATGGAAACCCTGATGAGGCGTAACCTGAAGGCGTTTCAGCGCTGAGGAGGCGGCTGTGGGTTCAATCGATGGACGTCTGGCGCTCGTGACCGGTGCGACCGGCGGGCTGGCAAAGGCGGTGGCCGCAGGGCTCGCCCGCGAAGGGGCCGCAATTGTCGTCGTCGGACGTTCCATCGCCCGCGCCGAGGAAGCAATGGCGGGCATCCGCGCCCAGGTGCCCGGCGCCACGCTCGAGCCGCTGGCATGTGACCTGTCGGTCCAGTCCTCCATCCGCTCGGCGGCGACAGACTTCCTGTCCCGGCACGAACGGCTGGACGTACTGGTCAACGCTGCGGGCGTGTTCCGGAAGGAACGCCACGTGACTCCGGACGGGCTCGAGCTGACTTTCGCTACAAACGTGATGGCCTATTTCCTGCTGACCAACCTGCTGATGGACGCACTGAAGAGCGGGGCGGCCGCTGGCAATGGTGGTGATGCCCGCATCGTGAATGTGGCTTCGAGATACGGCAAAACCAGCCTGGATTTCGACGACCTCCAGACGGCGAAGGGTAAGTACAGCTACCTTCGCTCCACGCCGCCCACCATGCTGGCCCGCGTCCTCCTCACCCAGGAGTTTGCCGAACGGCTTCGGGGAACGGGGGTGGTGGCAAACGCCGTGCATCCCGGTCTGGTCAAAAACACCGCGTTGCTGGCGGACGTCGGCGGCCCGTTCCGCTGGATCACCAACACTATCGGCGCCCCGGCCGAAAAGGCTGCCGACACCGTAATCTGGCTTGCCGGCTCACCCGAAACCGCCGGGGTGTCAGGGAAACTGTGGGCAAGCCGGAAGGAGCTGCCCACGCCCGGGATGGGCTCGGATCCTGAAGCCCGCCGGCGTTTGTGGGAGGCCTGCAGCCGCCTCGCAGAACTTTCTTGAATCCCCAACCCATCCGCCGCGGCGATGGCGCCGAACCGCAGGGAGAAGAACTCCCATAAGAGCGGACGGAGCGATGGACGAAAAGGACCAACAGGCACTGACCGGGGGTGTGATCCAGGAGCACGATCTTGACCTGGCCCAGCTGTGGCTCGACTACGCCGCGCTGGGCGGCAGCGCCACGCAACAGGACATCAAGGGCTACAGCGCGGGACTCATCAGCCTTCCCTCGAAAGAGCGCGACATCCTGTCCCAGGCGGTCAACGAGCGTTCGGATGCTGCAGGACGCCCTCGTGAACTGTTGGCGATGGCCCCCTACAGTGATTCTCCGCTCACCAATGCGCGGAAGGATCCCCCGGGCCCCTGCTAAGCGTTTCAGGCCCGGGCGCGCGAGTTGAGGGTGTCCCTGATTCCGTTCAGTGCCGGGTCGCGCAACGACATAAACGCCGGTTTCAGGAGCGGCTGGATTATCTTCGCGGGACCCTTGATGCTGAACTCGGCGGCGTATGTGACCACCGAGCCATCGCCGGCAGGACTGACGTCGATGGAGTCGAAAGCGGTGACGGTCTTATTTTCGCCGCGGAGCTTGATGTGGTTCTCCGTCAGTTCGATGACCTCATACTCGAGGGACTGCCGCTTTCCCCGGAATTCGGACTCGGCATGGTACCGGTGCCCTACAGCCACCGGGCCCGGCGTCAGTTTATTCATCACCGGGGTGCTGGGATCCCACTCGCTGGTGTTCTCGAACTCCCGCATGTAGGCGAAGGCCTGGCTGGCGGGCAGTTTTGTTTCCACACTTCCGGTGACTGTGATCATCACCCCAGTGTAGGAATCGCGCCGTCGGAAACCTACCCCCGACGCGGCCCGGTCCTCAAGGCTCCCTGTCTTGGCAGCTCCCCATCAGCGGCGGGACGAGGGGAGTTGGGCGGCCGCCATCTTGAAGCACAGCTTTCCGCCCAACTCCTGCGGCCTGATCCACAGTTCAAAGCCCTCCGCGGCGGCAAACAGCGTCCTGCCACCGCCGGCGTCTGCCGCGATCCACACGGCAGAGGAGTCTTCCATGGCGTCGTCCACCACGCCGGTGCGGACAATCTCGAAGTTCTTTCGGACCTCGACCGGCGTTCCAATGAGCCGGCGCCAGTCATGATAGCGGTACGGCTTCACGGTCCTGTGCCGGCCATTTCCCATTGTGACCACACCGTCCCCACCATGTCCTTGCTCCACCGGTGAGGCCGGTCAGCAGGCTTCGAAGTCCGTCAGGACCTTGACCTTGCCCGCTGAAGCGGACGCCGTGTCGAAGGTGTAGCCGATCCACTCCCTGGCCAGGCGGCGGGCAAGTTCGATGCCCACCACGCGCTGGCCCATGGTGAGGACCTGGCAGTCGTTGGAAAGGATGGAACGCTCCACGGAGAACGAGTCGTGGGCGGCGGTGGCCCTGATTCCTTCGACTTTGTTGGCTGCGATGGCCACCCCGATTCCGGTGCCGCAAAAGAGAATGGCACGGTCGGCGGCGCCGTCCCGGATCATTTCCCCGGCAGCGATCCCCACATACGGGTAGGGCCGGGTGAAGTCGTCCCGGGCATCCGTCCGGTTGACGCCGATGTCGATAACTTCGCTGACACGGGGATCCTGCCGGAGGTCCTCAAGGACCTTGTCCTTGTAGTCCACTCCCGCTTCGTCCGCGCCCACAATCAGCCGCAGTCCCATGGCTTGTCCTTCCGTTTTATGCTCGTGCGCGCGCTAATGCTTGCGCTCCGGTTTATGCTTGCGCCGGTCTCATGACTGCGCGGGATTATGCTTGCGCGGGTTTATGCTTGCGCACCGGCCGGTTCCCGGGCGGGAGCGGCCGTGAAGTGGGGGCCCATAACGGTGAACACCATAGCCAGGGACGTGGCGCCGGGGTCCGGCGTTCCGAGGCTCTTCTCGGCCAGCGGGCGGGCCCGTCCCTTCAACGGCAGCAGGCCTGCGGTGGCCGTTGCCGCTGAGGTGGCGAGCACGGCCGCCTCCTCCCACGCCTTGCCGGACGGCTGGCCCTCCGCAGCCAGGCGGCTGAATTCGGCTGCAAAAGGCAGCAGGGCATCCACCATGGTTTTGTCGCCGGTTTCCGCTTTGCCCAGCTGGACGATCCGGTCCGCGAACGCAGTTACCGCTGCGGCCAGTTCCACTGCGTCCGGGGCCGCTGAATTCCCCACGCATTCGCCGAAGGCCCGCAGCCCGGCGCCCCAAAGGACACCGGAGGTCCCGCCTGCCTTGTCGGCCCAGGCGTCGCCGGCTGCAATGAGCACGTCACCGGCGCCGCCTCCTTGCCCCAGGGCGATGGACGCTGCAGCGGCCGCGGCATCAATGCCACGGACCATCCCCCGGCCGTGGTCGCCGTCACCTGCGATCGCGTCCAGCCTGCCAAGTTGCTCTTCAGCTTCGTGGATCGAGGACCTGGCTGCTTCCAGTGCCGCAACGCAGGCGCCGGCATAGTCCCGGGAGCCTGCAGTGGCAACGAACGCGGCAACGTCTGCGCCGCCGTCGGACGTTCCTTCAACAGCCAACACACCTGCCTCCCGGGACGCGTTTCCGCGGCGGTAGGCGGGGGTCTCTGCAGGAGCAACCCAGAGCGGCTCCAGCTCCTCGTCCAGCCAGGTGACCGTGAGCGAGACGCCGGCCATGTCCAGGCTGGTGACCAGTTCGCCTACCTCAGGCATCACCAGGGTGTAGCCGGCTGCGCGAAGCAGCGGCGCCACCGTTCCCCACAGGACGAAGAGCTCTTCAAGTTTGGTGGAACCCAGCCCGTTGAGGATCGCGGCAATGCGCGTCCCCGTTCCCTCCGGCGTCTCCGCCAGCAACCGGGTCACCAGCTCCTGGCCAAGGTCCATCGCGGACGGGAGATCGGTGTCGAAGAGGCCCGACTCGCCGTGGATCCCGAGCCCCAGCCCCATCTGCCCGTCCGGGAGCGAGAACAGCGGGGCGGACGCACCCGGAAAGGTGCAGCCGGAGAAGGCGCTGCCAATGGTCCTTGTCCGGTCGTTGGCTTTGCGGCCCAGACGCACCACCTCGGCCAGGTCCGCGCCCGCTTCGGCGGCGGCGCCCATGATCTTGAAGACGGTGAAGTCGCCGGCGATGCCGCGGCGCTTGTCTGCTTCCGACGGCGGTGCGCTGGCGATGTCGTCCGTGACCAGGACGTTCTCCACGGCGATGCCTTCGGCGGCCAGCCGTTCGGAGGCCATGCCGAAGTTCATCACGTCGCCGGCGTAGTTGCCGTAGGTGAAAACGACGCCGGCACCGGACTCCGCGGCTTTGGCCACGGCGTACGCCTGCTGCGCGGAGGGCGAGGTGAAGATGTTGCCCACCACGGCGCCGTCAGCAAATCCCTGGCCGATCAGGCCGGCGAAGGCCGGGTAGTGCCCCGAGCCGCCCCCGGCCAGGACGGCCACCTTGGGCTGCGCAGGCCGGTGGCGCCGGACGGCGCCGCCCGCGACCTGGCGAACCAGGTCCGAGTGGATGTCACAGAAGCCGGCCAGGGCTTCCTCGACGAAATCTGAAGGGTCATTGAAGATCTTTGTCATGGTGGGCTCTCTGGCATCCGCGGTTTTCAGGGGGACCGTTAGTGCATGTGGCTTCCGCCGTTGATGTCCACTGTGGTGCCCGTAAGGTAGGCCGAGTCCTCGGAGGACAGGAAGGTGATCACGGCTGCCACTTCCTCGGTGGTGGCGTTGCGGCCCAGCGGGATGCCGGCGTTGATGGCGGCTTCCTGCTCCTCGGTGCTGCCCACGCGGATGTTGGTGTCAACAGCGCCGGGCGTGATGGCGTTGACGGTGACGCCGGTGGCGCCGAGTTCCCGGGCGAGGGCCTTGGTGAAGCCGAGGATGGCGGCCTTGGCTGCGGAGTAGGGGACCTTGCCGAAGACGCCGCCGCCGCGCTGGGCGGACACCGAGGACATATTCACGATCCGGCCCCAGCCGTTCTCGATCATGTCCGGCAGGAAGGCCTTGGTCACCAGGTAGGTGCCCGTGGCGTTGACGTCCATCACCTTGTGCCACAGCTCAAGGGTGGTCTCGAGGAACGGCACCGGCGAGGTGATGCCGGCGATGTTGGCCAGGGCACCGACGGGAGGCAGGTTGCCCGCGGCCACCTCGGCGGCGACTGCGACCTGGGCGGCCGTGACGGAAGCTTCATTCGCGACGTCGATTTCGTGGCCGAAAGCGGGGACGTTGAACTCGTTGCCGACCTCGGCAGCCACCTTGGCGGACTTCTCGCCGTCGAGGTCCAGGATGACTACTGCCCAGCCCTGGCTGGCGTAGCGGCGGGCGGTGGTGAGGCCGATGCCCCGGTCCGAGGTGGCCCCGGTGAGGACGGCGGTGCGCTGAATGGTGGTCATGGTTGCTCCTTGGGTTTTTGTTCAGTGTGGTGGGTTGGATCGATTGCTCCGCAGGCGCCGTTTTGAGGGGTCAAAAGGGCAGTCCTGGAGGAATCGATGGTCAAATCAGGTCGGTGATGAAGCTTGCGGCTTTGGCTGCCGCTGCCGGGCGCTCATGGTGCGTGACATCCCGGGTTTCCAGCTCGAGCGAGAAGTGCCCGGTGTAGCCCTGGGCAGCGAGCTGCTTAAGTCCGCCGGAGAAATCCGCGCTGCCATTGCCGATGCTGAGGTTGATATTCCCTGGCACGGCATCGCGAAGGTGGACGTGCGTGATGCGGCCCCGGTGCCGGTCCAGGTAATCGAGCGGTTGCTCGCCGGCCGCCACGATATGGCTGAAGTCCATAACAATTCCGACGCCGGAACCGGCAAGGCGGTCCGCGAGCAGTCCTGCGCGTTCAAGGTTCCAGCAGAACCGCAGGAAGTGCAGGGATTCGGTCCAGAGTTCGACGCCGAACTCCGCTGCCCGCTCACGGGCGCCGATCAGCTGGGCGGCGATGAGGTCCAGGTCCTCCTCCACGCCCCGGACCGGGTTGTGGTCCAGGGCGCCGCATGGGAGGACGAGTGCGTTGGCACCCGTGGCGGCGGCGAGGGCAAGCAGGGCGTCAAGGTGACGTTGCCGTGCTGCCGTGCCATCGGCGTCGAGCAGCGCATTCAGGTCGCCGATGTCCCCATTCACGGAGCGCACCCGGAGGCCCGACGCCATAACTTCGGCGGAGACCGTGCTGACGGCTGTGGCGGTGAGTTCGTAGGGGACGTGGTCACAGACCCCCGGAAGCGCACCCAGGTCGATTTCCTCGAAGCCCAGTTCCCCGATGGTGCGCAGGGCCGTGGGCAGCTCCTGGTGGCGGAAGCTGATGGATGAGCACCCAAGTCGGGAATGGAACATCGTTGATCCTCTGGTCAGTGCCGTGCAGTAGTGATGCCCACCACAGTAGCGCTGTCGTCTGTTGACAGTCAACTCTAAACATCGACTGTTGACAGTGAGCATGATGGAAGTCACACTGGGGATATCATTTGTTAACAGTCGACAGCGGCGGACTCCTTCAGCCGCTTTTCGAAAGGGAACCACCATGAGCAAAGATGCTCTGACCATGCGCGGTCCGGTCCACGGAACCAAGGACGCCAGGCGCGTTGCCGTTGGCTCCGGCGTGGGGGCCGTCATTGAGACCTATGACTTCATTGGCTTCGGCACCGCTGCTGCGCTGTACTTCGGAACTGCCTTCTTCCCCACCGGTGACCCCGTCACCGGTACCTTGGCGGCCTTCGCCACCCTGGGGGTCGGTTTCGCTGCCCGTCCCCTTGGCGGCATCATCGGCGGCCACCTCGGTGACAAGCTGGGCCGCAAGCCGGTGCTGGTCGCCTCGCTGATTCTCATGGGCGTGGCCACGTTCCTCATCGGCCTGCTCCCCACGTACAGCCAAGTGGGCCTGCTGGCCCCCGCATTGCTGGTGTTCGTCCGCATCGTCCAAGGCCTTGCTTTCGGCGCTGAATGGGGCGGGGCGATCCTGATGAGCTACGAGCACGCGCCGTGGAAGTCCAAGGGCAAGTACACCGGCATCGTTCAGGCCGGTTTCCCCGTTGGCCTGCTGCTCGCCAACCTGACCTTCCTGGTCAGCGTGAACCTGGGCGGAGAACTCGCCTGGCGCATTCCTTTCCTGGCCAGCATCGTGCTGGTGGTGGTCGGCCTGATCATTCGTTCCAAGGTCCCCGAGTCCCCGGTCTTTGATGAGGTCAAAGACAGCGGCGACATCGTCAAGTCCCCCATCGTTGAGGTCATCAAGACGGACTGGCGCAACATCGTCAAGGGCATCGGCCTCCGCGTTGCCGAGACCGCCGGCTACGCCGTATCCATCACCTACATGATTTCCTACCTCAACAGCCAGCACCTGGCCGACAAGACCCAGACCCTCGTGGCCCTCTGCATTGCGTCCGCCATCGGCATCTTCGCCACCCAGGCCTGGGCACGGCTGACGGACCGGATCGGCCGCCGTCCGCTCTACATCTGGTCATGCGCCTTCGCCGTCCTGTTCGCAGTACCGATGTTCCTGCTCGTCAACACCGGGATGTTCTTCTTCGTCATCGCCACCCTGGTGATCTCGTATGCGGTCTGCCAGAACTCGCTGGCAGGTGCCCAGGGGTCCTGGTTCCCGGAGCTTTTCCAGGCCAAGACCCGCGCTTCCGGCGCCAGCCTGGCCTACCAGATCTCCGCCATGGTCTCCGGTTTCACCCCGTTCATCACCACCCTGCTGTTCGTCAGCTTCGGCTGGATGGGCCCGGCACTCCTCTTCGGCACGTACGCCCTGATAGGACTCTGGGCCGCCGTCGCCACCCGGGAAACCTGGGGCAAGCGCGAACGCGAGCTGGCTGACGAAGCCACCAAAAGCACCCCCAACACGGTAAGCGTCTAATGAGCCTCACGCACGAAACGAACACGGAGCAAGCAATGCCAACCAATACCGTCCAGGACCTGGCAGCACAGGCCAGGGTGAACGACGACGGCGCTGTGCAGGGCCTCCTGGCCGGCGCCGGGACAGGGCAGGACCGCCTCGCAAAGATCAGCGCCGCGGCGTACCGGATCAGGCACCACGCCCTGAACATGGGTGAGGTGCAGGGCCAGGGCTATGTGGGCCAGGCCCTGGGCGCCGCGGACATGCTCGCCACCGTCTACGGCGACCAGCTGAACTTCCGCGCCGAGGATCCGCACTGGGAAGCACGGGACAGGTTCCTGCTCTCCACCGGCCACTACGCGATCGGCCACTACGCAGCGCTGGCCGAAGCCGGGATCGTCCCGGTCGAGGAGCTGGAAACGTATGGCTCGGACGATTCCCGGCTGCCGATGTCCGGGATGTCCACTTACACGCCCGGCATGGAAATCTCCGGCGGTTCCCTGGGGCACGGCCTGACCATCGCTGTGGGTATGGCCCTGGGCCTGCGGTACCAGGGCTCGAGCGCAAGGGTGTTCAACTTCCTCTCCGACGGCGAACTGGACGAAGGCTCCACCTGGGAGGCCGCCATGGGCGCCCATCACCACCAGCTGGGCAACCTCACCGCCATGGTAGACATCAATGCCCTGCAGGCCGACGGCAAGACAGACACGGTGCTGCGCACCGAGCCGGTGACCGAGAAGTGGGAATCATTCGGCTGGTACACCCAGCGCGTGGACGGAAACGACGTCGGCGCGCTGCTCGCAGCGTTCGACAACGCAGCCGCCCAGGCCGCCGCCGTCGGACGCCCTTCAGTGATCCTGTGCGACACCAAGGTGGGCCGCGGCGTACCCCTGCTCGAGGACCGCGAAAAGGCGCACTTCATGCGCATCGAAGAACACGAATGGCAGACCTGCCGCGAGCAGCTCACCGCCGGATACGAAGGAAAGGCTTCAGCATGAGCACCACCACCACGGCCGTTTCGGCACCTGCAGCCACGACAACAGCCGCGAAGCCGAAGCTCAAGACCTCGGCCATGATCGCCTCCTTTGCCGACCCCGGCCAGAAAACCAGCTCCGCACCGTTCGGGCACGCACTGGTCAAGGCCGCGCAGGAGAACGACAAGATCGTGGGCCTCACCGCGGACCTCGGCAAGTACACCGACATGCACATCTTCGCCAAGGCCTTCCCCGAGCGGTTCTTCCAGATGGGCATGGCCGAGCAGCTGCTCTTCGGCGCCGCGGCCGGCCTGGCCGAAACCGGGCTGGTGCCGTTCGCGTCCACGTACTCGGTGTTCGCCGCCCGCCGCGCCTACGACTTCCTGTGCCTCGACGCGGCCGAACCGAACCTGAACGTGAACATCGTGGGCGGCCTTCCCGGCCTGACCACCGGGTACGGCCCCAGCCACCAGGCCACGGAGGACATGGCGATCTTCCGTGGCATGCCTAACCTGACCATCGTGGACCCCTGCGACTCGATCGACATCGAGCAGGCAGTCCCGCAGCTGGCAGCCAGCGAAGGACCCACCTACCTGCGTCTGCTGCGCGGCAACGTGCCCACCGTGCTGGACGAGTACGGCTACACGTTCGAGCTCGGCAAGGCCAAGGTCCTGCGCGGAGGCAACGACGTTGTCTTCATATCTAGCGGCCTGATGACCATGCGCGCCCTGCAGGCAGCCAAGGCCCTGGCGGCACACAACGTGGACGTCGCCGTCGTCCACACCCCCACCATCAAACCCTTCGACGCCGAAACCGTCCTCGCCGAAATCAACACCGACCGTCTCGCTGTGACGCTGGAAAACCACTCCGTGGTGGGCGGTCTCTTCGAGACAGTAGCCTCCGCCGTGGTCACCGCAGGGCTTGGCAAGCGCGTGGTTCCCGTGGCACTGCCGGACCAGTTCCTCGACGCCGGCGCCCTGCCTACCCTGCACGACCGCTACGGCCTCGCGGTAGACCGTATCGTGGCAAAGGTGCTCGCCGAACTCGGCTAGCAGGCCCGCGCTGGACGGGGTTCAGGAGGGGCGATCATCAGGAGCAGAAAGCACGGCACCAGTCCCGTCCGGTGCCGTGCTTTCTGCCGTACTATCGAAACAACGACTGTAAACAGTTGACTTATGACATTGAGGACAGACGACATGGCCGGAATGACAGCACCACTGCTCGGGCTGCAGAAGAAAAGCCTGCGCGAGCAGGCGCTTTCGGCGCTGAGGACCGCCATCACCAGCGGTGAGCTGGAACCCGGCCGCCACCTGGTGGAAACCGAGCTCTCAGACATGCTGCAGATTAGCCGCGGCACGTTGCGTGAGGCACTCCGGCAACTGGAGCAGGAAGGCCTGTTGTCTGCCGGGCCCCGCGGCCGGCTTTCGGTCCGCCACCTGGATGAAAAGGAAATCCGCGACATCTACTCCGTCCGCGCCGCTTTGGAGTCCCTGGCCGCGCGGACCTTGTGTGAACTGCCGGACCGGCAGCACGTCATTGGCTCGCTGCGCTCAGCCATCGATGCGATGAAGGCGGCGGAGAAGGCAGGCCTGCAGGAGCGCGTTGAATCGGACCTGGAGTTTCACCGCACCCTGTGCCGGCTCACGGAGAACGAGACGCTGCTGCACACGTGGGAATCGCTGGAAGGCTCCATCCGCATGTCCATCATGTTTGCGGGGCTGGAGAAGGGCGTCAAAAACATGAGCGTGGACCGCCACCACGATATTGTGGCGGCGATCGAAACCGGTGACGCGTCCCTGGCCCGCAAGACCATCCGGGAGCACATGGACACTGCCGCGGCCAACCTGGTGGCCTGAGCTACCGCCCTTCGCACTACGCGGGAATCCCTTTGAGTTGCGGGCCGTTAACTGAATGTACGGAAGACGCCGCGCGTTTTAGCGAGGGATTGAATGAACGCGAAGTTTGTATCAGTTGAAGACGACGCCGGGAAGGTCACCCGCTATGTCCGCCATGCCAACGGCGGCGGGCTTATCGGTCCCGGTGCCATCGTCGCCGACACCGCCCGCATCGGGCCGATGACGTATGTGGAGCACGGCGCGCGGATCGGCTCGGGCTGCCGGATTGGCCATGGCAGCTGGATTGACCGCGATGCGACCATTGGCGACCGCGCGGTGATCGGTGACGGCGTGCGGATCGGCCGTGGCACAGTGGTGGGCAGCCGGGTGCATATCGGAAGCCATTCGCGGATTGGCTCCGGCGTCCTGATTGAGCACGGGGTGCACCTGCACACCGACACCACAGTTCCTGACGGCGGGCACGTCCCCTTGGGTCCGCACGTACGCGTCGGTGACCAGGCGAAGAACCGGCCGCACCGGAAGAGCAAAGGCCGGATGGCGGCCTGATCCTGCCGGCAGGGCAGGCGGCTCCTGACCGGCCAGCCTGAGTGCCGCCCGCTCCCCCTGTTTCGCCCGTTTCCTACGGCCTCGAGCTGCCCGTCAGCCGCACCTTCAATGCCGCAGCGGCCCACACCGCCAGCAGCAGCGCCACGAGCAACAGGCCTGCATCGCCCAGGTCGATGGACCCGAGCCATCCGGTGACCGGGTCCTCCACGGCGAATGCCGCGTTGGTGAAGCCGCCCAGCGTAATCACGGCGATGAACAAGGCGGACACAGCGGAGATGCCTGTCACCAGGGCGTTGAAGCCCAGTTTCCTTAGCGGGTCAGCGATGGCTGACCGATACATCCGCATCATGGCCATGCCGTTCAGGGAATCGCACAGGGTCATGGCGGCGGTGAACGCGAGCGGCAGTGCCAGCAAGGCGAAGGGCGGCACCCCGGCCAGGGACGCCGCCGTCGTCATCATCAGCAAACCGATGGTGGTGGCGGTGTCAAAGCCCAGACCGAACAGGAAGCCGATCACGTAGATGTTGCGCGGCCGCCGCACCCGGGACAGCGGCCGGGCGAGAAGCCGGGCCACCAGTCCCTGCGGCTGGAGGTCCAGCGGATCGACGGCAGCTCCGGCCCGTGCCCGGCGGTAGGCGCGGGCCGAGCGGGCGAACGCCGAGCCATTGAACAAGCCCATCGCCAGCAGGAACAGCCCGGAAACGCCGCTGCCGATCAGGCCGAGCACCAGGTTGCCAGCGGAGCCGTCCTGCATCACATCCCCCACCACCGCGGCGCCTGCGGTCACCAGGACACCGGCGAGCGTCACCACGGAGCTGTGGCCCAGGCTGAAGGCGAACCCGACACTCACCGGGTCCTGCCGGTCTGCCGCAAACTTGCGGGTGGAGTTGTCGATGGCCGCGAGGTGGTCCCAGTCGTAGCTGTGCTTCACGCCGGCGAGATAGGCGGTCAGGACCAGGCCCCAGGTGAGCGCCTGCGCACCTGTGCCGCCCGTGCTGCCCGTGCTGCCTGTGCTGCCGGTGCTGCCGGCGAGCAAAAGTACGATGGCGGCTGCGTGCAAGGCGGCGACCGCACCGAACATGCACAGCAGGCGGGTCCGCAGCGGCAGTGCTTCCCGCTCCCGGTACAGGGTGGCGATGTTCGTGATGGCTGTCATCAGTGCTTCCTCAGGTCCAGTGGTTCCTGCCCGTACCACTGCTTGCGGAGGAGGGCCGTGCAGGCGCCGAGAAGGAGGTTCAGTTCTCCGGTGCTGTTGGAGAGAGAGCGAAGGACCAGGCCGGTGGTTCCCTCGACGGTGCGGGTCAGTGAAATACCGGTCAAGGCGTCATGCACCGACGTTAGGTGGTGAAGCTCATCCGCGAGCGCCGGGTCCACGCGGGCGTCGACAACGATCAGCGACCCGAGGTGGCTGAAACCCTCCATGAACCCCAGCCCGGTGACATCCCCCATCGGTGGCCGGATCAGCAGGTTGTCGAGCGCCAGGAGCCGGCTGCCTTCGTCCGTTTCAACGTGGATCGCGTTCCGCAGCCGCACTTCCTCGTACCGGAAAGCGGCTCCGTCCGGAGACCACCCCGGAGTCACCACTTCAGCCATCACCAGGCTCGACGACGGCCGGACCGTCACGGAGGTCCGTTGCCGGTAGCTGGCCTCCCGGTAGGCAATGAGCTGGTCGGGCACCAGCTCCAGCCGGGCCCCCTCCCCCAGCCGCAGGCTCATCCGCTGCTCAGCAAACGAACCAGGAGTCCGGTAAACCTTCGTGGCGGACTGGGTGGTGAGCAAAAGGTCAGCACCGTCCCCGACTTCAACATCGAGGACAAACAGGTCCGCACCAAGATAAGCGCCCCCCGGATTCACAACGACATAACAAACCTGCCCGGAGTCATCCAGATAGTGCGGGCGAAGGACCCTCAAAGCGCCCCGATGGTACTGATGCGCCGCAACTGAACGCTGACCGCGCAAGGCGACCCGAAGCTCAAGCTCCCCCATGAGTGCTCGTCCGTGGTTGGGTCCGCCGGCTTCGCCGGATTTGGGGCCGTGCCCGCTTCGCGGTGCCCACCACGCCGCGGCCCCCAAATCCGGCCTCGCCGCCTCAGCGAGTACGTCACCTTTACGCAGGTCCACAGCCATGTCTATTGCGCCAGGTCGAGCATTAAGATGTCGTGCCGGATCCATTCAATGACCTTGTCCAGGCCCTCGTCAGTTTTCAGGTTAGTCAAACAAAAAGGCCTATCCCCTCTAAAGTCCTTCGAATCTTTCTCCATTACATTCAAATCCGCCCCGACGTGTGGGGCGAGGTCGGTTTTGTTGATGATGAAGAGGTCGGATTTGATCATGCCCTGGCCGGCTTTGCGCGGAATTTTCTCGCCTTGGGCCACGTCGATGATGTAGATGGAGAAATCGACGAGTTCGGGGCTGAAGGTGGCGGAGAGGTTGTCGCCGCCGGATTCGACGAAGATGACCTGCAGGTCGGGGTGCCGGGCTTTGAGTTCCTCGATGGCGGCGGTGTTCATGGAGGTGTCTTCGCGGATGGCGGTGTGCGGGCAGCCGCCGGTTTCGACCCCGATGATCCGGTCTACGGGGAGGATGCCGTTGGCGGCGAGGATTTTGGCGTCCTCGATGGTGTAGATGTCGTTGGTGATGGCGGCCATGGAGATTTCGCCGCTCATGTGCCGGGTGAGGCGCTCCACGAGCTGGGTCTTGCCGGCGCCCACCGGTCCGCCGATGCCGATTTTGATGGGTTCAGTCATTGTTTCCTCCTAAGAAAGCCAAAAGCGCAGTTAGCTCATGAACATCCGTGCACGTTGGCGTTCGTGCCGCATTTGTGAAATTTCGAGTCCGGGGGTGACGGCCCCGAAGTCGTCCGGCGTCAGGTGCGGAATGCATTCGACGGCGGCAGCGACGTCGTCGGCCGCTTGCCGCAGCAGCCGCTGGCCGGCGTTCTGCCCCAGTGGGATGGCGCGGACGGCGTTCTGGGTCAGGGACGTGACGGTGGCGAAAAGGTAGGCGGCGAGCGCTTCCCGCAGCGGCACACCGAGCGAACGGGCGACGACGGCGAACGCCAGCGGCTGATGCCCCGCGGCGCAGCCGTTGGTCACCAAGTCCCGATACACCCCCAGCTCAGTCGACGGAAACACCTCACTGCCAATCTCCAGCAGCCGCAAGCCCATCTTGACAGAGGCCTCCCGAACCTGCCGAGGCAAAAGCGAAGCAGAGAGCAAAGAATCCAGCTCCCCAACATCCCAGCCCTCATAAAAAAACCGAACGGCAAGGCCATCGGAATAGGTCAACTGCTGCCCAATAAACGCTGAGAGCCACCGCCCAAAAGAAGCCTCATCAGCGACCACCCCCGAAGCAACATAGCTCTCAAAACCGAAGGAGTGCGCAAAAGCCCCAGTAGGCAAAGCGGAATCAACCAATTGCTGCAAGGCAAGCTGGTAATTCATGACAAGCACCTCGACAAAAGGTGGGCTTTTGGATCGGCGGAGACGGGAGATAGGGGCCGCGGCGTGGTGGGCACCGCGAAGCGGGCACGGCCCCTATCTCCCGTCAAAGCCCCCAAGGCGCACCCGGTCGAAGGAGCCGAGTTAGTGCGAATGCTCAGCATGGCGGAAAGGCACAGGCATGACGCGTTCCTGGCGGGTGTAGGGCACTCCGACGTGGCGAAGGTAGTCCTCGACTGTGTGGTCGTAGGCGCACACCATGACGTCGGCCCCGTACTCGGACGCCGAGTCGAAGAACTGGGCCTGGAGGTGCCGGTTGCCGAGGGAGTGGGCCACGACGCCCATCTCGTGTATCGAACGGGGCGCGATCACCAGCACGTCGGTGGGCAGCACTGACACCACGATCATGTTGGATTTTTCCACGTGCAGGATGTCGCCGTCGCGCAGGTCGCCGGCGCCGGAGGGCAACCGGATGCCGATCTCCTTGCCGTGGTCGGTGGTGGCGCGCTGGATGCGTTTGACCAGCTGGGCGCTGGGCAGGACCACTTTTTCCTGGTGCAGGTTGGCATAGGCGTGCGGGTCCGGCAGTTCGTGCAGGTTGCCGAGGACTTTTTCGATGATCACGTGGTTCTCCGACGTTGGATGAGTTCTAGAACAGGAAGTAGCGCTGGGCCATGGGCAGGACGTCGGCGGGCTCGCAGGTGACGTCCTCGCCGTCGACCGTCACCTGGTAGGTTTCCGGGTCCACCTGGATATCCGGGGTCGCGTCGTTGTACTTGAGGTCGGCCTTGGTGAGGGTGCGGATTCCCGAGACGGGCCGGATAACCTTCTCCAGCCCCAGCTCGTGGGGCACCCCGGCGTCGATGGCTGCCTGCGAAAGGAACGTGATGGAGCACTGCTGGACTGCCTTGCCGAACGAGCCGAACATCGGACGCATGGTGCGGGGCTGCGGGGTGGGAATGGAGGCATTGGCGTCGCCCATGAGTGCGTAGGCAATCTGGCCGCCTTTGAGCACCAGCTCCGGTTTCACGCCGAAGAAGGCCGGATCCCACAGCACCAGGTCCGCAAACTTACCCACTTCCACGGAGCCCACCGAGTCCGCGATGCCCTGGGCGATGGCCGGGTTGATGGTGTACTTGGCCACGTAGCGCTTGAGCCGGAAGTTGTCGCTGCCCGCACTGCCGTGAGCGTCGGCTGCTTTGTCCCCGCGGGGGTCTTCCAGGACGCCGCGCTGCTTCTTCATCTTGTCCGCCACCTGCCACGTGCGGGTGATGACTTCACCCACACGGCCCATGGCCTGCGAGTCCGAGGAGGTGATGGAGAAGATGCCGAGGTCCTGCAGCACGTCCTCGGCGGCGATGGTCTCGGCCCGGATCCGGGAATCGGCGAAGGCGACGTCCTCAGGGATATCCGGGTTGAGGTGGTGGCAGACCATCAGCATGTCCAGGTGCTCTTCGATGGTATTGCGCGTGTACGGCAGCGTGGGGTTGGTGGACGCCGGCAGGACGTTGGGCATCCCGGCGATCTTGATGATGTCCGGGGCGTGCCCGCCGCCGGCGCCTTCGGTGTGGAAAGTGTGGATGACGCGGCCGTTGATGGCACGGATGGTGTCCTCCACGAACCCGCACTCGTTCAACGTGTCGGTGTGGATGGCCACCTGGACGTCGTATTCGTCGGCCACAGTCAGGGACATGTCGATCGAGGAGGTAGTGGACCCCCAGTCCTCGTGGACTTTCAAGCCGATGGCCCCGGCGCGGATCTGCTCGGCCAGGGGTTCGACGGCGGATGCGTGGCCCTTGCCGAACAGGCCGATGTTCACGGGGAATCCCTCAGCCGCCTGCAGCATCCGCTGGATGTGCCACTTTCCGGGGGTCACGGTGGTGGCCTTGGTGCCTTCGGCGGGGCCGGTGCCGCCGCCGATCATCGTCGTCACGCCGCTGGTCAGTGCCGTGGGGATCTGGTCCGGGGAGATGAAGTGGATGTGCGTGTCCACGCCCCCGGCGGTAAGGATCTTGCGTTCCCCCGCGATGATCTCGGTGCTGGCGCCGATCACGATGTCCACGCCATCAGTGATCTGCGGGTTGCCGGCCTTGCCGATCCGGAAGATGTGCCCGTCTTTGAGGGCGACGTCCGCCTTGTAAATGCCGGTGTAGTCCAGGATTACCGCGTTGGTGATGACGGTGTCGGGGATGTCCTCGTCCCGGGTAGCCTGGCCGTTCTGGCCCATCCCGTCCCGGATAACCTTGCCGCCGCCGAACACCACCTCCTCGCCGTAGACCGTGAGGTCCTTCTCAATCTCGAGGAACAGGTCCGTGTCTGCCAGGCGGATGGCGTCGCCCGTGGTGGGGCCGTAAAGATCGGCGTATTGCCGGCGGGGAATTTCAAAGCTCACTGGGCGTCCTTCTCTTCATGGCCGGGCTGAGCCAGTTTGCCGTTGACCGCATTGCTGAGCCCGTACACCTCGCGGCTGCCGGCGAGTTCGATCAGCCGGACGTTCCGGGAGTCCCCCGGTTCGAACCTGGCGGCGGTCCCTGCCGGTATGTCCAGCCGGCGGCCATAGGCTGCTTCGCGGTCAAAGGCCAGAGCGGCGTTGGCTTCGGCAAAGTGGAAGTGCGAGCCCACCTGGACGGGCCTGTCGCCGGTGTTGGTGACAACGACGTCGATCGCCTCCCGCCCGGCATTCGCCGTCACCGGTTCGGGGCGAAGGATGTACTCTCCTGGAATCATGGCCTGCCCTTCAGCGGATGGGGTCGTGGACGGTGACGAGCTTGGTGCCGTCCGGGAAAGTTGCCTCGATCTGCACGTCGTGGATCATTTCCGGCACGCCTTCCATCACGTCCTCCCGGCCCAACAAGGTGGTGCCGTAGCTCATCAGCTCGGCGACGGTGCGGCCGTCCCGGGCCCCCTCGATCAACTCGTAACTGATGACGGCAACGGCCTCGGGATAGTTGAGCTTGAGTCCGCGGGCCTGGCGGCGGCGGGCCAGATCGGCGGCCACCACGATCAATAGCTTTTCCTGCTCACGGGGCATGAGATGCATAGAGGTCCCTTCAACGGCCAGCGGACGGCTCCTGCCCACAATAGGTTGCGGACGTTTCAGCCACGTTTCAGGCCTATTATGCGGGGCTCTCCACTTCCGGAGCGTGCAACGCGCAGCGCGGGGTTTCCCCAGGTTTCATTCCGCCCACCGGGAGGACGACGGCGTTTCGCCGGGACACGCCGTCGTCCGTCCTTAAAGGTGGGGAGACTCAGCGGGGTGCACTCAGTGGGAAGGCTCCCCGCCAGCGGGAACCCTAGGGTGCCAGCCGCGCGAGGATCTCCTCAGTGGACTGGACGGGCTGGCGGTAGGTGCTGGACAGGATGCGCAGCATGTCCGCCGCGTCCTGGCTGTCCTCGGAGGCCATGGCTTCCTCCGCGTAGGTGACCCGGAGGTTGTGGGCGAAGGCGTCGGCGCCGGTCTGGGCGATGCAGTTGTGGGTGGAGACGCCGGCGAGCACCACCTCCTCCGCACCCCAGTTGCGGAGGCGGGACAGCAGGTTCGTGCCCACAAAGGCGCTGTCCCTCGTTTTGTTCAGCTGGGGCAGGCCGTCGATGGCCAGCCCGGGCACAGCTTCGGCCTGCCTGCTGCCGCGGAAGATAAAGCCCTGGTCGTCGTCGAGCATGTTCAGCGTCCATGTGGATTTGTCGCGTTCGTGCTCGGTGCCCACCATCAAAGCCTTGTGCCCGCTGGCCTTGAAAGCCTCGAGCAACCTGTTGCAGGACGCCACCAGGTCCTCCTGCCGGGCTGCCAGTTCCGGCGCCTCGAAGTACGCGTTCTGCATGTCGATGACAAGAAGGGCAATCATCCAGGAACCTTTCCACGGTTTGCTCGTGCCGGAAACGTACCCTGCGGCCGGCCGGCCGAAACCTAGGGTGCGGATTCGCGGATCTGCAGCTGGAACCCGGCTTCCACGTGCACGCCCTGCTCCGCCATCTCATGCGCTTCGATCCTGTCGATGAGCAGGGCGATGGAACGCTCGGCGATTTCGGCCATGCCGGGTGAAACCGTGGTCAGGGAGGGCGAGGCGAACCGGGCCTCGTCGATGTCATCAAAACCGGCCACAGCCACCTGCTCCGGCACCTTGACGCCGCGGATGAGCAGCTCGTGCAGGGCTCCGAGGGCCATGGCATCGTTCAGCCCGAACACCGCGTCGAATTCGACACCCCTGTCCAGGAGCCCGGCCACGGCCGCTGCACCCCCGTCGCGGCGCCATTCACAGGGCGCGATCAGGGCGGGGTCGAAGGGGAATCCTGCCTTCTCCAGTGCGCGCCGGTAGCCGTTGAGCCGGAGCCCGGCGCTTCCGCCGGACTCGTCCGCGTGGGCGCCAAGGACTGCGATCCGACGGCGGCCACCCGCCACCAGGTGCGCTGTCAATGCTGCGGCGGCTTCCTCGTTTTTCATGGTGACCAGATCGAACCGTGGATCAAGGATATGTTCGCCCAGCATCACCAGTGGTTTGTTGCCCAGGCGGCCGGCAATCGCGTCGGCGTCCATGGCCAACGGGGTGAACAACAGGCCGTCGGTGAGCTGGCGGAACGGCCCCTGCAGGGCGTTCAGTTCCGCATCCGCCACGGCATCGGACTGCTCCACCAGGACCCGGTAACCGCGCTGCGATGCGGCCTTCATCAGCCTCGAAGCCAGCTCGGCGTAATAAGGGGCAGAGAGGTCGGACAGGACCAGGCCCAGCATGCGGGTCTTGCCGGAGCGGAGGCTGCGTGCTGTCAGGTTGGCCTCGTAGCCCAGCTCGGCGATGGCATCCTGGACCCGCTGCTTGGTGGCAGGACGGATGAACTCGTAGTCGTTGAGGACGTTGGAGACCGTTTTCAGCGACACCCCCGCTGCCCGTGCAACGTCGTTCATGGTGACCGCCATGATGGCTCCTTCTTGTGGTTCCGCCTGTTCCTGCCATACATCGTTGCAGAAGATGCGGCTGTGGCGGGAACCCGCCGTCGGAACGGGGCAGAAGCAGCTGGTCAGTCCTTTGCCTTCGCCGCCTTCGCTGCGGCTTTGGCCGCCTGCTTGCTGGCGCGGACTTTCACCAGGGACCCGGGATCAACGATGTCCGCGACCGAGAGGTACGAACCTTCCTCGCCGTAGTGCCCGGCGGCCTCCCGCCAGCCCGGCGCCTGGAGGCCGCGCTGCTTGCCCAGCAGGGCGAGGAAGATTTTGGCCTTCTGCTCCCCGAAGCCGGGAAGGGCCTTGAGCCGGCGCAGGACTTCGGCGCCGTCCGGGTTGCCCTTGGTCCAGATCGCGGCGGCGTCACCGTCCCATTCGTTCTGGACTGCTTCCGCGAGCGCCTGGACCCTGGCCGCCATTGAGCCCGGGAAGCGGTGGACAGCAGGGCGTTCCTTGAACATCTCCACGAAGGCCTGAGGCTCCTGGGATGCGATTGCTTCCGGGGCGATGGACCCGATCCTGGTACGGATTTTCTCCGGGCCCGCGAAGGCTGATTCCATGGTCACCTGCTGGTCCAGCAGCATGCCCGTCAGCAGCGCAAAGGCGTCTTCACTCAACAACTTGTCCGCGGCGGGATCCCCCGTGATGTGCAGTTCCATGCCGTCCATTTTCCCAGAGGTTGGCAGGTGCGTCAGCGGGGCACCGGAATTCACTTCCGGCGCCCCGCTGAGGCTGTGTTCCCGCTCCGGTTACTCGCCGGCGCGGGCAGGCTACTGGCCGACGGCGAGCCGGATCATGGACCAGGACACTGCCGGCAGCTCGGCGGTGAGGCGGCCGCCGTCGGCCTTGGCCGAGACGTTCTCGGCCGGCAGGACCGAGGTCGAATCATCCGCCGTCGCTTGCCAGTAGGGGTCCTTGTTCGCGTAGGTGAGAGCTTCCAGCACCCGCACGTTGCCCAGGCCGGACACCATGGCGTCCAGGCCGAGCGAGTCAGTGGCCGAGCGGTTGACGGCGAACACTACGGCCTCGCCTTTGTCTGCGTCATACGTAGCGACGGCGGACACGGCGGCAAAGCCGGCGGTCTTGCCGCCGCTGACCAGCGGGGATTCGACGGCGAGCTGCAGCACGGTTCCGGAGGCGTGGCGGGAGGTGAGCGCGAACGGGTGGAATGTGGTCTGCTTCCAGGCGCGGCCGCCGGGCTCGGTCATGATGGGGGCGATCACGTTAACCAGCTGCGCCAAGCTGGCTGAGTGGACGCGGTCAGTGTTCTTGAGCAGGGTCACCAGGAGGTCCCCGACGACGACGGCGTCCGCAACGGTGTAAGTATCCTCGAGCAGGACTGGGGCAACGGGCCAGTCCTTGCCGGTTGGCGCACGCGATTCGTCCCGGCTCATGTGCCAGACGTTCCATTCGTCAAAGGAGATATTGACCTGCCTGGTGGATTTCTTCACCGACTTCACGTGGTCGATGTGGCTCACGATGTGGTGGATGAAAGTTTCCATCCGGTGGCCGGCGGAGAGGTGTTCCTGCAGGTCGCCGAAGTCCTCGAAGTACTGGTGCGCCGAAATCAGGTCCACCAGCTCGTAGGTCTCGGAGAGGACCACCCGCTCCCATTCGCCGAAGGTGCTCATCGTCGGCCCGGAGCTGCCGCATGCCACAAGCTCGAGGTCGGGTTCGATCATGCGCATGCCGCGGGCGGTGTCCGCAGCGAGCCGTCCGTACTCGAGGGCGTTCTTGTGGCCGATCTGCCATGGCCCGTCCATCTCGTTGCCCAGGCACCACATCTTGATGCCGTAGCCGTTTTCCGCCCCGTTGGCCCTGCGCTGGTCCGAAAAGGCCGTGCCGCCGTCGATATTGCAGTACTCCAGGAGGTCCAGCGCTTCCTGCGTGCCGCGGGTTCCGAGGTTCACTGCCATCATGGTTTCCACACCGGCCTTGGCTGACCACTTGGCGAACTCGTCCACACCCACGAGGTTGGGGTCTGTGGAGTGCCAGGCGAGGTCGAGCCGGACGGGGCGCTTGTCCGCGGGGCCCACGCCGTCCTCCCAGCGGTAGCCGGACACGAAGTTGCCGCCCGGATAACGCACCGTTGAGACGCCGAGTTCGCGCGTCAGCTCCAGTACGTCGCCGCGGAAGCCGTCCCCGTCCGCCGTGGGGTGTTCCGGCTCGAAGATGCCGGTGTAAACACAGCGGCCGAGGTGCTCCACGAAGGCACCGAAGGTGCGGCGGCGGACCGGCCCCACCATGAAGGCACGGTCCATGGTGATTTTTGCCGCTGCTGAGCCAGGTGCTGCAGGTCCTGCTGCCGGCGATTCGGATCCGGCGGGTCCGGTGGACCGGCCAGGGGCGGTGGATTCTGTTGATGCCACGAAAACGTCCTCGTTCCTCGTTCTTTTACAACGTTATAGAAGTATTGTTGGGGGTTCCGCGGATTGAGTCAAGCGCCCTGCCATTGATCGTTCCGGGCCAGGCGGCATGCGGTCTCCGCCGGGCACACGCCGCCCACCTGCGGCAACACCAAAAAGAAGCCAGTGGGAGGCAAACCCAAGTAGTACCTAATCTCAAAAACAAGTACCGGTTACGCATTCACCGCGAACGGCCGCGCCACTAGGTTTTTCCTCAGAGACAAGACGGGTTCCGGCCCGCAGTACTTGGCTCACGAGGGGGAAGTGAGACTGGCAATGCACCAACAACACGCAAACTCCGATTTCCCGGGCCGGCGCACCCGGGTATTAAGCGGGGCCGGCGACGAGGAGGCCTTTGAGACCAAGGCCTCTCCCCCAGCCGTCGCCGGCCCTCTGGTTTCCCAGCAAGGCCCCGTTCACCATCCTCGCGGGCCTGCCACACACGGAAGCCCGGCAGTCGCGCGCGTTCCCCACGGCAGCACCGCACCTGCCAGCACTGGACCTGGCAGCAGCGCGCCTGGAAGCACTGCACCTGGAAAGGGCGCACCTGGAAGCACTGCATCTGGAAACGGCGCACCGCGAATGGCCGGATCCGGGAAGGCAAGGCCGCCCGCGGCATCCGGCTCCCCCAACGGGACGCCGAGCGCAATCCTGCTGGACCTCGTAACCGGCGCCGAAACGCTGCGCCACTCCCTTGAACTGCTGGCAGCCGCATCAGCGCGGGCTGTTGTGGGCACGGCCGGCCCCGTAATCGAGTGCGGCGTGGTGGTGCGGCAGCCGAAGAGGAGCCCGGTCATTACCGGTACTTCCGGAGAAGTCATCCGCTTGCTGGAATGGGAACAGGAAAAGGGCGAAGGTCCCGTCAATGACGTCCTGGCCGGCGGACATCCCGTAGCCGTGCTGCAGAGGAGCGGCGACTTCCGCTGGCCCCGGTATTGCCAGGAGCTACAGAAGGCGAACCTTGGCAGCGTCCTGGGCACACGGCTCCGCCTGGAGCCGGACAACGAGGAACCTGGTGACGGTGCCGTCCCCGTCCGCGAGACCACCGCCGCCCTGGCGTTCTTTGCCCAGGACGCCAAGGCGTTTCCACTGCAGGTGATCTCGGAGGCACGCTCCTTCGCCGGCCTCGCCGCGAAAAGCCTTCAGATGGCTTTGGACCTCCATAACGCCAGGTCCACTGCATCGGATCTGCGGCTCGCCCTGGACAGCCGTACGTCCATCAACGTTGCCTGCGGCGTGATCATGGCCCAAAACAGGTGTTCCTACCATGAGGCGTTTTCAATCCTCGCCCGGGCCTCCAGCCACCGGAATATCAAGGTACGCCTGGTCGCGGAGGACATCCTCGAGCGGCTGCCCGAGGGCCCTCCGCGGGCGCACTTCGGCCACTAGCCCTAGATTCCGCCGGCAAGCTTGTAGTAGGCGGCGTTCCAGTTGAGGTCCTTCTTGAACTGCCGGATGGTGGTTCCCTCGTCGATGGTCAGCAGCTCCGTTTTGGCGATCTCGGCGAAGTCCTCGAACACGTCCATGCCCACCTGGGTGGAGAGCACGGTGTGGTGTGCGGCGCCGGCGGTGAGCCAGGCGGCGGCGGAGGTGGCGAAGTCCGGCTGAGGCTGCCAGAGGGCGCGGGCCACCGGCAGGTTGGGCAGCGGCTGGTCCAGGGGAACGACGTCGACGGCGTTGGCCACCAGGCGGAACCTGTCCCGCATGTCGGACAGAGCCACCACCACGCCCGGTGAGGCATCGGCGTCGAACACCAGCCGGACAGGGTCTTCCTTGCCGCCGATCCCCAGCGGGTGGATCTCAAGGCGCGGCTTACCGGCAGTCAGGGACGGGCAGACCTCCAGCATGTGGGCTCCCAGGATCTTTTCCGCCCCGGGCTCCAGGTGGTAGGTGTAGTCCTCCATCAGGGAGGCGCCGCCGGGCAGCCCGGCGCCCATCACCTTTGCGGCGCGGACCAGGATGGCGGTCTTCCAGTCGCCCTCGGCGCCGAAGCCGTACCCGGCCGCCATGAGCCGCTGCACGGCCAGGCCCGGAAGCTGGCGGAGCGCACCCAGGTCCTCGAACGACGTGGTGAACGCGGCCGATCCGTTGGCTTCCAGGAAGCTACGCAGGCCCAGTTCGATCCGGGCGCCGTAGCGGAGCGCTTCGTGGCGGGCGGCGCCTGCGCGGAGCTCCGGCACCACGTCGTAAAGGTCCTCGTACTCGGCAACGAGTGAGTCGACGTCGGCCTCTCCGGCGCCGTGCACGGCATCGGCGAGCTCGTTGACGGACCAGGTGTTAACCGCGACGCCGAAGCGCAGCTCGGCCTCCGTCTTGTCGCCTTCGGTGACGGCCACGTTGCGCATGTTGTCCCCGAAGCGGGTCAGCTTCAGGGTACGGACGGCGGCCCAGCCGGCTGCGGCGCGCTGCCAGGAACCCACTTGGCGGGCCACCTCGGGGTTGGAGACGTGCCCCACGACGGTTTTGCGGGCGATGCCCAGGCGGGACTGGATGTAGCCGAATTCGCGGTCGCCGTGGGCGGCCTGGTTCAGGTTCATGAAGTCGAAGTCGATGTCCGCCCAGGGCAGGTCCCGGTTGGCCTGGGTGTGCAGGTGCAGCAGCGGCTTGCGGAGCAGGTCAAGGCCCTGGATCCACATCTTGGCCGGGCTGAACGTGTGCATCCAGGCGGTGACGCCGATGACGGAATCGTCCGAGTTGGCCTCAAGGGCGGTGCGGCGGATCGCATCGGAATCGGTCAGGACCGGCTTCCACACGATCCGGACCGGCACCGATGAGGAGGCGTTGAGCCGGTTGGCGATCTCCTGGGACTGGGCGGCCACCTGTTTGAGGACGTCCTCGCCGTAAAGGTGCTGGCTGCCGGTGAGGAACCAGACCTCGTAACCGTCAAGGGAAGTGTTTGCTGCGGTGCTCATGGGTTCTCCTTGGGAGTAAAGCTGGGCGGGCCGTTATTGGCCGGGCTGTTGCTGTCCGGGCTGTTATTGGCCGTAGACGTTCTGGTAGCGGGCGTAGAGGGAGTCGATATGGCCCTGGTCGATGGGGACGGGTTCACCGAGCTGCCGGGAGATGTGGACCGTCCGGGCCACTTCCTCACACATCACGGCCGCTTTCACCGCCGATTTGGCGTCCTTGCCGATGGTGAACGGGCCGTGGTTTTGCATCAGCACGGCCGGGGAATGGGAGTTCTTGAGCGTCTCCACGATGCCGTGGCCGATCGAGTCATCGCCGATCAGGGCGAATGGGCCTACCGGGATGGATCCGCCGAATTCGTCGCTCATCATGGTGAGCACGCACGGGATGGCTTCCCCGCGGGCGGCCCAGGCGGTGGCGTACGTGGAATGCGTGTGCACCACCCCGCCCACCTCGGGCATGTGCCGGTAAACGTAGGCATGTGCCGCGGTGTCCGACGACGGCGACAGCGCCGGGTTGCCCCACTCACCCGTTGCATCTCCCGGAACAGGCACGCCGTACAGGTCCGTGACCACCATCTGGTCCGGCGTCAGGTCCTGATACGAAACCCCGGAGGGCTTGATGACCATCAGCTCGTGGCCGGGGACGCGGGCCGAGACGTTGCCCGCCGTCCATACCACCAGTTCATACCGCGTCAGCTCGGCGTGCAGGGCGCAGACTTCGTCCCGGACCCGGGCGATGGTTTCGAGGATTCCCGTTCCGGCGCTCATGCGGATACCTCCACGGCAGCCTCAGCAGCGGCAGCCCCCACCGGGGAACCCGCAGCTCCCCCCAGGGAACCGGCAGTCCTGCGCTGGATGGCCTTGAGCCGGTGCATTACGTTGTTGGTGCCGCGGCCGAAGTAGTCGTGCAGTGTCTTGTATTCCTGGAACAGTTCCTCGTAGGCGGCCACGTTTTCAGGAATCGGGGTGTACACCTCGCCCGGTTCCGAACCCATGGCGGCGGCAGCTTCGCGGATGTTGGCATACTTACCGGCGGCGACGGCGGCGTGGATGGCCGAGCCCAGGGCCGGGCCCTGGGCTGAACCGATGGTGGATAGCTGCAGTCCGGTGGCATCCGCATAGATCTGCATCAGGAGCGGATTCTTGAGCAGGCCGCCGGCCACGATGAACTCCTTGACCGGGACACCGGAGTCACGGAAGGCGTCCACGATGGTCCGGGTGCCGAAGGCGGTGGCTTCCAGCAGCGCGCGGTAGGTGTCCTCGGGCCGGGTGGCGAGGGTCTGGCCCACCACGATGCCGGACAGCTCATGGTCCACCAGCACTGAGCGGTTGCCCGAGTGCCAGTCCAAGGCGATGAGGCCGTGTTCACCGATGGCCTGCCGGGAGGCGAGGCCGGTGAGGTATTCGTGGATGCCCAGCCCCGCGGCGTCGGCGGCCTGATGGTATTCCGGCGGCACCCCGTACTTGGTAAACCAGCCAAAGATGTCGCCCACGCCGGACTGGCCGGCTTCGTAGCCCCAGAGTCCGTCCACGATGCCGCCGTCAACCACGCCGCACATCCCGGGCACTTCGCGGAGCTCCGTGCCGTTCATGACATGGCAGGTGGAGGTGCCCATGATGGCCACCAGCTGGCCCGGATCCACTGCGCGCGCGGCAGGAGCGGTGACGTGGGCGTCCACGTTGCCCACAGCGACGGCGATGCCCTCGGGAAGGCCGGTCCATTCAGCAGCCTCCGCGGTGAGGTAGCCCGCGGCGTCGCCCAGGCGGCCAATGGTGTGTTCCAGCTTGGCGCTGACGAAATCCTTGAACTGGGGGTTCAGTGCCGCCAGGAAGTCCTCCGACGGGTACCGCCCGTCCTGGTAAATGCCCTTGTAGCCGGCGGTGCACGCATTCCGGACGTACTGGCCGCACAGCTGCCAGACGATCCAGTCCGCGGCCTCCACCCAGTGGTCCATTTCGGAATAGGCGTCGGGGTCCTCTTCCAGCAGCTGCAGGCCTTTGGCGAACTCCCACTCCGAGGAGATCAGGCCGCCGTAGCGCGGCAGCCAGTCCTCGCCGCGTTCGGCGGCGAGCTGGTTGATCCTGTCCGCCTGCGGCTGGGCGGCGTGGTGGCGCCAGAGCTTCACGTAGGCGTGGGGGCGGTTTTCGAACCCCGGGAGCTCGTTCAGCGGGGTGCCGTCCGCCTTCACCGGCACCATGGTGCAGGCGGTGAAGTCCGTGGCGATTCCGACGACGGCGGCCGGGTCAATCCCGGCGTCAGCGATGGCGGCGGGAACAGCGTTGCGCAGGACGTCCCGGTAGTCGTTCGGCACCTGAAGCGCCCATTCCCCCGGAAGCCTGACGCTCTTTCCGTCAGTGCCGTGGCCCGCCAGGTCCTCCGGAAGTACATCCGTAACCACTGCATGCGGGTACTCGTACACGCCGCTGCCGAGCTCCTCGCCGTCCCGCACCCGGACCACCACGGCCCGTCCTGACAGCGTTCCGTAGTCCACGCCGATGACGTAATTGTCCATGTCCACTCTGACGTCCATAAAACTTTCCTCCAGTAGCTGCCGCAGCTTCACGGCGCTCTTAATTGTGAGCGCTAACAACAATGAAGTCAATGCCAGGAGTTTCGAAACCCGGCATGCGGCTGCACGTCCAGCTCCATGCGTACTGCACCCGAAGCCCGGAAAAACTGTGCGAGGCTGCCCAAAAGGGGTAGGGACAGGATGAACCCGCCGGAACAAACGCCAGGCGACAAGAAGGGGCTCCGTGGAAACCGTGCAACCCAAAGAGCGCACTGCATCCCGCGTATGGTTGGCCGGCCCGCTCTCCACCGGGCTTGGATTGGTGGCGCATGTGGCAGCCGGCGGACCGGTGCCCTCACTGATGATCCTCGCGGCCGTGGCTGCGCTGATGGGCATGGCGGCAGCGATGGTGGGCCGGTTCAGCTTGCCCGGCTGGGCCGTGCTGCTCGCGTGCGGACTCGCCCAGCAACTGCTCCATCTGGGGTTTGCAGCGTTTTCCGGCGGTTCCGGCGAGGGGCTGTCCGGTCATGGGCACGGCGGCAATATGCAGAACGTTGACACCGCCCAAGGTCCTCGCCCAGCCGTCGAGGCGGCCTCGCCCGCGGGGTACTCGCTCCAACTGATGCTCCACGTGCACATGGCTGCGGCGCTGGCAGCCTATGCCGTCATGAACTACTGGCCCAGTTTTACCCGCTGGCCCCGCCGCGTCCAGGCAGCCCGGCAGAAGTCCCCCGCTGCCTAGTGAGTCGCCGGTTGTGATCTCAGGTCACGCGGCGAAATTAGGGCTGCCGCCAGAGCCGTGCCAAAGCGGCAATGTCGTTTGGTGTGGTCCGGCAGCAGCCACCCACCATGCGCACGCCACGTTCCTGCCACGCCGGGATTCCTTCCACGAGGCTGGCCGGCGGCCGTTCGGTTCCTGCCCCTCCGCGGGCGGACACGGCCGGTCCCCAGGTCTTGGTGGTGGCGTCGTAGGTTTCCCCGGAGTTGGGGTAGGCGATCAGCGGTTTGCGGCTGGCCCGGCCTAAAGCGTCCAATGCCGGGGTGACCAACTCCAGCGGAACGCAGTTCACACCAATGGCGGCGACCAGCGGCTCAGCATTGCAGAGCTCCGCTACCCGTTCGAGCGGCGTGCCGTCACTGATGTGCGCTCCGTCCCGGAGCGTGAACGTCAGCCAGGATCCGACGTCGAACTCCGCAATCAGTTCCAGCAGCGCCTCAGCTTCAGGCAGTGAGGGCAACGTTTCGCAGGCAAGGACATCGGCTCCCGCTGCCACGAGCGCCGCGACCCGCGGCCGGTGGAATTCCATAAATTCGTTCCTGGTGAGCGTGTAGTCGCCGCGGTATTCGGACCCGTCGGCAAGGTAGGCCCCGTACGGTCCAACAGATCCGGCCACCAGCAGCGGACCGGACTCCGGGTTCCCGGCCAGGTACTCACGGCGGGCCTCGTCAGCCAGGCGAACGCTCATGGCAACGCGTTCCAAGGCTTCGGCTTCAGGAATTCCCCGGCGCGCAAACCCCAACGGCGTGGCCTGGTAGCTGGCGGTGATGGCGACGCGCGCCCCGGCTTTGAAGTAGTCGAGGTGGACCCGCCTGACGAGTTCCGGCTGCTCCAGCAGGACTTTAGCGGACCACAGCGGGTCCTCGAGGTCGCAGCCATGCGCTTCAAGCTCCGTGGCCAGCGCACCGTCCAGAACCAGGTTCTCTCCGGCGTCGAGCAGTCGGGGCAGGGCGTTGCTGCGGGGCATCATGTCAGGCTGGGGCATCACTTCAGGCTACAGCGAAGGCGGTGCTAGGGGTGCGGTGCTGCGGTGCTCTCCCGCGGCACCAGCTCCGGGGTGACCACTGTGGAAGTCACCGGGGCCCCGGCTTCAATTTCCTTCAGCATGGCATCCATGCAGCGCCTGCCCAGCTCTTCGAAGTCCTGGCGCACCGTGGTGAGGGGCGGGGTGAAGTAGCCCGATTCGGGCTGATCGTCGAATCCCACTACGGAGACGTCGTCGGGCACCCGCACGCCTGCCTCGTTGAACGCCCGCAGCACGCCGAGGGCCATTTGGTCGTTGCCGACAAACAGGGCGGTTGCCGTCCGCTCCGCCGCCAGGCGCCGCCCGATCGCGTAGCCGCTTTCCGCGCTCCAGTCACCTTCCAGCAGCAGGTCATCGTCCAGACCTGCCTGCTTCAGGGCCGCGCGCCACCCGTCGGTGCGGAGCGCGCCGTCGATCCAGTCCGCCGGCCCGGCAACGTGGCCGATCCTGCGGTGCCCGAGTTCGATGAGATGGCCGACGGCGATCCGGGCACCGCGTTCCTGGTCCACCATCGCGCCACTGACGGCATCATTGCCCGGCGACCCGACGGCCACCACCGGCACCCCGGGGTTGAACTCTTCCAGGATCCGCAGGGTTTCGGTGTGCGGCACCAGGACAGCAATCCCGTCCACGGACTGGTCGGTGAAGTGCCGCAGCGCATCGAAGATGGCGTCCCTGCCGACGGAACGCAGCGCGGCGATGCTGACGAAGTAGCCGGCGTCCCGCGCCGCGCGCTCCACCCCCAGCATCGTGTTGGCCGGGCCGTACTGTGAAAGCTCGCTGCCCAGTACGCCGATGGTCTGCGAGCGCCGGGTCACCAGGCTCCGTGCCGCGGTGTTCCGCCGGTAGCCCAACTGCGCGATGGCGGCCTCGACCTTTTCACGCGTTGCCTTGCTGACGTTGGGGTGGCCGTTGACTACCCGGGAAACGGTCTGGTGCGAAACACCAGCAAGTTCTGCCACGTCCTCGAGCCGCGGCAGCCGCCCGGTGCTGCTTTTTGTCATGTCCCCATTGTGCCCGCTTGCTGCCGGTAACCCGTTGGCTGGCTGGTCCCTGTCCTGTTTCTGTCAGTTGTTGCCACCAACCCCTAACCCCGGTTTGATGCCCGTGGCCCAACGAGAAATCCCCCGGCGGCCTTGGGAGGCTGCCGGGGGATTCCCGCTCTTCGTAAAGAGTGGGCCCTGTGGGGCTCGAACCCACGACCCACGGATTAAAAGTCCGATGCTCTACCAACTGAGCTAAAGGCCCCTGCCGGGCTGTAGCGGCACGCTGTGCCGGCCTGCCCGGCCCAGTCCATTTCTGGACATTTAATACTCTAACCCATGGTTCCGGCCCCATTGAACGCAAGTGGGGACCCGTCGTCGGGCTCGTTGACCGGGGTCCTGATGCTCGATTTCCGGCAGGGCACAGGAGTAGCGTGGGTGGCATGAGCGAGCAACCAGGTCCCAGTCCGTACGGCGGCGCCAACCGGCACCATAAGCCGAAGCCTTTCGCCCCCGTGGACTTCGAGCCTTTTGCCGGCGGCGCAGATCCCGCGCGGGTGTCCGAAGCCGCCCACCTCGCCGCGCAGGCGCTGGTCCGGCACGGCCGCGACAGCGATGATCCGGCGGTGACCGAGCGGCTCGTCCGGCTTGCCGACGAGCAGGGACTGGACGCCATTGCCGAGATGTGGGCGGAGAGCCCGGCCAGGTCGCTTCCCGGCGCACTCTGGCGCCTCTACGCCTTGCGGGCGGCCACGGTGCAGGACCCGGAGCGCATTTCCGTGTACTTCCGGGCCGGCAAGGACACGGCCCAGGTTTCCAATGTGGTGGCAGGTGCCGCCGAGCCTCCCGGAGCGGACGAGATGAAGACGATGGCGGACGCCATCCTGTCCGGCGCGTTCGACGGCGAGTTCGACGTTGCGCTGGAACGTTCCGCCGCGTTCTGCCGTGTGGTGGCGCTCGGCCAGGCGACGCTTGCCGATGGTGCCGACTACGGCAACGAGGCCCACGCGAGCAAACTCACCCGCAACTCCCACCAGCTGGTGAAAACCGCCGAAGACCTCGAGCACGCCGCCAACGCCTGGCGGCTGGGCGAGCTGGACTAAGGCAGCGGGGATGCCCGGCAGGGAGGGCCCAATTCCAGTGGCCCAAGACCGCGCATCTGTCAATGTTGACTTGGGCCAACCAACGTAGAACACTGAAACTGGTGCCGAGCCGCGAAACCCCCGGGCTTCAACATTTAGCCGCCTAGAGCGGCCTACCGCCGAGAGGCGTATCCGGTTCGGCACCATTTTTATGCCCGCCGCCTGCCAACCAGGTCTTGGCTGGCCACTTCCCTGTTAGCCCATTTCAGGGGCCTTTTGCGGACCGGTAGAGTTAGCGTTGGTTGCGCCGGGGTCAGGTCACACGGCAGGCAACTCCCGCCCTGTACTTTTCCCGGAGACCGGTAACTAAGTGAAACTGCGCCTTTTTCCCCAGGAGCCCGCCGGGCTGAACCTCTTATCGCAAATGGCGCAGCAAATCGTGTTGGGCAGCGCCACGCTCGCCGAAATCCTCGGTGTCCCCGCCGACGAGCACGGCAAGCTCGTGGAGGACATGCACAACCACGAGGCACGGTCCGCCGAACTGCATTTCGCCCTGCTCACCCATATGCGCACCAGTTTCGTGAATCCGCTGCCGCGCGAGGACATGTACGCCCTCTCCCGCTACCTCAATGAGGCCATCGAGAAGCTGGATGCCGCCGCAGAACTGGTGGCGCTGTACCGGCTGGAGCGGCTGCCCAAACGGGCCGCGGACCAGCTGGAAATCATCAGCCGGCAAGCCGAGCTCACGGTGGACGCCATGCGCCGGCTCGACGACCTGGACGATCTGGAGGACTACTGGATCGAAATCCTCCGGCTGGCAAAGCGCGCCGAACGGACGCACCGGGTGTGGGTGGCGGACATGATCAGCGACATGAAGTGGGCGCAGTACTCCCGCAACCGCGATATTGCCAACCAGCTGGTGGACGTCACCAAGGACATGCGGCGCATCGCCACCCAGGTAGGCAGCATCATCGTCAAGGAATCGTGAGGTGGCCGAAGTTATCTTCGGCGCCGTGGTGCTCCTGGCCGCCGTGTTCGCCTTCCTCAACGGGTTCCGCGACGTCTCCACCTCCGTGGCCGTTGCCGTGCGCACCAGGGCACTCACCCCCACCGTCGCAGTGTTGCTCGCCGCCTTCTTCAACTTCATCGGCGCGCTGGTCAGCGCGGGACTGGCGGTCGCCGTCAGCCAGACCTGGATCAGCCTTCCCGCCGGGACGGACGGACTTAGCATCCTCCTCGCCGGCCTGGCCAGCGCCATCGCCTGGGGCATCCTTTTGTGGTGGCGGGGCATCCCCGCTTCCTCCACCCATGCCCTGGTGGGCGGCCTCGCCGGGGCCGGGCTCGCAAGCCTGGCCCTGGGCGGGCTGGGGGTTGGAGGGGCGGACCGCTCCTTACTGGTCCAGGTCATCCTGCCACTGGTACTGTCGCCGCTGGTCGCCTATAGCGGCGCGTTTTTGCTCGTCTACCCCACTACCTGGGCCGCCCGCCACACCCAGCCGAATGTGGTGAACCAGCGGTTCCGCAGGAGCCAGTCCATCGCCGCGGGCGCGGTGGCATTCGGCCACGGCCTGCAGGACGGGCAGCGGGTCAGTGCAGTCCTCCTCCTGGCCCTGCTGGCGGGCGGCTATTCCGGCGGCGGCACCATCCCCGTCTGGGTGGCCCTGCTTTCCGCGGTGATGATCACCGCCGGCGCAATGTGCGGCGGCTGGCGGATCTCGCACACCATCGGCTACAAAATCACCAGGATCGATCCGCTGCGGGGGTCGGTGGCACAGATCTTCAGCGCCGTGATGCTTTTTGTGGGCGCCATCGGCCTGCACTGGCCGCTCTCCACCACGCACACAGTCACCTCGGCAGTGTTGGGCGCCGGAGAGAACCAGCACTTTTCGGTGACCAACCGGAAGCTGGTGATCCGCATCGTGGGGCTCTGGGTCCTGACCCCGGTGGCCACGGCCGTGCTTGCCTTCGTGCTGGCGCTGGCACTTTCGCCACTGCCGGGATGACGCGCCCATGCCGGTCCGCCTGTCTATGACAGGGACCGCCGCCCCGTGCGCCCTTCGACAGCCGGTGATCCGTACTGCCCCAGGCCTGTACAGCCCGAGATCTATACGGCGGGTGATCTATACAGCCGGAAGCCTGTGCCGTAGATTCAACAACAGACCCCCAGGGCTGCTTGCCGGGTCTGACATCCGCCGCCGGGTGCAGGGCCGCGGATAATTCCGCTGCAGCATATCGGCGGCCTGGCTGCACAAACGTGGAAAAGACCAGGCGTCATGTCGCACTTGACTCCCCCGAACAACGCGCCACAGCCGCGGCAGATGCGCTGCGAGCTTTGCGGGACGGAACAGCAGTTGACCATCCATGCGATCATGGCGATCGAAGCGGCCCATGGCGACCTGGTGACTGTCTCCTATACCTGCAACGAGTGCCAGCGGTTCCACGAACACCTCGCCTATGCGGCCGACGTGGCTGCGGCTCTGGGCCAGGTGCGCTGGATGGCGAAGGTCGTGATGTTCGGTGACGACTACATCCACTGCGGATTCCCCATGGAGGAAGCCGAATTCGAGATAGAACGCCTGTGCTATCAGAGCGAGGGCGCCAACGGGCTCAACACCGTGTCATTGCCCACGAGGGTGCTGCGCTGCCGGTGCGGCTTCCAGCTTGAAGTCCCGGAGTAAGCGCACGACGACGGCCCCCGCGAGATAGGAAAAGCGGCGGTTCGCAGCAGCTTCCTGCCCGGATCTGCATCAGATTCCGGCGGTACAACCGGGGCTTATCCGAAGCGGCCGGAGACGTAGTCTTCCGTTGCTTTCTGGGTTGGATTGCTGAAGATGGTGTGGGTGTCGCCGATTTCGATGAGTTTGCCGGGCTTGCCGGTGCCGGCGATGTTGAAGAAGGCGGTGCGGTCCGAGACGCGGGCTGCCTGCTGCATGTTGTGCGTCACGATCACCACGGTGTACTGGTCTTTGAGCTCGTTGATGAGGTCTTCGATGGCCAGGGTGGAGATGGGGTCCAGGGCGGAGCAGGGCTCATCCATCAGGATCACCTGCGGCTCCACGGCGATGGCCCGGGCAATGCAGAGGCGCTGCTGCTGGCCACCGGAAAGGCCGGAACCAGGCTTGTCCAGGCGGTCCTTGACCTCGTTCCAGAGGTTGGCGCCCTTCAGCGAACGCTCCACCAGGACGTCGGCCTCGCCCTTGGAGATCTTTTTGTTGTTCAGCTTCACGCCCGCCAGCACATTGTCCCGGATGGACATGGTGGGGAACGGGTTGGGCCGCTGGAACACCATGCCGATTTGCGAGCGGACGGTGACGGGGTCGACTCCGGGTCCGTACAGGTTGTCGCCGTCGAGGAGCACCTCACCCTCAACCCGCGCGCCCGGAAGTACCTCGTGCATGCGGTTCAGGGTCCGCAGGAAGGTGGACTTGCCGCAGCCGGAGGGGCCGATGAACGCGGTGACGGACTTGGCCTCGATGTTGATGGTGACGTCTTCCACTGCGAGGAAATCGCCGTAGTACACGTTCAGGTCCTTGACGTCGATGCGCTTAGACATGGTGTTCCTTCACTAACTGGGGATGGATTGAAGTCTAGGTTCCGGCCCGAAGGAGCGGAATGGGAGTGCCGGCATAAAGCAGGGAGCAGGCGTCAGCGGCCTGTCCTGGGGGCGAAGACCCTGGCGATCAGCCGGGCGCCCAGGTTGAGGATCATCACCAGGATGATCAGCACCAGGGCGGCGCCCCAGGCCCGCTGGGAGGACGGGTCCGGGTTCGCCGGTGATGTGGGGTTCAGGATCTGGGTGTAGATGAACGTGGGCAGCGAGGCCATCCAGCCGCTGAACACGTTGGAGTTGATGCTGGTGGCGAAGCCGGCGGTGACCAGGATGGGCGCCGTCTCGCCGATCACCCTGGCGATGGCCAGGGTGACGCCCGAAGCGATGCCGGAGATCGCCGTCGGAATCACCACCTTGATGATGGTCCGCCACTTGCGCACGCCCAGCGCGTAGGCCGCTTCCCGAAGTTCGTTGGGCACGATCTTCAGCATCTCCTCGCTGGACCGCACCACCACCGGAATCATGAGGACGGAAAGGGCGACGGCGGCGACCGCGCCTGTCTTGGTGCCGGGGCCAACAACAGCGAAGAAGAAGGCGGCGGCGAAGAGGCCGGCCACGATGGAGGGGATGCCGGTCATCACGTCAACGAAGAACGTGATGGCCCGTGCAAGCCGGCCGTCGTGGCCGTACTCCACGAGGTAGATGGCGGTGAGCAGGCCAACCGGCACCGAAATGACAGTGGCCAGCAGGGTGATTTGCAGGGTGCCGAGGAGGGCGTGGTAGATGCCGCCCTTGACGGCTGCGCCTTCTTCCACTGCCTTGTTGTCGAAAACACCGGTCACGCCGTTCATGGAGGTGCCGAGGAAACCCGGCGTGAGCAGCCCGGGCACGCCGTTAACCAGCACGGTCCAGATCACCGAGACGAGCGGGAGCAGTGCCACCAGGAAGGACCCCACCACCAGGCAGGTGGCCAGTTTGTCCTTCGCCTTGCGGGAACCCTCCACCGCGGCGCTCCAGGACACCAGCCCGATGGCGAACAGGACAGCCGAGACGATGCCCCAGCCGAAGGCGTTGAACCCTGCCAGGGCGAGGACCGCGGCGCCCACAATGAGGGCGGCGGCCAGAACCACGTAGGGGGCATACCTGGGCAGCTGGCCCTTTGTGAGCGTGGAGCGCTTGCTGCGGACGGGCGTGAGCGTGGAGGTCATTTAGTTGGCTCCCGAGAATTCTTTGTGCCTTGTGATGATCCAGCGCGCGATCATGTTCACGGCAAGGGTGATGATGAACAGGACCAGGCCGGCGGCGATGAGGGTGCTGACCTTGAGCCCGCTGGCCTCGGGGAAGTTCAGGGCGATCTCCGCTGCGATGGTCTGGTTGCCGGACTGGATCAGGCTGGCGGTCAGGGCTCCGGAGGAGAGAACCAGCGCCACGGCCATGGTTTCGCCGAGGGCGCGGCCCAGGCCGAGCATCACGGCGCTGATGATGCCCGGCCGCGCGAAGGGCAGGACCGACATCTTGATCATTTCCCAGCGGGTGGCGCCCAGGGCGAGCGCGGCTTCCTCATGCAGCTTGGGGGTCTGGAGGAAGATTTCGCGGGACAGCGAGGCGATGATGGGCAGCACCATCACGGCGAGGACGATGCCCGCAGTGAGGATGGTTTTGCCCGTGGCCGAGGCGGGTCCCTGGAAAACGGGCAGCCAGCCCATGTTCTGGGCGAGCCAGTTGTAGGCCGGGGAGATTTCCTTGGCCAGGAACGCAGCACCCCAGGCGCCGTAGACCACGGACGGGATGGCGGCGAGCAGGTCCACCACATAGCCCAAACCGGCGGCGAGGCCGCGCGGCGCGAAGTGCGAGATGAACAGTGCAACGCCGATGGCAACTGGCGTGGCGATCACCAGTGCGATCACCGCGGCGATGAGCGTGCCGATCACGATGGGCCAGATGTAGGCGAAGAAGCCTTCCCCGCCCTGGATCCCGGCCGCCGGTGCGGTCAGTGCCGGGATGGCCTGGACCACCAGGAAGAGCGCGACGCCAAAGAGGACGGCGAGAATAAGGCAGCCGGCGGCCAGCGCGGCACCCGAAAAGATTTTGTCCCCGGCGCGGCCGGCGGCCTGGGTGCTGGTCAGGGGGGTGGCGGTCATTCGACGGCCCTTCGATCGTGGAGGTTACTTAAAGACTGGAAAGCGTGGCGTCCAAAGCCAAGTTCCCCGCACTGCCTCGCGGCAGGCGGGGAACCCGGATCCGGTGCGGTAATTAGGACTTGACCTTGATGGACTCGATGGCCGTCGCGGCCTTCTTCGCCAGGGCCGGGGTAAGCGGTGCGGACTTCGCTGAGTCCGCAGCGGCCTTCTGGCCCTCCTCGGAAACTACGTAGTTCTCGAACGCCTTGATCAGGTCAACGGTCTCCTGCTTGTCGTAGGCGCTGCAGACAACGTGGTAGGAAACGAGCACCACCGGGTAGGCACCGGAGGCGGTGGTCTTGCGGTCCAGCTTGATGGCGACGTCGTTGGCGGAACGGCCTTCGACGGGCTTGCCGGCTTCCACTGCCTTGGAGGCGGCATCAGCGGAGATCTTGACGAACTCCCCGCCCACCTTGATGGCAGCGGTGCCGAGCTTGCCGCCCACGGCGGAGTCGTCGGCGTAGGTTACGGCGCCGGGGGTGTCGGTCACGGTCTTGACCACGCCTGAGGTGCCCTTGGCGTTCTCGCCCTGCAGGCTTGCGGGCCAGATGCCGGCGGACTTGTCCGTCCAGACCTCAGGTGCAGCCGAAGCCAGGTAGTCGGTGAAGTTGGTGGTGGTGCCGGAGTCGTCCGAGCGGTTCACCGGAGTGACCTTGAGGTCCGGCAGGGTGACGCCCTCGTTGAGAGCGGCAATGGCGGGATCGTTCCATTTGGCAACCTGGCCGCGGAAGATCTTGGCCACGGTGGCTGCGTCCAGCTTCAACTCGGTGACGCCGGGAACGTTGAAGGCCACGGCGATCGGCGAGATGTAGACGGGGATGTTGATGGCGCCGGCGGGACCGCAGACTGTCTTCGAGTTCTCGAGCTCTTCGTCCTTCAGGTAAGCGTCAGAGCCGGCGAACTGTGCGGAGCCGTCAACGATTGCCTTGCGTCCCGCGCCGGAGCCGTCCGGAGAGTACTGCACAGTGGCGCCCTGGTTGGCGCTGGCGAAGCCGGCCTTCCAGGCGTCCATGGCTGCCCCGGTGGAGGATGCGCCGATTCCGGTGAGGGTGCCGGTGACCTTGGGACCGGCAGACGTCTGGCCGCCTGTGGGAGCGGTGCCCGTGGCGTTGTCTGAACCGCAGGCCGTGAGCGCGAGTGCGCCGGCTGCGATAACAGCGATAGCCGCGTGGCGGCCGAAGCGGAGTGCCTTCACTAGATGTACCCCTTCCAGGGTTTCTCAGGTGCGGAGCAAGGACGGAGAGGCCCTGCAGCGCGATGCGTACGTTCTGTACCTTCAATGAAGTTATGGGGCGCAGGTAACGGGATGGGCTGACCAAAGTGAACGGAACATTAACGACGGCGGGATATTCGTTGACAAGTGCCGGGTCCCCATTGCGCAGATCACATCGCCAGCCGTAGTGCGCCGCCGGCAAACGGACAGCCAGCAAATAGACTGGACGTCATGGCCCAGGCAGCAGGACTTTCAGCAAGCAGGCGTTTCCTGCACGGCCGTTTCCGCACGGGCCTGATCCGAAGCCGCAATTCCCTTGTTCCCGCCATTCAGATGACCCTTTGCGCTGTGGGCGCCTATGCCTTCGCCGAGTATGTACTGGGCCACTCCGGGCCCCTCTTCGCCGCCACGTCGTCCCTGATCGCGCTGGGTTTCTCGCGGGAACCGCGGTTGCGGAGGGTTGTGGAGGTGGGGGTGGGCTGCACCATCGGCATTGCCGTGGGTGACCTGCTCCTGCACTGGCTGGGCAGCGGAATCTGGCAGGCCGCCGTCGTCCTTCTTTTCTCTATCCTGCTGGCGCGCTTCCTGGACAGCGGCACCATCTTCACCACCCAACTGGCGCTGCAGTCCGTTCTGGTGGTGCTGCTGCCCGCGCCGGCCGGTGGCCCGTTCACAAGGAGCATCGACGCGGTAGTAGGTGGGGTCTGCGCACTGCTCGTGACGATTTTGATCCCGAAGGATCCCCGGCGGGAGCCGCGCAAGGATGTCCAGAAGCTGCTGCATGAACTGGCCGAGGTGCTGCGGGAGTGCGCCGGGGCGATGGCCAGCAGTGATTCAAGCCAGGCCTGGCACGCCCTTATCCGGGGCCGGAACTGCCAGCCACTGGTGGATGCAATGCGCCAGTCCCTCCGTTCATCCGGAGAGGTGGCCCGCCTGGCGCCCGCTTACCGGCGGCACCGGGACGAGCTGGAGCAGCTGAAACAGTCGCTCGACTTCATCGACCTGGCGTTGCGGAACAGCCGGGTGTTCGCACGCCGGCTCACCAGCGCCATCAATAACGCGGCCCTGTCCGACGAGGCGACGGAAAACATCGCGGAGGTGCTGCAGGAGACCGCTGCCGCCATTGACGAGCTCTCGCTGGGGCTGGCGGAAACGCACGACGGCGTCCGCCGCGCCCACCTGCGCACGGCCCGCCGCGACCTGAGCGAGATTGCCCTGCGCCTGCACCCCAAGCTGCTGGAGGTGCAGCGGCTCGAAGGTGAAACGGTGGTGATGCTCTACCGGCCCCTGATGGTGGACCTGCTCGAGGCCACGGGGATGGATGCGCGCGAAGCCCGGGACGTGCTGCCGGCGCTTTAGGGTCGGGTGGGCCTTCGGTGGTCGAGCTTGGGCCCACGCCCACAGGGTTCCCTGGCCGAGCGTGCGAGGTTAGGGTGCGGGCTGGGCCCACGCCCGCAGGGTTCCCTGGCCGAGCGTGCGAGGTTAGGGTGCGGGCGGGGATTGTCGGTGCCCGCCACTAGGGTGGAAACCATGGCAACAAAGACTTCCCGGGCGTCCAAGGCGCCCGCCTACAAGTGCGCCGAATGCGGCTGGACCACCGTCAAATGGGTGGGGCGCTGCGGCGAGTGCCAGGCGTGGGGCACCGTGGAGGAAACGGGCACCGCCGTGGCGCGTACGACGGCGGCCACTACTGTCATCGAGCCGGCCCGCCGAATTGCCGAAGTGGATGCCACTACCGCGGCTTTCCTGCCTACGGGAGTGGACGAACTGGACCGGGTGCTGGGCGGCGGCCTGGTGCCGGGCGCCGTGATCCTGCTGGCCGGGGAACCCGGCGTTGGCAAGTCCACCCTGCTGCTGGACGTGGCAGCGAAGTTCGCCCGGACCGCCCAGGACGTCCTCTATGTCACGGGCGAGGAGTCAGCAGCGCAGGTGAAGCTGCGCGCGGAGAGGATCGACGCCGTCGCCGAATCGCTTTACCTTTCCGCGGAAACGGATCTGGGCCAGGCGCTGGGGCAGGTGGAAAAGATCGAGCCCCGGCTCCTGATCGTGGACTCGGTGCAGACCCTCAGCAGCGCTGACGTTGACGGCAGCGCCGGCGGCGTCTCGCAGGTAAGGGAGGTGGCGGCGTCCATCATTGCCGCGGCCAAGCGGCGGAACATGACCACCCTGCTGGTGGGCCACGTGACCAAGGACGGCTCCATCGCGGGGCCGCGTCTGCTGGAGCACCTCGTGGACGTGGTGTGCCAGTTCGAGGGCGAACGCCATTCCCGGCTGCGGATGCTGCGCGCCGTCAAGAACCGGTACGGGCCCACCGATGACGTGGGCTGCTTTGACCTGAACGAAAACGGCATCGAAGGGCTCGCCGATCCCAGCGGCTTGTTTGTCAGCCGCACCAAGGACCCCGTCTCGGGCACGTGCATCACCGTAACCATGGAGGGCAGGCGGCCCCTGCTGGCCGAGGTGCAGTCGCTGCTGGCCGAGAGCCCCAACTCGCAGCCGCGCCGGGCCACCAGTGGCCTGGACAGTTCAAGGGTGTCCATGCTGCTGGCTGTGCTGCAGCAGCGCGCGGGAACCCTGCTGCACAAGGACGATTCCTACGTGGCCACCGTGGGCGGGGTGAAGCTTAGCGAACCCGCCACGGACCTCGCCGTTGCCCTTGCCGTGGCTTCGGCCAAGGCACGCAAGCCCCTGCCCATCCGGCTGATCGCTTTCGGCGAGGTGGGCTTGGCAGGCGAGGTCCGCCCGGTCCCGGGCATCAACCAGCGCATCCAGGAGGCACACCGGCTCGGATTCACCCACGCCGTGGTACCCGCGAGCCACGCCGGACCGGGGCCCATCCCGGCAGGCTTCTCGGTGCGCGAAGTGGAGCACCTGACGGAGGCGCTTAGCCTTCTGATTGGCTAGCTGCAGATACGGGCCCGGTGCTAGCCGTGCTGCGGCAACGAGTCCGGATCGTCCCGGTGGGAGCCGAAAAGCCAGCCCGAAACATCGCTGCGCAGCACCAGGAGCGGGCCGCCGGTAGCGCTGACGTTTCCGGTGGGCACGTAGTAGCCGCGGCCGTTTCCAGCGCCGCCGGCCGCGCGGTCCAAGGCAGCCACCAGATGCCGCGGCAGGTGGCCCTGCGGGCCAAGATTGCGAAGCTCATCAAGTTCTTCCGGCGTAAGCCGCCCCAAAACCTCAGCGATATTGGCCATGACGGGTCCCTTCGAGCAGAGTGCCTGAAGGAATAACCTAAAGCAGGGCTGTGAACTGCACGTTAACGTCTGACGGCGGTTAGGAATCTTATGAAATTCACGTCCAGGACGGAGGCATGATGCAGGTTCGGAGTGCAGGACTCCTTCTGTACAGGCGCACGGACCCAGGCACTGTGGAGGTGTGGATAGCCCACATGGGCGGGCCCTTCTGGGCGCGCAAGGATGCCCATGCCTGGTCCATTCCGAAAGGCGAGTACACGGAGGACGAGGATCCGCTGGCGGCCGCCCTCCGGGAGTTCGCCGAGGAGATGGGAACTCCCCCACCTGCCGCCGATTACGCGCACCTCGGAGAGTTCCGGCAGCCCTCCCGCAAGATCATCACTGTCTACGCTGCGGAGCAGGACTTCCAGCCCGGGAAGATCGTCAGCAATACCTTTCCGCTGGAGTGGCCCAAGGGTTCAGGCCGGATCCAGCAGTACCCGGAAATCGATGACGCCCGCTGGTTTCCGGAACCGGAGGCCCGGCTCAAACTGGTCAAGGGCCAACTGCCGGTCCTTGACGCGCTGGTGGAGCACGTCAAGGGGCAATCCTAGAAGTGCCCGCCGTCTGCCTTGACGGCCAGGACCGGGCGGTCAGCCTGCATCAGGATCTGCTGTGCGTGGCTGCCCAGGATGAACTTGCCCACCTGGGTGCGGTGCCGCAGGCCGATGACAATCAGCGAGGCATCCACTTCCCTTGCGACGTCGAGGAACTCGTCCGCCAGATCGTGCTGGTAGGGCGGCTGGATGACAGTTGCCGTCACTCCGACGTCGGCGGCCCGCTTGGCTGCCTGGGCCAGGACGTCCTCGGTGGCCACTGATTTGTCCACCAGGGCGCCCTGGCGGGCGGAGTTCACAATGAACAGGTCCTGCTGGCGGAGCTTCGCTTCGGCGATGCCGGCCGCGAGGGCGGCCTCGCCTGCCGGGGTGGGGACGAATCCGACGATGATGCTCATACCTTCTCCTTGATCGTGTGGGCGGCGCCCTCGGCGGCTGCGCTGGCGGACGCCGTCGTGCCTTTGCGTTTGGCGATGGCGGTGCGGATGGCGGGCAGGACAGCCACCAGGACGAACACCACCAGCAGCGTGGCGGAGATGGGGCGCCCGAAGAAGCCCGACGGGTCACCGCCAAAGACCAGCAGGGAGCGGCGCATCGAGCTTTCAAGCAGTTCGCCGAGCACGAAGGCCAGCACCAGGGGGCCTGGTTCGAAGCCAAACTTTTTCATGAGGTAGCCGACGATGCCGAAAACGACCACGAGCGTGACGTCGAACATGCTGTTGTTGATGGTGTAGGCGCCCAACAGCGTGATGAGGGCGGTGACGGGCGCCAGGATGGCGGCCCGGACGCGGAGGATCTTCACGAAGATTCCCACCAGCGGCAGGCTCATGATGAGGAGCAGGATATTGCCGATGTACATGGAGTTCACCACGCCCCAGAAGAGCTCCGGGTTCTGCTCAACGAGCTGCGGACCGGGCGTAACGCCCTGGATCAGCAGCGCACCGAACATCAGCGCCATGGTGGCGTTGGCCGGTATCCCGAGCGTCAGCAGCGGAATGAACGACGACGTCGCTGCCGCGTTGTTGGCGGTTTCCGGCCCTGCCACACCTTCCGGCGCGCCCTTGCCGAACCGTTCCGGCTGCTTGGCGCGCTTCTTTTCCATCGCATAGGAGGCCATCGAAGCGATAGTCGCGCCACCGCCGGGAAGGATGCCGAGGAAGAAGCCCAGCACGGATCCGCGGCCGATGGCTCCGGAGGCCTGCTTGAGGTCGTTCCGAGAGGGCCAGACGTTGGTGACCTTCGACGGCGCCTTGGCCGCGCGGTGCCGTTCCTCCAGGTTGTAGAGGATCTCGCCGAGGCCGAAGATGCCCATCGCAATGGGCACGAAGTCGATGCCGTCGGCGAGTTGCAGGTTGCCGAAGGTGAACCGGCTTTCGCCGGTGAAGATGTCCCGGCCAATCGTAGCGAGCAGGAGGCCCAGGGCCGCGGCGATGAGGGCCTTGGCTTTGGCACCATTGCTGATGGTGGCTACCAGCAGGATGCCCAGCAATGCCAGGGCTGTGTACTCGGGCGGACCAAAGTCCAGCGCGAAACTGGCCACCAGCGGGGCGAGGAATGTCAGTCCGATGATGGAGGCGGTGCCACCAATGAAGGAGCCGATGGATGCCAGGCCGAGGGCGGTGCCGGCCCGGCCCTGCTTGGCCATCTGGTAGCCGTCAAAGACCGTCACTACCGAGGAGGCCTCCCCGGGGAGCCTCAGAAGCACCGAGGTGATGGTGCCGCCGTACTGTGCACCGTAGAAGATGCCGGCCAGCATGATGATGGCCGTGACGGGCTCCACGTTGTACGTGAGCGGAAGAAGGATGGCGATGGTTGCCGCGGGCCCCAGTCCGGGCAGCACGCCGATCAGCATGCCGATGACGACGCCGATCAGGCAGTAAAGGAGGTTGGTCGGCTCCAGGACAACCGTAAATCCGTTGATAACGGGATTCAGAAAATCCACGTAGGTCTCCTAGAAGAGGTGGGGAATGGAGGTGTTGAGTGCAAGGACGAAAATGCCGTAGAAGGCAATGACGACGGCCGCGCTGACCACGAGGGTGGAGCGCCAGGTTTCCCCGCCCAGGAAGCGCATCCAGATGATGCACAGGACCAGGGCCGGCAGCTCGAAACCGATCAGCGGCATCAGGGCCACCATGGCGGCGAGGGTTACCAGGCCGGTCAGCGGCGCGGCGGACATCCGCGTGAATTTCTCGGCATCGCGGTTGCGCCGGCCGGCTATCAGCTGGAACAGCCCGAGGGCCACCATGACAACGCTGATGATGAACGGCCAGAGGCCTGGCTGCGGCTTCTCCGGAGTGCCCAGCCCCATGGCAATGGAGAGGACTACGGCGCCAATGCCCACACCGATGACCACCAGTGAGGAGGCTGCGTTTGCGAGGGGACCGGCCGCGGGCGGCTTTTCTTCCTCCCACTGTGCCGCAAGCTGCTCGGGTGTGAGGTCGTCCAGGACGTCACCGGGAAGGCTGTGGGGGGCGTCCCCGCCGGAGGCGGCAGCCGCGCTGCTGCCTCCGGCGGGTACTGCGGGTGTTCCTGTCACAGGGATCACTTATTTCCGCTCAGGCTGATGCCGTACTTCTCCACCAGTTCCTTGTACTTCGCTGCGTATTCCTTCCACTCGGTCACAACTTCCGCGCCGAGGATTTCCTTGGGGGTCAGCATGTTCTTCTTGTTGAATTCCTTGTAGGCGTCCGACTTGAAGGTTTCCTGGAATGCCCCGTACAGCTTGTCCTTGACCTCCTGGGGCGTGCCCTTGGGAGCGGCGACCGCACGGTACTGCGCCACCGGAACGTCATATCCTGCTTCCTTGGCGGTGGGGGTGTCCGGAAGGAAGCTGTTGCGCTCTTCGGAGAAGACCAGCAGCGGAGACACCTTGCCGGCCTGGATCTGCGGCATGGCCTCACCGAGCTGGATGGTGGCGAGCTCTACCTGGTTGCCCAGGGCCGCCGTCAGCGCCGGCTTGCCGCTGTCGAAGGGGATGTCGGTGCCGGTGACGTTGGCCTGCTTGAAGAGCACGGTCTGGGCCAGCTGGCTGCCGGTGCCAACGCCGGTGGTGCCGAAGGTAACGCTGCGGCCGGCGTCGGTCACGTCCTTGAAGGACTTAAAGCCGGAGCCGGGGCTGGCCACCAGGACGTAGTCGTCCTGGGACAGTCCGGCGATGATGTCCAGGTCGTCGATGTTGACCGCTTCGTCAGGCGAGACAGCCAGCGGCGTGATGGTGATCAGCGAAGCGGTCAGCAGGACCAGTTCCTGCCCATCGGCGGGCTTGCCGGCAACTTCCTTGGTGGCGAGGGCACCGTTGGCGCCGGGCTTGTTGACTACGGGCACGGGCTTGCCCAAGGTCTTGGAGGCGCCTTCGGCCAGCGCGCGGGCAATGAGGTCCGTGCTGCCGCCTGCTGCCTGGCCCACCGTGAGGTTGATGGGCCCGGAGGGATAATCGGCGGTTTTGGCCTGGCCGCCGGCGACGTTGCCGCAAGCGGTCATGGCCAGCAGCGTAATGGCCGAAGCCGCGCCGAGGACCGAACGGCGTGTGGGGAAGTGCTTCATTGGAACTCCTCATGAAAACTCCGGGATGCTCCCGGACGGTGCTGTGAACCGAATCACTTCGGCTTGCTCGAACGAGTGTAGGGAGCCGTTATGATGCTTGTCTAAGCCCAAATCAGCATCATTTGATACCCGGAAGGCATCATGTTTACCTTCGACCAGCTGGCCGGATTCATCGCCGTAGCCGAGGAGCTGCATTTCGGCCGGGCCGCCGAGCGACTGAATATGACCCAGCCGCCGCTGAGCCGGCAGATCCAAAAACTGGAAAAGATCATCGGGGCGGAACTGCTGGAGCGCGACAACAGGAAAGTCCAGCTGACGTCCGCCGGGCAGACGTTCCTGGATGAAGCCCGGCGCCTGATGGCGCTGGCCGAACGGGCGCCGGTGACCGCCCGCCGGATCGCCTCAGGACGCTCCGGCATCCTGCGCATCGGTTTCACCGCGGCCAGCGGCTTCAGCATCCTGGGGCCGCTGCTCGAAGAGCTCGCCGGAATCATCCCGGAAGTGGACATCGATCTCCAGGAGCTGGTGACGGGGGACCAGCTCAGCGGCCTGCTGACCGGCGAGCTCGACCTTGGCCTGGCCCGTCCACCCTTCGACAGCGAGACCTTCGATTCGCATCTGCTGTACCGGGAATCCCTGGTCATGGCCGCGCCCACCGGGCATCCGTTGACGCTGCTGGGCCGGGACATCACTCCGGAGGACTTCAAAGACGAACCCCTGATCATGCATTCACCCACCCAGGCCCGCTACTTCTACGACCTCGTGGTGCGGATGCTGCCGATCCGGCACGCCAATGTTGTGCATACCGTCAGCCAGATCCTCACCATGGTGTCGCTGGTTTCGGCCAACCGGGGAGTGGCCTTCGTGCCCCATTCAGCCACCCTGCTGGGCATCAAGGGTGTGGAGTTCCTGCCGCTTGCAGTGGGCGAAGGTGAGCAGGTGGAACTGCACGCGCTCTGGAACCGCAGGATCACCAACCCTGCACTGTCACGCCTCCTGCGGGACCTGGAGTTCTCGATGGAGTAGTTTCCCGCCTCAGCGTGACATCATGCTCCCAAGGTATCAATACATATAAAAATGCACTTAGACAGGCATCAGCGCCGCTCCTAGTCTGGAAAGGAATCATCAGCGCGCCGCCGAAAGGCGCACTTACCGGAGGACCACACCGTGGCAAAGCACTCACCCCAGGAACTGGCGGACATTCTCAAGGAAGGGCTCCTGTCCTTCCCCGTGACCTCATTCGACGCGGCGCTGCAGTTCGATGAGGAAAACTACCGCAAGCACCTGGCGTGGCAGGCTAGCTTCCCGGTCGCCGGCCTCTTCGCGGCCGGCGGCACAGGCGAAGGCTTTTCGCTGACGCCGGCGGAGTCCGCCCACGTGGTCCGCACCGCCGTGGAGGAAGTGGGCGGCCGCGTTCCTGTGCTCGCCTCCGCGGGCGGGTCCACTGCCCAGGCCATCGAGAACGCGACGGCTGCCGAAGCAGCCGGTGCCGAAGGCATCCTCCTGCTGCCCCCGTACCTGACCGAAGCGGACCAGGCCGGCCTGGTTGAGCACGTCAGCGCGGTGTGCCGCGCCACGTCCCTGGGTGTCATCATCTACAACCGGGCCAACGCCATTTACAAGGACACCACCGTGGCGACGCTGGCCGACCGGCACGAAAACCTCATCGGTTTCAAGGACGGCGTGGGAGACCTCGAGCACGATGCCCGCGTCTACGCCAAGCTCGGCGACCGGCTCTTCTACCTCGGCGGCCTGCCCACGGCCGAAACCTTCGCGCTTCCCCTGCTGCAGCTCGGCATGAGCACCTACTCCAGCGCCATGTACAACTTCGTTCCGCAGTTCGCCCTGGACTTCTACCAGGACGTGCGCAACAACGACCGCGTGGCCGTCAACAAGAAGCTCAACGACTTCGTGATCCCGTACCTGGACATCCGCGACCGCGTGAAAGGCTACTCGGTGTCCATCGTCAAGGCGGGGCTCGATGCTATCGGCCGCTCCGCAGGCCCTGTCCGCCCGCCGCTGCAGAACCTTGCGGAGCAGGATTTCGCGGACCTCAAAGCCCTCATCGCCACCGTCTCCTGAGCACCGTCTCCTGAGCACTGTCTCCTGATCCATCCCCCCTAGGAGGAACCATCGTGACCCTCACCGGACACTCCCTGATCGCCGGACAGCCCGTCGTCGGCGAAGGAAAAACAGCCTTCGGCTTCAATCCCGCCACGAACGAACAGCTCGATCCCGCCTACTCCCTGATTACCGGGGACCAGCTCGCCGAAGCCACCGCCGCCGCTGCCGCCGCCTACCCGTCCTTCTCGACGCTGGACCCGGAGACCCACGCCGGTTTCCTGGAGGCCATCGCGGACAACATTGACGCCATCGGCGACGAACTCATCATCCGCGCCGGCCAGGAAACAGGGCTGCCCGCGGCCCGGCTGACCGGCGAACGGGCACGCACCACCGGCCAACTGCGGCTCTTCGCGGCCGTCGTCCGCCAGGGTGATTTCCGTGGCGTCCGCGTGGATCCGGCCCTGCCCGAACGCACTCCCCTGCCCCGGGCGGACATCCGCCAGCGTCAGATCCCGCTCGGCCCCGTTGCCGTCTTCGGCGCCAGCAACTTCCCGCTGGCCTTCTCGACGGCGGGCGGAGACACCGCTTCGGCCCTCGCCGCCGGCTGCCCCGTAGTCTTCAAGGCCCACAATGCCCACCCCGGCACCGGCGAACTCGTTGGCCAGGCCGTCGCCAAAGCCGTCAAGGACTGCGGCCTCCACCATGGAGTCTTCTCCCTGGTATACGGCCCGGGCAGCAGCATCGGCCAGGCCCTCGTGGCAGACCCGGCCATCAAGGCAGTGGGCTTCACCGGCTCACAAAGTGCCGGCATCGCACTGATGCGCACCGCTGCCGCACGCCGCGAGCCCATTCCGGTCTACGCGGAGATGTCGTCGCTGAACCCGGTGTTCGTGTTCCCGGGCGCCCTGAACGGCTCCGCCGAAAAAATCGACGCGCTGGCGCAGCAGTATGTTACCGCCGTCACCGGCAGCTCGGGCCAGCTGTGCACCTCCCCCGGACTGCTGTTCGCCCCCGAAGGTGAGCTGGGCGACAAACTCGCTGCCGCCGTCGGCCGTGCTGTTTCCGCCTGCGCAGGCCAGACGATGCTCACCGAAGGAATCGCCGGCTCATGGAATGCCGGCACGGAAGCACTGGGCAGCGCAGCAGGCGTGGACCTCATCGGCCAGGGCCTTGCAGGGGCGACCAAAAACGCCCCGGCGCCCACCATCTTCGGCACCCAGGTCAAAGACTTCGTGTCCAACCACGTCCTCCACGAGGAGATCTTCGGCGCCGCAAGCCTCGTCATCCGCTACGGCTCCGTGGAAGAACTCATCGCGGCCGTCAACCGGCTCGAAGGACAGCTCACCGCGTCCCTGCAGCTCACCGAAGAGGACTACCCGACGGCGGCGCCCCTGATCCCGGCCCTCGAGCAGAAAGTGGGCCGCATCATCGTCAACGGCTGGCCCACCGGCGTCGAAGTCGGCCACGCCATGGTCCACGGCGGCCCCTTCCCGGCCACCTCCGACTCCCGCACCACCTCCGTGGGAACGCTCGCCATCAACCGGTTCCTCCGCCCCGTCGCCTACCAGAACCTGCCCCAGGAACTGCTGCCGGTCCCGCTGCAGGACGCCAACCCCTGGCACCTGAACCGAAGGATCGACGGCGAAGTGGTCCCCGCTGCAGAGAATGCTGAGGTCGGCGCATGAGCAACCAGCCCACCATCTCCCGCATCGAAGTAGTGCCGGTGGCGGGCCATGACAGCATGCTGATGAACCTCAGCGGCGCGCACGGCCCCTTCTTCACCCGCAACATCGTCATCATCACCGACTCGGACGGCCGCACCGGTTTGGGTGAGGTCCCCGGCGGCGAGAAGATCCGCACCACCATCGAGGAAGCCGGCGCGCTCATCAACGGCCAGCCGGTGGCCCGCTACCGCTCCCTGCTGCGCGAGGTCGCGGCTGAGTTCGCCCACCGCGACGCCGGCGGCCGTGGCCTGCAGACCTTCGACCTGCGCACCACGGTGCACGCCGTGACCGCCGTCGAGTCAGCCCTGCTGGACCTTCACGGCCAGTACCTGGGCTTGCCTGTTGCTGAACTGCTGGGCGACGGGCAACAGCGCAGCTCTGTACCCATGCTGGGTTACTTGTTCTTCATCGGCGACCACGCGCGCACGGACCTGCCGTACCTCGTGGAGGAAGCCCCGGCTGACCGGTGGGAAAAGCTCCGGCGCCAGGAGGCCATGACGCCGGACGCCGTCGTCGCGCTGGCCGAAGCAGCACAGGAACGGTTCGGCTTCAGCGACTTCAAGCTCAAGGGCGGCGTGCTGTCCGGCGACGACGAGGTGGACGTTGTCACGGCTCTGGCCAAGCGCTTCCCCGAAGCCCGGGTAACCCTGGACCCCAACGGCGGCTGGCTCCTGGATGAAGCCATCCGGCTGGGCAAGCGGATGCAGGGCATTGTAGCCTACGCCGAGGATCCCTGTGGCGCTGAAGGGCGCTTCTCCGGCCGGGAGGTCATGGCGGAGTTCCGCCGGGCCACCGGGCTGAAGACTGCCACGAACATGATCGCCACCGACTGGCGGGAAATGTCGCACGCCATCCGCAGCAACGCCGTCGACATTCCGCTGGCCGATCCGCACTTCTGGACCATGCACGGCTCGGTGCGGGTGGCCCAGATGTGCCACGAGTTCGGCCTCACCTGGGGTTCGCACTCGAACAACCACTTCGACATCTCACTGGCCATGTTCACCCACACGGGTGCTGCGGCTCCGGGCGAGATCACGGCCCTGGACACGCACTGGATCTGGCAGGACGGGCAGGGCCTCACCAAGGAACCGCTGCAGATCAGGGGCGGCGCCATCGAGGTTCCGGACGCCCCCGGCCTCGGCATCGAACTGGACCGCGAAGCCCTGGACAAGGCGCACCAGCTGTACCTTGCGCACGGCCTCGACGCCCGTGACGACAGCATCGGCATGCAGTACTACATCGACGGCTGGTCCTTCGACCCCAAGCGGCCCTGCCTCGTTCGATAAGAGCCGTCCGATTGCCGGCCTTCGCTGGCAGAATCCGAAGCTGCTCTCCCCAAGCAGCTTCCGGTAAAGTAGTGGGGTCGCTGTGACGGGCCCCACTACTTTACCTGCGCCCCGCAGCCGGCCTGCGTTATCTACCCCAAAGGAAACATTCAATGATGTCTGTGGACAATGCTGTCGCGGACGTGGCCTCGGCCACGAAGAAATTCTTCAAGCGCGTGCTGCCCATCATGCTGGTCATGCTTGTGTGCAACCAGCTGAACCGGTCAAACATCGGCTACGCGCAGGACCACCTCCAGGCTGACGTCGGCATTGGAGCCGCCGCGTACGGATTCGGTGCCGGGCTGTTCTTTATCGCCTACGCAATTTTTGAACTTCCCAGCAACGTGATGATGGAGAAGTACGGCGCCAAGGTCTGGCTGACCAGGATCATGGTCAGCTGGGGCGCCGTTTCCTTCCTGATGGCGTTCGTGCAGAACGAGACCATGTTCTACGTCCTGCGCTTCCTGCTGGGTGCCGCGGAAGCCGGCTTCTTCCCCGCCGTCATCTTCTACTTCGCCCGGTGGGTACCCGCCGGGCAGCGCGGCAAAGCCACCGCAGTCTTCATCGCCGGCTCCTCCATCGCCGCAGCCATTTCCGGACCCATCGCCGGGGTTCTGCTCAGCCTCCAGGGCGCCTTTGGCCTGCGCGGCTGGCAGTGGCTCTTCGGGTTCGAGGGCATCCTGTCCATCCTGGTGGGCATCACCGTGTTCTTCCTCCTGGACGCCAAAATCAAGGACGCCAAATGGCTCACGGCATCTGAAAAGGACGCCCTGTCCCTGGCCATCAGCGCCGAGGATGCCCAGCACGCCACAGCCGACGGCGGCAAGATCAACCGCTGGAAGATGCTCCTGAACCCGCAGATCCTGCTGCTCTGCGGCATCTACTTCTCGGTTCAGTTGTCCATCTACGCCAACACGTTCTGGCTCCCCAGCATCATCAAGCAGATCCCCGGAACCACCGACCTCACTGTCGGCTTCCTCTCTTCGATTCCGTGGATCTGCGCGGTGTTCGCCATGTACTTCGCGGCGAAGTGGCAGGACAAGGCCAAGTCCAAGCGCCCGTTGCTGGTGGCCGCGCTCCTGGTCGCCGCCGTGGGCACGTTCGCAGCCGCCGTCGCATCGCCCGTTATGGCCCTGGTGTTCCTGGCCATCGCCGCCATGGGCTTCAAGAGCGCTTCCCCGCTGTTCTGGACCATCCCGCAGTCCGGGCTGCACCCGCTGGTGCTGGCTCCGGCCATCGCCATCATCAACTCGCTGGGTAACCTGGGCGGATTCGTGGCTCCGTTCGGCTTCGGCATCATCAAGGAGCAGACCGGCAGTGTCATCCCGGGCCTCTTCGCACTGGCCGCCGCGTCCACCATCGCCGCCGGCCTGGTGTACTTCCTGAAGGAACGCCGCACGGGCACGGAGCCAGCCGCCGAGGCCGGGAATCCCGGCGTGGAGATGCCGGTTCCGAGCCGGGCCTAGCTGATGAAGCGATTGCGCCGCAATCGCCGGAACGGTGCCGGGACGCTGTAGCGTTCGGGCGTCACCGCACCGTTCCAGCGTCCCGGCTCCGGGAAACCGACCGGGCGCAAACCGTCCCGGTCGAGGGGCTATGGGCCCGTGATCACCAGGGCAACGCTGTGCCCGCCGAAACCGAAGGCATTCACCAGCCCGGCCGAGGGAGTACCGGGCTGAAGATGGCGGACGTCTTCGGTAACAACGTTAAGTTCCACCTCGGGGTCCAGGTTTTCAACGTTGAGGGTCCCGGGGAGCGTCCCGGTCCGCAAGGCTTCCACCACCACGACGGCGGCCAGCGCCCCCGCGCCGCCCAGCAGGTGGCCGGTATGCCCCTTTGTGGACGTCACCGGGATCTCGGACCCGAAGATCGCGTTGATGGCCTGGCCCTCAAGCTTGTCTCCCACAGGTGTGGACGTGGCGTGGGCGTGCACAAAACCGATATCGTCCGCATTCACGCCAGCGGATTCAAGGGCCTTCTGCATCACCCGGCGCTGCATGGCAGGATCGGCGGCCACGATGTCGTTCGCGTCGGAGGTTACCGCTCCCCCGGCCACTGCCCCCAGCACCGCAGCTCCCCGGGCCCGTGCGTGCTCTTCGCTCTCAAGCACCACCACGCCGGCGCCCTCTGCGAGCACAAAGCCGTCCCGGCCGCCGTCGAACGGCCGCGACGCCCGCTGCGGGTCATCATTGCGCGTGGACAATGCACGGATCTGGGAGAAGCCGGTGATCACCAGGTCGTTGACCGAGGCGTCCACACCACCGGCAATGACGACGTCGGCCGCACCGGAGCGGATCATCTCGGCTGCCTGGACAATCGCCTCAGCTCCGGAGGCGCATGCACTGACCGGCGTCCGGGCGCCGCCGCGGGCACCGAGATCGATGGACACCCAGGCGGCGGGGCCGTTGACCATCAGGCGGGTGAGGGTGTGCGGCGAGACCTTGCGCGGGCCCGACGCTGCCAGGGTCCTGTCCTGTTCCAGCGTGGAACCCAGCCCGCCGTAGGCCGAGCCGATCACCACAGCGAAGCGCTCCGGATCAACCTCGGGGGCGCCGGCCTGCTTCCAGGCCTCACGTGCCGCGATCAGCGCCAGCTGCCCGCAGCGGTCCATGCGTTTCATCTCGCGGGTGCTGAGGTGCCCTGAGAGGTCCGCAGTGACCTGCCCTGCCATCTTCACCGGCAGCTGTTCCGCCCACTCGGCCTCGAGCGGTGCAATGCCTGACTTTCCTGCCACCAGGGCGGACCAGGTTTCGGCCACGGATGAGCCGAGCGGGTTGATGGTGCCGACGCCGGTGACCAGCGCGCGGGGTTTAACTGCAGTCATCTTTGGCTACTTTGCGGGGTTGTGCGTGCCGATAGGCACGAGGGTCAGGTCAGGATGGTTCTTTTCGATGCGGCGCAGCGCCCAAACGTCGTTGAACAAGGCGAGGTACTCGCCGTCGGACCGCAAAAGCACCTCGGCGCCGATGACATTTGCCAGCGCAGGCATGGCATCCACCGTCGAAATCCTGGCCAGGGAGTAGGGCAGGCGCTCCAACCGCATGGGGGCGCTGAAGTCGTGCGCCATGCGGTCCTCCACCACCTCGAACTGCATAGGGCCGACGGCGGCAAGCACCGGAGCCTGGTCACCGCGGACGTCCGAACGGAGCACCTGGATGACGCCCTCGTGCTCAAGCTGCTCGATGCCGCGGCGGAACTGCTTGAACTTGCTGGGGTCCTTGGAGCGCGCCACCTGGAAGTGCTCGGGGGCGAACAGCGGGATGGCGGGGTATTCCACGGGTTCTTCAAGGAAGAGGCTGTCGCCGACGCGCAGGGATGAGGCGTTGACCAGGCCCACTACGTCCCCGGGGTAGGCCTCGTCAATGACTTCGCGTTCGCGGCCGAACACCTGTTGCGCATATTTGGTGGCGAAGGACTTGCCGGTGCGGGTCTGCGTGACCACCATGCCGCGCTCGAACACGCCGGAGCAGACGCGGATGAAGGCCACATGGTCGCGGTGGGCCTTGTTCATGCCGGCCTGGACCTTGAAGACGAAGCCGGAAAACGGGGATTCAACCGGGCGGTGCCTGCCCTCGATGTCCGGGCGCGGGGCTGCCGGCGGAGCGAAGTCCACCAGCGCGTCCAGCAACTCCTTGACGCCGAAGTTGAGCGCAGCGGAGCTGAACAGGATGGGGGTGGCCTTGCCGGCATGGAACGCCTCGACGTCGAACTCAAGGTTCGATTCGATGACCAGGCCGGCCTCATCCACGGCGTCGGACCAGTTGTTGCCCTGGCTTTCGGCTGCTTCTTCGGGCGTGAAGTACTCGGTGATGGCGATCTGCGCGCCGGCGTTGTTGCGCTGGAACCGGGCGAAGCGGTCGTTGCGGAGGTCCCAGACGCCGCGGAAGTCGCCGGAGATGCCCACGGCCCAGGTCAGGGGCATGGGTTGCAGGCCGGTGCGCTCGGTGATTTCGTCCATCAGGGCCAGCGCGTCCAGGCCTGGGCGGTCCCATTTGTTGATGACGGTGATGATGGGCAGGTTGCGCTGCTTGCAGACTTCGAAGAGCTTCATGGTCTGGGTTTCCAGGCCCTTCGCGGCGTCCACCAGCATCACTGCGCAGTCGACGGCGGCCAGCACCCGGTAGGTGTCCTCGGAGAAGTCGGCGTGACCGGGGGTATCCAGGAGGTTAATGACGGTGTCCCGGTAGGAGAACTGCAGCGCCGCGGAGCTGATGGAGATGCCGCGGTCCTTCTCCATCTGCATCCAGTCCGAGACGGTTTCCTTGCGGTTGGCCTTGCCGCTTGAGGCGCCCGCTGTGCCGATCACCCTCGCGTGCAGGGCGAGCGCTTCGGTCAGCGTCGACTTGCCTGCGTCGGGGTGGGAAATGACAGCAAAGGTCCTGCGTCGGCCTGCCTCTTTGTGAATCTCCGAGATCCGGGCGGGGGTGAGGACATCTTGGGACACGGTGCTACTTTCGCTGCGGGTGGGACTGCCCGGGCGCCGTTGAAGGCACTGCGCGCGGGCGCTGCGGCCCGGGCCGGGAAACGGACTGGCGGAAAGCCAAGTTCCAGTTTATCGCAGCCCGGCAAATCACCAGGGTTCCGCTTAACGCCGCGGAAACCAGTAGTTCAAAGCCGCGAAATGAGTGCGGGCTACCGTGACCGCATGATAACGATCAGCAACGTGTTATGCGGTTCCATGTCCCGCCGCACCTCCATGTCCCGCCGGGAAAGGAACTGATCCGGCGTGCACAGTGTCTCTTTCCCAGGCAACCTCTTTTTTGATCCCCTTGCCACAGGGCTGGTGACGTCGGCCCCAACTTCCCAGTTCCGAGGCAACGAATCCGACGGTGCCGCGACCCCCGCCCGGCGGCGCGCAACGCAGACGGCCGCCGAGCAGAAGGCACTCCGGGCCGCGTCGCTGGTGAAGGTCAGCAGGGACCTGGACCGAATGGTGCGGGAGCGGATGCGCTGACGCCCGACGCGGTATTCAGATGCCAGTGACACTTTCCTGCACCATCCATCACAGCCTGAAGGCCAGGGGATTCAATGGCTGCACGGTGTTTGGCTGTTTGGTGTGGGACAGATGGTGTCCCAGGGTCTCTTCGGCGGAGTGAGCCGGCTGGAGCAGCCCGCCACCAGGGAACAAATGTTCGCAGCCTTCGAGGCTGCCAGGCAGCTGCACGAGATGCTCTGGTACCTGCCGGAGGCGCAGATGCGGACCTTCGATCCTGATGCTTCCCTGCGTGCGGTGCAGCTTCGCGGCACCACCGAAAAAGCCTACGGCGGTGAACCGGACGGGCTGCTGTCACTGGACGTACAGGAGCTCCATGCCGAAGTAAGGGCGCTGCTGATGGCTGTCAGTGAAGAAGTCCGCGCATCCTACTTCGCCACACAGACCGACCAGCTGGACCCGGAACTGAAGCCCGGCGCGGATCTGGTTGGCAAGGATCTGGGGGCCCGCCGCTTGTGCGAGGTGGACCTCAGGGGCGCCTGCCTGATTGCATCCGACCTTCGCGGCCCTGATTTGGCAAGCGCGTCACACTGGGGCTGATAAAAGGATTGCCCGGGCAGCAGCCGCAAACGTGATGGCCGGCGCCACAAAATGTCCACCCGGCTGCCCGCCGTCGAATGCATTTTGGTCCGGTTGGAGGCATCCCCTAACGGGGCACTTTAGGGCTTGCCTGTACGGAAGTTGGTCTCTCTTGCCCCTATCATTGAGCTTGCGGGAAAATGAGCATTTTTGAATCCTGCCGGCGAAGCATAAAACCGGCATTCCTGCGGGCGTCCGGCCCGCACCTTTGAAGGGAAAACACTTAATGGCGCGGAGCCCCGAAGAATCTCTCAGGGCAACCCTGGCCAGAGTGGCACCCGGGACTCCGCTCCGGGACGGGCTGGAGCGGATCCTCCGGGGACGGACCGGTGCGCTGATCGTCCTGGGCTCGGACCGGACCATCGACTCCATCTGCTCGGGTGGTTTCGATATCGGCATCGACTTCTCCCCCACCCGGCTCCGCGAGCTCGCCAAAATGGACGGTGCCATCATCTGCGACAAGGACGCCGGCAACATCCTCCGTGCCGCCGTCCAGCTGGTCCCGGATTCCAGCATCGAAACCCAGGAATCCGGCACCCGCCACCGCACCGCGGAACGCGTGGCTATCCAGACTGGCGTACCCGTTATCTCGGTCAGCCAGTCCATGCAGATCATCGCCCTGTATGTAAACGGCCTGCGCCACGTCCTGGAGGGATCCGAAAAAGTTCTGGCCCGCGCCAACCAGGCCCTCGCAACCCTGGAGCGCTACCGGTCCCGCCTGGACCAGGTGACCAGTTCGCTTTCCGCCCTGGAAATCGAAGCCATGGTGACGGTAAGGGATGTCGCTGTCACCCTCCAGCGGCAGGAAATGGTCCGCCGCATCTCTGAAGAAATCTCCCAGTACGTCCTGGAACTGGGCGAGGACGGCCGGCTCCTGTCGCTCCAGCTCGATGAGCTCACAGTTGGCCGCGGCCCCGGAAGCGATGTGATCATCCGTGATTACGCCAGCCCCACCGCCTCCGCCGAGGACATCGAAAAAGCAGTTAACGAACTGGTGAACCTTGGCCCCACAGAGCTGATTGATTTGGGCAAAATCTCCAGCATCGTGGGGTTTGCCGGCGGCGAAGCGAACCTGGATGCCGTGGTGCAGCCCCGGGGTTACCGCCTGCTCTCGGGCCTGAAAGCAGTTCCGAAGGCGGTTGCGGACCGGCTGGTGGACCACTTCGGCGGCCTCCAGTTCCTGATGGCAGCCACCATCGACGACCTCATGACCGTGGACGGCATCGGCGACCAGCGGGCCCGGACAGTGCGCGAAGGCCTCAGCCGGATGGCAGAAGCAAGCCTGCTGGACCGTTTCCTCTAAGTCCCAACTGGCGCCCTCGCCCAGCAATCCCGGACAGACAACCCTGCCGGCGTGGCGCCCACCGCAGACGCCCGTCAGTTCAGCTGGAACACAGCCTTCGGGCTGGCTTTGGAGCCGAGCTTTGCGGTGAAGATGTAGTACGCGCCGCCGCCCCCCGGCTTGGCTTCAACTGCCTGGCAGCCGTCAATTGAACGGTTGCGCGACCACGGGAAGTTGGCGGTTTCGCTGGCCCCCGGCGCAATGATTTTCACCAGGTCCTCGCTCTTCGCCTGGCAATCCTTCGACGAGAAAATCCGGTCCGCGCCGCTGGTCACCAGGAATTCCATCTGCGAGGTTCCGATGTTGACCTCGCACGGAATGGTGCCGCCGTTGGTCACCTTGAGGGTCAGCATCGGGTTTTCCTCGGGGCCATACGCGGCCTTGTCCGTCGACGCCGAAACGGTCACCAGGTTCTGGTTGCAGGTGGGGGTGGTTGACGGCGTCGGGGTGGGCGCCGGAGCAGAAGACGACGGCGATGCCTGGCTGGATGGGTCGGCGGACGCGGTTGCCCCGGCGGCAGGATCCGTGGACGACGCCTGCTCGGAGCTGCCGCTGAAGGCGCCGGCAAGGGAGAAGCCGCCGACCACCAGTGCGATCACCAGCAGCAGCGCCCCACCAAGGAACAGCCGGCGCCGGCGGTACACGGCAGGGCTCGGCTTGCGAACCATGCTGGATCCGGATGCCGTTGTCCTGCCGCGTGATGTTGAATTGCCTTGCCCGCCCATCCTCCTAGGCTAGAGAACCGCCGCGGATCTGCCCTGCCACCACGCCGCCGGCAGGCCCATCGCTCTGGTCACATCCACCCAGTGGCCGGTCCACTTCCCTTTTCAGGCTCCGGGAAGGGATCCATTACAGTGTTGGGATCGATACTGAAGCCTTAACTCCCGCCGCGCCTGCCCGTTTTCCTTCGGGGCCGGAACTGCAGGCGCTGCACACCCGGATCAACACCTGGTTCGCCGGCATCGCCCGCGACCTGCCCTGGCGCGAGCCGGCCTGTTCGGCCTGGGGTGTGCTGGTCAGTGAGATCATGCTGCAGCAAACCCCCGTGGTCCGGGTGCTGCCGGTCTGGCACGAATGGCTGAAGCGCTGGCCCACCCCGGCTGGCCTTGCGGGGGAGCCGGCCGGAGAGGCAGTGCGTGCCTGGGGCAGGCTCGGTTATCCGCGCCGTGCGCTGCGGCTGCACGCGGCAGCAGTCGCCATTATGCAGGACCATGGCGGCAAGGTTCCGGACAGCTACACCGAGTTGCTGGCGTTGCCCGGAGTGGGCAGTTACACGGCAGCAGCTGTTGCAGCCTTCGCCTTCGGGCGGCGCGAAACCGTGGTGGATACCAACATCCGGCGGGTCCACGCCAGGCTGATCTCCGGCACGGCGCTTCCCGCCCCTGCCCTGACGGCCGCCGAGATGCGGCTGGCCGCCCGGCTTCTGCCGGCCGACGACGGCACATCAGCGCGATGGAACGCTGCGGTGATGGAGCTGGGGGCGTTGGTCTGCACGGCCCGCGCGCCCAAGTGCGGCGACTGCCCCGTCCGCGACTCGTGTGCCTGGCGGGCTGCAGGTGAGCCACCGCCGTCGTACGTCCCCAAGGGACAGGCCTGGCACGGCACTGACCGCCAGGTGCGTGGAGCCGTGATGGCGGTACTGCGCTTAGCGGAGGCGCCCGTGCCGACGGAGATGTTCCAGCGGGAGCCGGCGGACCTGGGGTTCGCGCCGGAGGGGATCGCCGTGCCCTTGGCCGCCCTGCACAGGCTCAACTCCGCCCCCGAGCAACTGGACCGGGCGCTGTCGGGACTGCTTGCCGACGGCCTTGCCGAGGTGAATGACGGCGGATACCGCCTTCCCGCCTAAGCGTGTCGGAGGTGGCCCGCGTGAACAAATACGTGGGATGGCATACTTCTTGGAGACTGGAACAGGGGGAAAACCGTGAGGACCATTCTGTACATTGTGTGGGCGCTGTTCGTTGTGGCAGCCGTCTTCGCCTGCGTCCACGCGGTGCGCAAAACGCGGCACCGGGAGCAGCAGATTGCGGGCTGGCCGCGGGCGCAGGCTACCGTCACCGGCAGCATCGCGGGGTGGACCAACGGCGGCGGCGGATCCAGCCGGAGCCGGCGCTTTTTCCCCATGTACCAGTTCACGGACCCGCACGGAACACTGTTCGCGGGCGAATCCGATGTTTCCTCGGCCGGTAAGCCCGTCCCGGGTTCGCTGATCGAGGTAGCCTACAACCCGGGCAACCCCAACGAGTCGATGCAGGTTTCGTCAGCACCCCGGACAGCGATGGGGTGCCTTATCCCCTTCTTCGCCGTGTTCGCGCTTGCCTTGTTCTGGTTCATCGGCGTCTTCCCGCTGGGCTGATCCAGCCACAGCTGAGGGGCACCATAACGATGTTTGCATCACTTCAACATAGAGCGCAGGCAGGCAGCGCCCCCGGCCTTACGCTGAAGTATGGGCAAGGGCGGGCTGCTTTTGGCGTTGTTGACGACGGCGGGACTCGCCACTGCGTGCGGGCCCGGCCCCGGGGCGGTCCCGTGCCCTGCCATCGCCCAAGCCACGGCTGTTGCGGTTACCGTTGCAGCGCACTACGCACCGCAGGTGGAGAAGCTGCACGTCAAGGCCTGCCAGGACGGGCAGTGCAAGGAAGAAGATGTGGAGCTGCGCCAGGGCAGCGCGTCCATGGACCAAGGCTGCACCCCGGAGGGCGCCTGCTCCGCGACGGCCTCCCCTGACGGGACGAAGATCGCCACGCTGTTCCTGGAAAACCTTACGGAATCCTCCATGGCGGTGACGGCTTCCGCAGCTGCGCCGGATGGATCAGCCCTGCCCGTGCGGACCCTGGATTTCCGCCCGCGGGGCAACTACCCCTTCGGCGAGCAGTGCGGCAGGTTCATTTCTGCGTCCGTGCTGCTGGATGCCCAGGGACTGCGGGAAAGAACCTGATCCTGGAACGGCGCGGATCCTAAAACAAACGCGGGTCCTGTAACAAACGCGGGTCCTAGAACAACGCGGGCTGGCTGAAGTTCTCCTCCGCGGAAGCCCCGGAACCGCCAGCGCCTGCGGCAGTTTCCGGCAACCACTCGAAGCCCAGGTCAGCGAGGAGTTCCTCAACGGACGTCTGCCCCTCCAGCACGGCGATATCCGGGGTGTTGTCTTCGAGGTCGAGCCGTTCCATGGCATCGAGCATATTCGCAGGAGCCTGCTGGGGCGGTGCGAACACACCGCCGGGTCATCATTCCGGTTGTCCAGGCGTCAGGAACGGGCGTCCTACGGCTCGCCGAAGCCGGCCTGCACCAGCCCGCCCACGTAGTTCACGGCGCGTTCGGCGTCCACGCCCCAGGCTTCAACGTGAAGCACCGATCCCTTCCCGGCTGCCAGGGTCATCAGCCCTGTCATGGACGTGGCGTCCACGCCGTTCACGTGGACTTCGGCATCCAGGGACGAGAGGCCGCCGGCTATCTTGGCAGCCGGCCGTGCGTGCATGCCGGCCTGGTTGATGAGCTCAAAGTCGCCGGTGAAGTCTGGCCCGGAACCGGTGACGGAACCTTCCTCCACCTCCTGCAGCCCAGGGGCACCGGGCTGCCTGGCAGGACCTCGCACTGCTTCCGCTGCCTGCTTGACCGCCTGCACGTCGCCGCCACCCTGCGCAGCCACCGCGGCGGCCACGAGTCCTTCCACCAGCGGTGCATCCGCCAGCACCACGTCGGCAGGATTGTCCACAAACTCCAGCGCTGATTCCGCTGTCATCACGGCCGAGCCCAGATCGGTGAGGATCACCGTGCCGCCGCCGTTGGGCACCTGGTCCAGTGCGGCCATGACCTTCTCCAGGCTGGTGCCGATCCTGCCGTCGGTGGTGCCGCCCGCCGGCAGGATGACGACGTCAGGCGCCATTTGCGCGGCAAGTTCCGCGGCGCCGTCGGCAATCTTTTCGCTATGGGAAACCACCACGATGCTGACGGTCACGCAGCCGCCTTTGCCGCAGCACGCAGGATGAGGGCGCTGGACGCCGCGCCGGGATCGCGGTGCCCGGCGCTCCGCTCGCCCAGGTAACTGGCCCGCCCTTTCCGTGCCACCAGCGGGTCGGTGGCCACTGCCCCCGCCTCCGCAGCCTCGGCCGCAGCAACCAGGACGGTCAACGGCTCATTGCTGCCATTTGCGGCCGCCTTGCCAGCCGCTTCAGCCGCCGGCGTCCAGGCGTCCACCATGGTCTTGTCCCCCAGCTCAGCTTTCCCGCGGGCCACAATGCCGTCCCGCGCCGCGGTGAGGGCACCAGCCCAGGCGGCAGGATCAATTTCGGGAGCATCACCCAGGGACGTGGCCGCCCGCAGGAATGCCGTCCCGTACAGCGGGCCCGCCGCACCGCCCACTTTGGACATCAGTGTCATGGCCGTGAGCTTCAACGCGGCCCCCGGGGTTTCCGGCGGCGACTCGGCGAGTTTGTTCAGGACGGCCTGGAATCCACGGTCCATGTTCTCGCCATGGTCCGAATCCCCGATGGCCCGGTCCAGCTCGATCAGCTCCACCCGGTGCTCCGCCATGGCCTGGGCACAGAGCGTGAGCCACTTGACCGTCCAGTTCACATCCAGGGCCACCGCTACACGCCCCAACGCAGTGCTGCCGTGTGCACCGGCGCGTCCCACAGTTCCGTGAGCTCGTCGTCGAGCCTCAGCACGGAGATGGAGCAGCCCTGCATTTCCAGTGCGGTGATGTAATTGCCCACCAGGGAACGCTCGACGGCGGCGCCCCTCTCAGCGAGCACCTGCGCGGCCCGCCGGTACACAATGTACAACTCGCTCAGTGGAGTGCCGCCCATGCCGTTGACGAACAGGAGCACCTTGTCTCCGGAGGTGATCCTCAGGTCGGACAGCACGGGCTCCAGCAGCCGGTCCGTGATGCCGTCCGCGTTCTCCATGGGGATGCGGTGCCTGCCGGGCTCACCGTGGATCCCGATGCCGATCTCGATTTCATCCTCGGCCAGGTCGAAGCTTGGCGAGCCCGCGTGGGGAACAGTGCAGGCTGACAGTGCCACGCCCATGGTGCGGACGTTTGTGTTGACCCGTTCGCCGATGGCTGCAACCGCGTCGAGGTCGTCGCCCCGTTCGGCTGCGGCACCGGCAATCTTCTCCACCAACACCGTTCCGCCCACCCCGCGGCGCCCAGCCGTGTACAGCGAGTCCTCCACGGCTACGTCGTCATTGACCAGGACGGTGCGGACGTTCACGCCCTCCGCCTCCGAGAGTTCCGCTGCGGTTTCGAAGTTCAGGACGTCACCGGTGTAGTTCTTTACGATGTGCACGACGCCGGCACCTGAGTTCACGGCGAGCGTCGCCGGAAGGATCTGGTCCGGCGTGGGCGAGGTGAACACCGCCCCCGGCACGGCGGCGTCGAGCATGCCGCGGCCCACGAACCCGGCATGGAGGGGTTCGTGGCCGCTGCCGCCGCCAGAGACGAGGCCTACTTTCCCACTGACCGGCGCATCTTTGCGCGTGATGAAAGTGGGATCTGAACTGACGTTGACTAGGTCTGCATGTGCCTGGCCAAAACCCTGCACTGATTCTTCAACTACCGACTTTGGATCGTTGATGAGTTTCTTCATGGCGGTGCTCCTGGGTCTGCTTCCTGGAGGATGACATTCCCGACCCTACTACCGGCGGGTGGCGAGGCGATAGGGTCCGGATCTGCCCGGGTACAGAAAAGGGACAGCCCCCAATGACCGTCCCTTTCCCTGGGCCCCCAAACCCGGCCGAGCTTAGTTTATCCATCAACTCGAGTAAAAGGAACTGGAGGTCAGCGGGTTACGGCATCAGTTTTTCCCAAGCCCGGAATGGGGAGTCCCGTCAGAGGAACTTGACCATGCGGGTGTTGCCAAGGGTGTTCGGTTTCACCCGCGCGAGGTCGAGAAACTCGGCCACGCCTTCGTCATGGGAGCGGAGCAGCTCGGAGTAGACCACTGGGTCCACAGCGGACTGGTCTGCCATGACTTCGAAGCCGTGGCGCTTGAAGAAGTCCACCTCGAATGTGAGGCAAAATACGCGGGCCACACCCAGGGCGCGGGCTTCCTCAAGCAGGCTCTCTACCAGCACATGGCCCACGCCCTGCCCGCGCCAGTCCTCGGAAGCGGCCAGCGTCCTGACCTCGGCCAGGTCTTCCCACATGACGTGGAGCGCCCCGCAGCCGATGATGTCGCCGCCGTCGGACTCTGCGATGCGGAACTCCTGGAGGCTTTCGTAGTACGCCACCGTCTCCTTGGCCATCAGAATCCGCTGCTCAGCCAGCGGCGCTACAAGCTTCTTGATGGCGGACACGTCACTGGTGCGGGCAGGCCGGATATGGAAGGAGTCAGTCACAGGGCAATCCTAGTTCGAGTGCTGGCATGCTTCGCTGCTTGGGTTCGGCGGCTGGTGCTGCGCCAGCCTGATTTCTTCATAGAGCTGCTGAGGTGAAGTTTTGCTTGCCCTCGACTGTGAGAAGTGAGCCGGATGGCGAAGAGTTAGGAGTTCACATCCGGCAGCGTTTGCGGACGCGGGCCGGAACCAACCAGTGTTGCGGATGTTATCCACGTCACCCCAAAAGGTGCAGCCGCCCGACCCGGAGGAAAAATGGCCATAGGCTCCCCCACGCTGACCGATGAACCGTTGGCGCAAGATGAGAAGCAGGGCCTTCGACGGTCCATGGAGGCCCGTCACCTGGTGATGATTGCCATGGGAGGTGTCATAGGGTCCGGCCTGTTCCTCAGTTCGGGGTACACCATTGCCCAGGCAGGGCCGCTGGGAGCAATCATCGCCTACCTCCTCGGCGCCGTGGTGGTTTACATGGTGATGGCCTGCCTGGGTGAGCTGGCAGTTGCGTACCCGGTGTCAGGTGCTTTCCACATTTATGCAGCGAGGTCGATAGGTCCCGCCACCGGCTTTGCCACCGCCTGGCTTTACTGGCTCTGCTGGGCGGTTGCCCTGGGCTCGGAGTTCACCGCGGCCGGCCTTTTGATGCAGCGCTGGTTCCCGCAGGTGGACGTCTGGATCTGGTGCCTCGTTTTTGCTGCCGTGCTTTTCACGCTAAACGCCATCTCTTCGCGGGTCTTTGGTGAATCGGAGTTCTGGTTCGCGCTCATAAAGGTTGCCGCCGTCATCGGGCTGATTGTCCTGGGCGGCGCAGCCCTGCTCGGCTTTCATCCGCTGGCCGAAAATGGCTATCCGTTCCTGGGTGAAAACCTCAACACGCCGCAGGGCCTGTTTCCCAACGGAATTACCGGAGTGCTGATCACCACCCTTGCTGTCTTCTATGCATTCTCGGGATCTGAACTCATTGGCGTGGCGGCAGGAGAAACTGCCAACCCCGCAGCCAATATTCCTAAGGCGATGCGGACCACCGTTATCCGCCTGATGATTTTCTTTGTTGGCGCCATCGCCGTTATCGCCGGTACGGTGCCCTACGAGGAAACGTCGCTCGAACAAAGCCCCTTTGTCACCGTCTTCTCGCAGCTGGGCATTCCCTACGCCGCCGACATCATGAATTTCGTTATCATCACCGCACTTTTGTCTGCCGGAAACTGTGGCCTGTTTTCCTGCGCCCGGATGCTTTTCTCCCTTGCGGATGAAGGCCACGCCCCAAAAGCCCTGCAAAAACTCACAAGGCGCGGCATCCCACTGCTTGCCCTCTGCGTCAGCATGCTGGGCGGCCTGGCTTCGCTGATCAGCAGTGTGGTGGCACCAACAACCGTTTACCTGGTCCTCGTATCCGTTGCCGGATTTGCCACGGTGGGCGTCTGGATGTCCATCACCGCGGCACACTTCTTCCACCGCCGGAACTTCCTGCGCTCGGGCGGCGACACCGCGTCGCTCCCGTACAGTGCCCCGCTGTTCCCGATCTTGCCCATTGCCGCGTTCGTGCTGTGCGTCATTTCCCTGATCGGCATAGCCTTCGACCCCACCCAGGCAACAGCCCTCTACTTCGGAGTCCCCTTCGTGGCAGCCTGCTACGCCTACTTCCACTTCAAACACGGCCGAGGGAAGAAGGTCCTGACCAACGAGAAGGAAACAGAAGCCCAAAAGGTCGACGCACCCTAGCCCCAAGAAAGTAGGGCACAGGCCAGCGGCAAGGCCGGGCTGTTTAGCGTCCGAAGGCAGCGACCACGGCACCAGACGGGTGGGCCTGGAACTCGGGTGTGCGGTCGGAGTACTCCCGGCAAAAGGTAGGAAGGCTGGGACATGTAGCGCGCGTCCGGCGACACCAGGCAAGAGGCGAAGGGGGCTGGGACACTTACGTAGCGTGCGTCAGGCGACGCCCGGCAAGAGGCGAAGGCGGCTGGGACATTTACGTAGCGTGCTTGAGGGCCCACGCTGGCAGGGTTCCCTGGCCGAGCTTGCGAGGCTAGGGTGCCAGTGGGGATGAAGGAGCAGCACGCGGGAAATGTCCCAGCCTCCAAGCCGGAGGCCACAGAGCCCAGCTAGGAGCCGGTGCCAACAAGGAAAATTAGAGTCCCAGCTCGGCAGGCACGGGCAGATCCTGGTCCAGGACGTTCCGGGCCAGGAAGTGCTCTACGACCCCGTACCAAACCTTCGCGTGCTGTGGCTGAAGGACCCAGTGGTTCTCATCCGGGAAGTAAAGGAACCGGTGCGGGGTCCGGCCTTCCTGGTCCGCGGCAAGCTGCGACTTGGACAGCAGCTCGTACCAAAGCCGAAGCCCCTCCCCGATCGGGACGCGGTAGTCCTTGTCACCGTGGATCACCAGCATGGGGGTGCTGATCTTCTCGACGTGAAGATGCGGCGAGTTCTCCTGTGCCATCTCTTCGGTCATTTCCTTGAGCCAGTATTGGGAGGCATCGGTGGTGGGACCGAACTGGTCCAGCGCCCAAAGGCTGGCGTGGGTCACGACAGCCTTGAACCTGTCCGTCTGGCCTGCAACCCAGTTGGCCATGTAGCCGCCGAAGGAGCCACCCATGACGGCAGTGCGTTCGGCATCGATATCAGGCCGGCCGATGGCAGCATCAGTGGCCGCCATAAGATCCGTGAACGGCGTTTTGCCCCAGGCACCCCAGCCCCGCTGGATGAAGTTCTGGCCATAACCCGTGGAGAGCGCTGGATCCGGCAGGAGCACCGCGTACCCCTTGGCAGTGAGGAGCCAGGGGTTCCAGCGCCAGGTCCAGGCATTCCAGGATCCCAGCGGCCCGCCGTGGATCCACAGCAGCATCGGAGCCGGGGACTCCGCGGAGGCGCCCTCGGGCAGCGCCAGGTAGGAGGCGACACGGGAACCGTCGGCCGCGCTGGCCGCGATCCGTTCAAGCCTCCCGGAGCGGGAAGGCCGTTCGGCAGGCGCCGGCAAACGGGTCGTTTCCCCGGTCTGAAGGTCGATGCGGACCGCCTCGGGCGGAAACTCATAGGAACTGCGCAGGGCATAGGCGTGGCGCCCCTCAGGAGAAATCACGACGTCGGTGTATGCCGCGGCGTCCTGCGTCACCCGGGTAACGCCCACCTCAGCGGCGGCCGCCGGAACGCTGACCCGGAAAACGGGCGACGCGCCGTCGTCGTCCGCGGTGACCAGGAGGCCGGAGCCGTCGGGCAGCCAGGCTGCGGGCTTGGCCCAGCGGTCCCAGTCGTGCGCGAGGGGTGTCAGCCGGCCCGTCCCGGGCTCGACCCCTTCGGATACGGCCGCTACGGATACATCCATAAGGTGCAGCTTGATCTGGGGAGCCTGGTGCGGGGTGCTGTCGCTCTCGCTGACCACCACCAGGGTGTTTCCGTCCGGGCTGACGGGGCCCGGGAAGTAGCTCATGCCCTCTTGGTCCAGGAGCACGCGCGTGGTCCCGGAAGCCACGTCAACAGCCACCAGGATGGAGCGGCTGTCCGCCTTGGCCAGCGGCTTGGTGTAGCTCGCGTAAATGGTGCGGCCATCGGGACTGACTGCGGTTTCCGCTTCGCGCAGCCGGGGCCCTGCATCCGGCGTAAGGTTCCGCAGCACCAACGGGGCGGCGGCGTCCACGGTGGCGGGCTTCCCGGGCTCCTCACCGTTTCCAGGCTCGACGGCGAAAATCCGCGGCTGGCCGGGCCCGAGGTCGGCGTCCCAGTACCGCACCGGGTATTCGCTGTGCAGGATGGCCGAGACTTTGTTGTCCTTGCGCGACTTGCGGCGTTCGGCGTCGTCATCCTCATCCGCCGAGCCGGCCAGGATCTCCGCCACGGCGAAGGTGGCGTCTGCCTTCCTGGCGGTCAGCACCGAGCCCACACCGCCCGGCCGGTTGAGCACCACGCGGGCCTCACCGCCGTCGGCCGGCAGCAGCCACAGCGCGTTGACGGGATCACCCTCCGGGGTCTCAGGATCGGGCCGCGCCGAGGTGAAGTAGACGTCGCCGTTGGCCGCAAACGCCGCCCCGGCCTCACCCTTGGCGCTGCGGGTAATCCGGCGCGCCTGCTTCTGCCCGGCAGGATCCAGTTCCCACAGCGCCGTGCCGAATTCGGTTCCCTTGCCGTTGAGGGTAGCCACGGTAGTGACCAGCCGGGTACCGTCCGGGCTCAACGCCAGCCCACTCACCCGTGGGATGGAGAGGTAATGGTCAAGGTCATGAAAAGGAGTCAAAGGTCGCTCATCCGGGATCACCGGTTCCAAGTTAGCCATGCCCCGATTCAACCCCGACTGTGCCCCATATCACAAACCGGAAGGCGACCCACACCTGGGTGCGTTTCCGTGGCTGGTACGCTCCGGCCCCGGCGCCATTTGCCGCTTGCTGCTCCTTCGTCGCTCTGACGCAAGCTACACAAATGACCCCGGCGCCCTCGCTTGGCATCGCACGGATTGTCAGCGGCGAGGCGGCCGTGAGCATGAATGGCCCTGCGCCCCATGAACGGTGCTGCTCAACACCGTTCATCCGGGGCAGGGCCACTTGTGCCACCATCCAGTGCCTGCAGGGGGTGGTGGCACGAGGTGCCGGGCATCAGGGATTTGTGTAGGCGCCGTCAGAGCGACGAAGGAGCAGGCGCCGGGAAATCTCTGATGGCCGGCACCGGACCCGACCCGCCACGACCACGGTCGTGCAGTGACGAAAGCTGAGGCAAAGCGAAAGCCCCGCCGCTCCTTGCAGAGTGGCGGGGCTTTGGCTGTGGTGCTTAGACGCTCGGGGCGATTTCCGGGATGCGCGGCTTGGCGTTGCCGGCAAACGTGAACTTGGCGTCGTCGCCGTCGCCTTCCACGTCCACTACGACGATGTCGCCGGCGTGGATCTCGCCGAACAGGATCTTCTCGGAGAGCTGATCCTCGATCTCGCGCTGGATGGTGCGGCGCAGCGGCCGGGCACCCATGGCGGGATCGTAGCCGCGGGTAGCGAGGAGCACCTTGGCCTTGGGCGTGAGTTCGATGCCCATGTCCTTGTCCTTGAGGCGCTTCTCCAGGCGTCCAACGAACATGTCCACGATCTCGATGATCTCGTCCTGGGTGAGCTGCGGGAACACCACAACGTCATCCACACGGTTCAGGAACTCGGGGCGGAAGTGCTGCTTGAGCTCCTCCGTCACGCGGGCACGCATGCGGTTGTAGCCGGTCTGCGTGTCGGTGCCGGACTGGAAGCCGGTGGCAACACTCTTGGAGATGTCCCGGGTGCCCAGGTTGGTGGTCATGATGATCACGGTGTTCTTGAAGTCCACCACGCGGCCCTGGGAGTCGGTCAGGCGGCCGTCTTCCAGGATCTGCAGCAGTGAGTTGAAGAGGTCCGCGTGGGCCTTTTCCACTTCGTCGAACAGCACCACGGAGAACGGACGGCGCCGCACCTTCTCGGTCAGCTGGCCGCCTTCCTCGTAGCCCACGTAGCCCGGAGGGGCACCGAAGAGCCGCGAGACGGTGTGCTTCTCGGAGTACTCGGACATGTCCAGGGTGATGAGGGCGTCCTCTTCACCGAACAGGAACTCCGCCAGTGCCTTTGCCAGCTCGGTCTTGCCGACGCCGGTGGGGCCGGCGAAGATGAACGAGCCGCCGGGACGCTTGGGGTCCTTGAGCCCTGCACGGGTCCGGCGGATTGCCTGGGACAGCGCCTTGATGGCCTCGTCCTGGCCCACCACACGCTTGTGCAGTTCGTCTTCCATCTTCAGCAGGCGTGAGGACTCTTCCTCCGTCAGCTTGAAGACGGGGATGCCGGTGGAGTTGGCCAGCACCTCGGCGATGAGATCCTCATCCACCTCGGAGATGTCGTCCATGCCGCCGGACTTCCAGTGGCGCTCCTTCTCCGAGCGCTCGGTGATCATCTTCTGCTCTTTGTCGCGGAGCGAAGCTGCACCTTCGAAGTCCTGCGCGTCAATCGCGGACTCCTTTTCCATCTTCAGCTTGGCGATGCGCTCGTCCATGGCCTTGAGCTCCGGCGGAGCGGTCATGCGGCGGATACGGAGCCGGGCGCCTGCCTCGTCGATCAGGTCGATCGCCTTGTCCGGCAGGAAGCGGTCCGAGATGTAGCGTTCGGCCAGGCTGGCAGCGGAGGCCAGGGCGCCGTCGGTGATGGTGACGCGGTGGTGTGCTTCGTAGCGGTCACGCAGGCCCTTGAGGATCTCAATGGCGTGCGCCACGGAGGGTTCCTTGACCTGGATCGGCTGGAAGCGGCGCTCCAAGGCGGCGTCCTTTTCGATGTGCTTGCGGTACTCGTCCAGCGTGGTGGCACCGATGGTCTGCAGTTCACCGCGGGCCAGCATGGGCTTCAGGATGGACGCAGCATCGATGGCACCTTCGGCGGCACCGGCACCAACAAGGGTGTGGATTTCGTCGATGAAGAGGATGATGTCGCCGCGGGTGCGGATTTCCTTGAGGACCTTCTTCAGGCGCTCTTCGAAGTCACCGCGGTAGCGGGAGCCGGCCACCAGGGACCCGAGGTCCAGGGTGTAGAGCTGCTTGTCGCGGATGGTCTCCGGGACGTCGCCGCGGACAATCGCCTGGGCAAGGCCTTCGACGACGGCCGTCTTGCCGACGCCGGGCTCACCGATCAGCACCGGGTTGTTCTTGGTGCGGCGGGAGAGGACCTGCATAACGCGTTCCATCTCCTGCTCGCGGCCGATGACCGGATCCAGCTTGTTTTCGCGGGCAGCCTGGGTCAGATTGCGGCCAAACTGGTCCAGCACCACGGAACCGGCCGGAGCACCTTCGGGCTGGCCCGAGCCGACGCCTGCGCCGGTGGTTTCCTTGCCCTGGTAGCCGGACAGGAGCTGGATGACCTGCTGGCGGACCCGGTTGAGGTCGGCGCCGAGCTTGACCAGCACCTGGGCAGCAACACCCTCACCCTCGCGGATGAGGCCCAGCAGGATGTGCTCCGTGCCGATGTAGTTGTGGCCCAGCTGGAGGGCTTCGCGCAGCGAGAGCTCCAGCACCTTCTTGGCACGGGGGGTGAAGGGGATGTGGCCGGACGGCGCCTGCTGGCCCTGCCCGATGATCTCCTGCACCTGCTCGCGAACGCCGTCGAGCGAAATGCTCAAGGACTCAAGAGCTTTGGCGGCAACGCCCTCACCCTCATGGATCAGACCCAAGAGGATGTGTTCGGTACCGATGTAATTGTGGTTCAGCATGCGTGCCTCTTCTTGGGCAAGCACAACTACGCGACGGGCACGGTCCGTAAATCGCTCAAACATTTCGCCACACTCCTAGCTACGACGTACTTTGATGCTACGTGGCCGGCCGGAACTTGTGGAGCGTGTTCGCCACGGGGGAAACCCGGCCCGGCCGGAAATAGTGACAACGGCCGCAAAGCACCGCTGCCGGGACGTCCTGTCGGCTTGGAAAGGGACCATGGACAGCCTCGTCCGGCAACATCCCGCCGTTCCTTTTCCACCTCCCTGAACAGCTCGCTGCGGCGGGCCTCCTGCGGCGCGTTCCGGTCCGGGGCTCAGTCGTCCCTGCAGCGGCCAAGGACTAATTGCGGTGGTCCGCCGCAATTCCGGTTGCAGCGCGGAGGACCAGGCGAGCGGGGAGCAGGGCACAAAAAAGCCCTGCCTCCCGAAGCGGGAAGCAGGGCTTATTACCGGGTTCTTGCCGGAACTAGGAATTTGCCTTTTGGTAGGCTTCCTGGATTTCGGCCTGGATTCGGCCACGGCTGTTAACCGTATAGCCGTTTTCACGGGCCCATTGGCGAATCTGGGCCGAATCGTGGCTGCGGCCGCCGCCCGACGGTTTGGTTCGGGCAGTCCGGCCGCTGCTGCCGGAAGCCTTCCGCGCTGCGCCGATAAACCGCTCCAATGAAGAACGGAGTTCAGCGGCATTGGCCGCCGAAAGATCAATCTCATAACTGGCCCCGTCGAGGCCGAACTTAACATTCTCGTCTGCGGATCCCCCATCCAGATCATCAACGAGGATGATGTTTACTTTCTGTGCCATTTAAAGTCTTCCTCTTGGAAAGGGTTCGATTTTCAGAAAAGCAGGATGTTTCCTAAAAAGTATGACTCTTTTTATGGCAACGCGTCAAAGCGCCAAATGGTTCCTGGGGATAAAGGCAGAAAGTCCGGGGTTTATCAATTCGATTCCGGTTGCGGCCGCTCCGCCGGTGACGCGGCCCGCGCCTCGGCTTCTTCCTGTGCCCGCGCCTCTGCCTGGCGTTCTGACTTGTCCGCATTAAAGATTGCCTTCATGGCGAACCAGAAGAGCAAACCCACCACCAGCGAGGGAAGGAGGACGGCTACGTATTCCATGGTCAGTGCCCCTCAGGCTTGAGCAGCGGGAAGAGGATTGTTTCGCGGATGCCCGCGCCGGTGAACAGCATTACCAGCCGGTCGATCCCGAGGCCAATGCCACCCATGGGAGGGGCACCGTATTCAAGGGCGCGCAGGAAGTCCTCGTCCAGCTGCATCGCTTCATCATCGCCCGCTGCGGCGTGGCGGGACTGCTCGGTAAGCCGCTCGCGCTGAATAACGGGGTCGATCAGTTCGGAGAATGCGGTGCCGCGCTCCATGCCGCCGATAATGAGGTCCCAGGCCTCGATCAGCCTGCCGTCCTCGCGGTGCGGGCGGGCCAGCGGCTGGGCGGAGGGCGGGTAGTCATAGACGAAAGTGGGGTTCAGCAGCGTGGGCTCGACAATTTCGCCGAAGAGCTCAACCACCAGCTTCTCGGCGTCCCACTTGGGGTCAACCTTGACTTCGTGCTTGTCCGCAATCCCGCGCAGCACCTCCACCGAGGTGTCCGGCGTGATCTCCTGCCCAACGGCGTCGGACAGTCCGGGGTATACGGACACCCAGGCCCAGTCGCCGTCGAGGTTGATCTCCCCTGCTTCGGTCTGCAGGACGCGGCCGGCGCCCACGGCATCGGCGGCATCGAGAATGATCTCCTTGATGCGCTCGGCCATTACAAACTGGTCCGCCCACGCTTCGTAGCTCTCGAGCGTGGTGAACTCCGGGCTGTGGGTGGAGTCCACGCCTTCATTGCGGAACACCCGGCCCATGTCGTAGACGCGGTCAATGCCGCCCACCACGGCACGCTTGAGGTAAAGCTCCGTAGCGATGCGCAGGGTCATCTTCTGGTCGAAGGCGTTCATGTGGGTCTCGAACGGCCGCGCCAGCGCGCCGCCGTGGACCAGCTGCAGGATGGGGGTCTCCACCTCAACGTAGTTGTGCCGGAACAGCGTCTCGCGGATGGAGCGGGTGATGGCCGCGCGGGTGTAGACCATTTCGCGGGCTTCGTCGCGGACCATCAGGTCCACGTAGCGCTGGCGGACGCGGGTCTCCTCATTCAGTTCCGCATGCAGCACCGGCAGCGGGCGGAGGGCCTTGGAGGCCATGGACCAGGAGTCGGCCATGATGGACAGTTCGCCGCGGCGGGAGGAAATGACTTCGCCCCTGATGAACACGTGGTCGCCGAGGTCAACCAGGGCTTTCCAGTCGGCGAGGGCTTCCTCGCCGATGTTGGCAAGGCTGAGCATGGCCTGCAGGCGGGTGCCCTTGCCGTCCGTGCCGCCCTCCTGGAGCGTGGCGAAGCACAGCTTTCCGGTGTTGCGGACGAACACAACGCGGCCAGTGACGCCCACGACGTCGCCCGTGGTGTCGTCCGCCTGGAGGTGCGCGTACTTTTCGCGGATCTCCGCCAGGGAGTGCGTCCGCTCCACACCCACCGGGTACGCCTCAATGCCGCGCTCGATCAGTTTGGCGCGCTTCTCCATGCGGATCCGCATCTGTTCGCTGGCATCCAGCGGCTCCGGGGCGTTCTTGGGCGAGGGGGTGTTTTGGGAAGTCACAATCATCAAGTTTACCGGGCATCGGGCCGCACTGGCTGCGCAGCCTCCGAGCTTGGCTTGCCTAGGATGGGGTGGTGAAAGAACAGGTACTTTCAACGCACGACGGCGGCCGGCTGGCTTTGTACAGCTACGGTACCCGGAATGCGCCGGGAGAACGCCGGGTGGTGCTGATCGGCGGAGCGTTCCTCACCGCCCTGATCTACCGGCCGTTTTCGACTGCGCTGGCAAAGGGACTGGGTGAGGGCTGGGCCGTGGACGTTTACGACCGGCGCGGCCGCGGCAGCTCCTCCAAACAACCGGCAGATTACTCGATGGCCACCGAGATCGAAGACGTCCGCACCGTCCTGGACGCCACCGGGGCGAGAAACATCCTGGGCCACAGCCTGGGCGGATCGGTGGCACCCAATGCCGTGCAGGAGTTCACCGGAACCCCCTACGTCCCGGGCAAGCTCGCAGTGTACGACGCCGCCGTGAACATCGACGGCAGCATCGACACTGGATGGCTGGACGGCTTTGAGGACGCCGTGAACAAGGGCAAGGTGGGGCACGCCCTGGCCCACATGAAGAAGGCCACAAAACCGGGATCCGCCATGGCAAAGATTCCGGAGCCGGTCCTCGCCGGGCTGATGGCCGTGCTGTCCCGCACCAAGGTGAACAGGATGTTCCAGGAGGTGATGCCCAGCGGTGTGGGCGAACTCCGGGCCGCCTACAACGAGGCGGACCATGCCAGGGACTTCAGCGTGCTCCCTGCCAACACCCACTTCATGGCGGGCGGCAAGAGTCCCAGCTATTACAAGGCAACGGCTGAGCGGCTGCACGCCGCAGTCCCCGGCAGCACCTATGAGCTCTCCCCCAAATGCTTCCACGGTTCCATCCCGGCGGCCGTAGGCGAACTGGTCACCGACATCTCCGACTACTTCAAGGGTTAGTTTCCCCGGTTGAACCCCGCCAAGGCAGCATTCCCCAGGTTCTGCCACAGGCTCTTCGGCTGAGCCAGGTAGTCCATGGCTGCCAGCCAATCGCCGTAGCGGGTGATGTCCTCCCCCTCCGCAGCGGCCACGGCATCGCAGGCGAACCCCACGGCGCTGGAACCGTCGGCAAGTTCGATGGAGCCGAGCAGCATGGGCTCGGGGAGGGCAGCCAGGAACCGCCCCAGCCCTGCCTCGGACACAAGCCACCGTTCACCCGCCAGCTCCGCGCCGTCGTCGTCCGAACGGTACACGCCCGGCTTGGGCGGCACGGTGTCGAGGGAGACCATGCGGTAGCGGGCCGCGGTCCGGACGGGGCCGTCCCAGGCCGCACCCAGTTCCTCGAGCTGCGGAGCCAGCGGCTGCCCTTTGCGGTGGGCGCCCACCACCACCAGCGGTACAGCGGTTGCGCCTGCTGCCAGGGGCCACGGAGCGGACGACGACGGCGCGGCAGCGGCAAGCGCGGCCGGCCGTGCCGCCCCCTCGGCGAAAAGCGCCGGCGCGTCCGGGGTTGCCTCCAGGAGGCGGGCGATGTCAGCGGCGACGGCGTCTTCGAAAGTGCGGGCCACCACTGTCAGCCCGAACTGGGCACCGTCAACCTCGCCTGCCGGCACCGCCACAGCGCACAGGTCGAACAGGTTGCAGAAGTTCGTGTAGGTGCCCATCAGGGAGTTCACACCCACGGGGTCCGCGGCCACTTCGGCAAGGGTGGGGTGGAACGGGGCCGTGGGGATCAGCAGGGCGTCAAAGCCCTCCAGTTCGGCCATCGCCTGCTCCTTGAGCGCCTCGAGCCGGGCCGTATCGGCGACGTACCGGTGGGCGGGCACTGTGCCCGCCGCCCGGATGATGCGCGCCACCGTGGGGTCGATGCCCGCTTCGTGGTCCGCGCCGCCGTCGTACTTCTCCAGGAAATCCCCGACGGCGGCGTAACGCTCCGCCACCAGAGCGCCGTCGTACAGCAGCCGGGCAGCATCGAGGAAGGCATCGAATTCGATGGCCTGGAGGTCCACGCCCAATGCCTTGAGCCGGTCAACGTTGCGGTGGAATTCGGCGGCCCACGCCTCCGGAAGTGCCGGCAGGGTTGCCGGGTAGGCCACCCGCGGCTTTTCCGGCGCTGCCAGCCGGATGTCCGTGGGCCATTCCCGCGCTCCTCCCGCCATCACGCCCATGGCCAGCTCGGCGGTGGAGAGGTGGCGGGCGAAAATCGTGACGGCGTCCCAGGACCGGCAGGCCGGGACCACGCCGGCCGTGGACACAACATCCAGCGTCGGTTTGATCCCCACGATGCCCTGCAGCCCGGCCGGGACGCGGCCTGAACCAGCCGTGTCCGTCCCGATGGCGATGTCCACGAGGCCAAGGGCAACGGCAACCGCAGACCCGGAGCTGGAGCCGCCGGAGATGAAGTCCAGGCGGCGGGCATCACGGACCGCGCCGTGCGGGCTGCGCGTGCCCACCAGGCCGGTGGCGAACTGGTCCAAATTGGTAGCGCCCAGGACCAGGGCTCCGGCGGTCCGGAGCCGCGCCACCGCTTCTGCATCCTTTTCCGGCAGGTAGGCGAAGCCGGGACACGCCGCCGTCGTCGGTATTCCTGCCACGTCGACGTTGTTTTTGATGGCGAGCAAGAGCCCGGCGAGCGGCTTGCCGGCGCCGGCAGCCACTGCCGTGTCAATGGCGGCGGCCTCGGCCAGCAGATCGGCCTCCCCGCGCAGGGTGATCCAGATTTCCGGGCGGTCGATGGTTTCCAGGGCGGCGAGGGCCGCCTGAACACGCTTTGTGGCAGCCCCGGTAATTACGTTGTTCATACTGCTGCCTCTTCCAGTTCCGGGGCATCCACTTCCGCGGGCGCCACATCATTACCGCTAAGGACTACCACTGCCTCGCCGGCGACCACCTGGGAGCCGGCAACCGGCAGGACCCGCAGCACCACGCCGTCACAGGGCGCTTCCAGGACAGTTTCCATCTTCATTGCTTCCAGGGACACCAGCGGCTGGCCCCTGACCACCCGGTCACCTTCCGCCACATCGACCTTCCAGACGCTCGCCGCGAAGGGCGCGGCCACGAGCGACCCACCCTCCGGAACGTCCACCTCGTCCACCACCGGTGACACGACGGCGGCCAGCGCGTCGGCACGGTCAAACTCGCCGGCGTCGGCCCATGCCTGCCGTTCAACGGCGAACGCTGCGCCCTGCTTTTCCCGGAACGCCGCGATGGACTCGCGGTTTTCCTCAAGGAACACCTCGTGCTCGGCCAGCGAGAAGGTGCCGTCCTCGATGTCCACCCCGCGGCCCCTTCCGGCCGCCATGTCGGCCCGCAGGTCCAAGAGTTCCTCGGGGCTGACGGGATACCAGGAGATCCGGTCGAAGAAGCGGAGCAGCCAGGGCGAGCCGGGCTCGAACGGGGCCGAGTCGGCGTAGCGCGACCACACCTGGGTTGTGCGGCCGACGAACTGGTAGCCGCCGGGTCCTTCCATGCCGTAGATGCACATATAGGCTCCGCCGATGCCTACCGCGTTCTCCGGCGTCCAGGTGCGGGCCGGATTGTACTTGGTGGTGACCAGGCGGTGGCGGGGGTCCAGCGGGGTTGCCACCGGGGCGCCAAGGTAAACGTCGCCCAGGCCCAGGACCAGGTATTCGGCGTCAAAGACAGTGTCGAACACGTCGTTCACGGAGTCCAGGCCGTTGATCCGGCGGATGAATTCGATGTTCCAGGGGCACCACGGGGCGTCGTCGCGGACACCGGCCATGTACCGTTCGATCGCTTCACGGGTGGCGGGATCGTCCCAGGACAGCGGCAGCCGGACGGTGCGGCTGGGAACCACCAGCTCAGAGCTCGCCGGCAGTGCAGCTTCGATTTCCTGGACGAGGCCCAGCAGGCGCTTGGTGGTCAACACCGACGGGTCCACCTTGATCTGCAGCGAGCGGATCCCCGGGGTGAGGTCGACGATCCCGGGCACGCGGAGCTGTTCGATGTGCTGGTGCAGGGCGTGCACCCGGGCGCGGAGGCCGAGGTCCAGCACCATCTCGCCGTATTCCACCAGCAGGTTGTCGTCACCGGAGCGGCGGTAGGTGACCGCCGGCCGCCCGGGACCTTCCGGCACCCGTCCGAGCACGCCGTCGTCGCCATCGCCCCGGGCCGTACGGAGGCCGGACGCGGAGGTCACGGCTGAGGTCACTGCTGAGATGCCACCGGACCAGGCGGCGTCGCCGGGCAGGACAAGCTGGCGGCCCGGGCCAAGGTCCTTTGCCGACGGCGCCTGGCTGACCCGGATGGGAACGAACCGGACCTTGTCCCCCGGCCGGAGCTGGCCCAGCTTCCAGCGGTCGGCAGTCACCACGGTGACCGGGCAGACAAACCCGCCCAGGCTGGGGCCGTCTGGTCCAAGCAGGATGGGAGTATCACCGGTAAAGTCCAGCGCTCCCACGGAGTAGGCAGTGTCGTGGATGTTGGACGGGTGCAGGCCGGCCTCGCCACCGTCCGTCCGGGCCCAGCGCGGCTTGGGGCCAATCAGCCGGACACCGGTGCGGGCGGAGTTGAAATGGACTTCGTATTCCGAAGCGTACAGCTCTTCGATATCTTCGCGCTGGAAGAACTCCGGGGCACCGTGCGGACCTTCCGCCACGGAAAGTTCCCAGGCCGAGGTCAGGGCCGGGCGGCTGTCCAGCGGGACCGCTGCGCTCAACGCCTTGCCGGCAGTCCGGGCGTCCGGGGCAACTGCCCGCAGCACGTCACCGGCGCGCAGGACCCGCCCGGCGTGGCCGCCGAACTGGCCCAGGGTGAAGGTGGAGGCGCTGCCCAGGTACTGCGGTATGTCCAGGCCGCCCTCGAAGAGGATGTAGCCGCGGAGGCCTTTGCTGCCGGCCATTCCGACGTCGAGCGTTCCTCCCGCGGGGACCGTGACGGGAGCCCAGGTGGGTACCTCCGTCCCGTCAACCGTGACCGTGACTTCCGCGCCGGTGACGCAGACGGTGGTGGTGTGGGTGAAGGTCAGGCTGGGGCCGGTCATGGTGAATTCCAGGCCGGGAGCACCTTCCGGGTTGCCGAGGGCAGTGTTGCCGAGGCGGAAGGAAAGATCGTCCATGGGCCCACTCGGGGGTACACCGATCTGCCACAGTCCTGTGCGGCCGGGCCAGTCCTGGACGCTGGTCTGCAGGCCGGGGCGCCCCACGGTGATGCGCGGCTCCGGGTCGCCCACGTTGTCCAGCGTGCTGGTGGAGTGCTGGACGCTGCGGACCACGCCGAGGCCGGTGGCGGCGCGGAGCATCCCAAGGTTGGTTTCGATCCCGTCGATCCGGGTGCCGGCGAGCGCGGCGGCCAGCCGGTCGAGGGCTTCGGTGCGGTTCGCGCCGGAGGTGATGATCTTGCCCAGGAGGGGATCATAGTTGGTGGAGACTTCGGTTCCGGTTTCGGCCCAGGCGTCCACGCGGACATCTTCGGTGGACGGGTAAACGGCGTTGGTCACGGTGCCGGCGCTGGGCTGGAAGCCGCGGGCGGGGTCCTCGGCGTAGACGCGGGCTTCCACGGCGTGCCCCGAGACTGGCAGGCTGTCCGGCACTCCGTCGAGGACTGATGCAGCTTCGCTTCCGCCCTGGGCCAGGCGCAGCATCCACTCCACCAGGTCCACGCCGGTGACGGCTTCGGTGACGGGGTGCTCCACCTGGAGCCGGGCGTTGACCTCCAGGAAGGAAGCCTCGCGGCGGGTGGAGTCGTAGACGAATTCGACGGTGCCGGCGGAGCGGTAGTTGAGGGAGGCGCAGAGGGCGCGGGAGCTGCGGTGGAGTTCTTCGCGCAGTTCGTCCGGCAGGTCCGGGGCGGGTGCCTCTTCGAGGACTTTCTGGTGGCGGCGCTGCAGCGAGCAGTCCCGGTCGCCGAGGCTGGCCACCCGGCCTTCGCCGTCGCCGAAGATCTGGACCTCAACGTGGCGGGCGTTCTCGACGTACCGTTCGGCGAAGACACCGGCGGTGCCGAAGCTGGCGCCGGCGAGGCGGGCAACGCGGGGAAAGCTGTCCACGAGTTCGGCCTCGCTGCGGCATACGGTCATACCAATGCCGCCGCCACCGCCGGTGGCTTTGAGCATCAGCGGGAACCCGATCGCGGTGCTGGCCGCAACGGCGTCGTCCACGTCCTCAAGCAGCCCGGAACCGGCGATCATCGGCACGCCGGCTGCCCGGGCGGCTTCGCGCGCTGTGTGCTTGGTGCCGAAGATGCGCAGCTGCTCGGCGGTGGGTCCCACAAAGACGAGCCCGGCTGCTTCCACGGCCTCGGCAAAGGCGGCGTCCTCGGACAGGAAGCCGTAGCCGGGGTGGATGGCGCCGGATCCGGTGGACTTGGCAGCCTCGAGGATGGCCTCCACCCGCAGGTAGGACTCCTTGGCCGGCGCGGGCCCCAGGAGCACCGCTTCATCCGCGAGCCGGACGTGCTTGGCGCCCCGGTCCGCTTCAGAGAACACGGCAACCGTGCGGAGTCCCAGCTTCCGGGCGGATTCGATGATGCGGCAGGCGATCTCGCCGCGGTTGGCGATCAGGAGGGTGTCGAAGGTGTTCAGGTTCTTGTTGTTCACAGTGCAGCCTCCGGCCGGGTGACGATCATGCGGACGGGGGTGGGGTTGAAGCCGTTGCAGGGGTTGTTGATCTGGGGGCAGTTGGAGACGAGCACCAGGGTGTCCACCTCGGCCCGCAGGGCCACCCGCTTGCCGGGAGCGGACAGGCCGTCCACGATTCCCAGGGCACCGTCCGGATCCACGGGGACGTTCATGAACCAGTTGATGTTGGACACCAGGTCCCGCTTGCCTAGGCCCCAGCGCGAGCCCTCGATCAGGAAGTTCTCCACGCAGGCGTGCTGTTCCCGGGTGTGCTGGCCGTAGCGGAGGGTGTTGGATTCCTGCGAGCAGGCGCCGCCGATGGTGTCGTGGACCCCTACCTCGTCCGCGACGACGGTCATCAGGGGCGCCCCGGTGTCCGCCCTCAGCACGGATCCCGTGGTGAGGACAATCGACTGCTGCCGCGCGATGGTGACGGCGGCGGAGTAGCGCACGGCGGTGTCCCCCGCGGCGTACAGCAGGCAGTCCACGGCCTGGTTGCCTTCGAGGTCCACGATGGTCAGCACATCGCCGGCGGCCACGACGGCGGACCAGGGGCCGCGGGCCTCGACGAATTCGTCAAGCACCACGTCGCCGGGTGCGAAGGCGATGTCGCGGGCCGCCGCGATGGTTTCAGTGTGGATGGCGGTGTTCATCGGGCGTTCCTCGCGGTCAGGTCGTGGTCGGTGTTGCGCAGTGCCTGCTGGTGTTCGGGCGGCAGTGGGCCGGTGAGGCTGCCGGCTTCCAGCGCTGCCAGGTCCTGCGGGGCGTACCAGGCAACGATGTCCACGGCGGTGCCAGTGAAATCCGGGCGGGGGTCCAGCGGGTGCGCGGTGTTGGCAAGGACCAGCACCGCATCCATCTGGAGGAGAAGTTCGACGGCGGCACCCGGCCCGGCGCTCCCGGTGAAGGTGATGCTTCCGGCAGGGTCCACGGTGATGCCCTTGAAGAGGGAGAGGGACGGGGCGACATCGCGCGGTCCCAGCCCGTTCTTCAGCGCTCCGAGGGTGAGCAGTTCGCGGGCGGCCGGGGACGCACTATGGGCGGTTCCGGCACCGTACTTTGCCGTGTTGCTCTCAAGCGTGGTGGCGCCGGTCAGGGCGTCGTGGCGGGCGGACGTATCGGCGGCGATCGTGGCCATCAGGCGGCCGGCGTCGGAAAGCAATGGGTGGCCGGTGGTGGGGTAGGCCTGCCAGGGGACCTTGACGGTATCAGCGACGTTGAGGCGCTCGTGGAGCGCTTCGGCGCGGTAGAGGAGGGCGTGCACGCAGGCATCGCCGGAGGTGTCGGTGAGCCTGATCCGGGTGCCGCGGGCCAGGGCCAGCGTGGTGTAGCGGCCAAAGGCCAGGGATTCAGCCCAGGTGAGCTTGCCCATGGCGCCGTCGCTGAGGCCGGCGGTCAGGCGTGCCGGGGCAGAGGCGGCCGGCACGTACCGCATGTTGTCGACGGTCCTGCCGTGCTGCTCCCTGGCGTGGGCACGGGCGCCTGCGGTAGTTGCTGTACCTGCTGGGCGATCGGTTACTTGTGTCATGTCAATCCTGTGTTGTTCGGAAGCGCTGTTGGTTCGCGCCGATGTTGTTGCGGGCTCTGGTGCGGGCGCTCAGGCCTTGGTTGCCAGGTTCCGGCGCCGGACCCAGACTCCGAGGAGCAGGACCACTGCCACCATGAGCGGTGCGGAGTAGAGCAGGACGGGGTTTTCGCCGCTGGGGTCGTAAACCTCGGGCCGCGGCCAAGCGAGGTTGACCACCATCACGGCTCCGTAGAGGACGGCCAGGATGTTGACGGGCAGGCCCCAGCGTCCGAGTGAAAAGAGTCCCGCCGGAAGGGTCTGCCCCACCTGGTTCCAGTCGCCGCGGAGGCGGTTGAGGAGCTGGGGCACGGTCACCAGGAGGTAGGCGAGGTAGACCATCACGATGCAGACGCTGCAGAGGGTGGTGAACAGGGCCGCGTTACCCACGTTGATGGCGAGTACTCCGACGGCCAGGGCGCCGATGACAATCGAGGGCCACATGGGCGTTCCGCGGGTGGGGTGGACGGAGGACAGCAGTGCCGAGGCGGGAAGTTTGCCGTCGCGGGCCATGGAGAAGACCAGGCGTGAACCGGCGGTCTGGATGGCCAGGGTGCACACGAAGATGGCGATGGCTACATCCACCAGCAGGACCTTGCCCCAGAAGGTGCCCAGGACGGCGGTGAGGACGTAGGGCAGACCTTCGGTGGCGAGCCGGCCGTCGTCGAGGCTTGGTGCGGCCATCAGTGCGGTGATGATCATCAGCGCGCCGCCGATTCCGGAGATGAGCAGGGCGGAGAGGATGGTGCGGGGAGCGGTCCGGCGCGGGTCCTTGGTTTCTTCGGAGAGTTCACCGGCGGAGTTGAAGCCCACCATGACGTAAGCGGCCATCAGCCCGGAGACCAGGAATGCTCCCACGGAGCCGAGCTCGGAATTCTGGAGCACGGTGGTGTCCGCAACAACGTCCGGTCCGCGCTGGGCGGCGCTGATGAGGGCCAGGATGACGGCTGCGACTCCGACGATTTCACAGGTGACGCCCACCGAGTTCACGTGGGCCATGAGCTTGACGCCTAATGAGTTGATGATGGTGGTGGCCACCAGGAGGACGGCACCCAGGATCACCGCGTTGGCAGCTCCCGTCACCGTGTTGAGCGCGGGGTCTCCGCCCACGAGCTGGAAGCCGTCCCACAGCTGGGGCAGCACCACCTGCAGGGCGATGGCGGCGGCCGCGGCCGTGACCACCTGGGCGATCGCCATGAACCAGCCGGCAAACCAGCCCACGCCCTCGCCGCCAACCCGCCGCGCCCACTGGTACACGGCTCCGGACAACGGATAGCGGGCAGCGAGTTCGGCGAAGTTCAGGGCCACGAGGAGCTGGCCCACCAGCACTACCGGCCAGGTCCAGAAGAAGGCCGGTCCCGCGAAGGAGTAGCCGAAGGCGAACAGCTGGAAGATGGTGGTGAGGATGGAGACGAAGGAAAAGCCGGCGGCAAAGGAAGCGTAGCGGCCCAGTTTCCGGTGGAGGGTGGGCTCGTAGCCAAGGGACGTCAAATCTGCATCGTCCGTGTGGACGGTGGGAAGAACGGTTGAGGTCATCGGATTCTCCGGGGGCTGGAACGGCGAGGGGGCCGGCGGTAATGCAGCCCTCGGCCGATGGCTGCGGAATACCGGTCAATTGATAGTTTTCCAGCGCGATGTCCCCAAACAGTTTCACCCCTGTAAAAGGCGCATAGACATCTTGTTTCCGGTGTATTTCCGTCCCCTCACCGTTCCCGCGGCGCTCAAATGCGCTCTAACGATGGTGCAAGAATGAAGCGGTGACTTCAGCCGGACCGGGACGCCCTCGCAGCCAACAACCCTCCAGGCCAGGGGCCACCGCCCGGGAGGAGATCCTGGATGCGGCTGCTGAACTCTTCACCACCCAAGGGTTCGCCAACACCTCAACCCGCTCCATCGCTGATTCCGTGGGGATCAGGCAGTCCTCGCTGTACCACCACTTCAAGACCAAGGACGACATCCTCGAGGACCTCCTTGAGGGCACCGTGTCCGGCGGGCTGGCGTTCGCCCGGGCAGTGGCTGCCCTGCCCGTAAGGGAAGTTCCGGCTGGGAGCCGCCTTCACGCCGTCGCCCTTTATGACGGAACGCAATTGTGCAGTGCCCGTTGGAACCTCGGCGTCCTGTACCACCTGCCCGAGGCGCGCAGCGGGCGCTTCGAACGGTTCCTGGCCGACCGGCAGGAGCTGCGCAATGTGTACGGGGAGCTCGGCCGGGCCCTGTCCCCTGCGGGCACTGCGGCCGCTATTGGAGCCAACCCGGGGGACCTGGCTTTCCGCCTGGTCGAATCCCTGATCAATCTGCGGGCAGACGGCTTGGCCACCTCGGCCTCTCCGCTGCAGGCCGCGGATGCCGGGCTCATTCTTTGCGGGCTGGGTACTGAGCTGCCGGCGATCCGGGAGCAGAGCGCGGCGCTCATCCAACGCCTCGGCTGACGGGCACACTCACTGTCCCTGCTCGCTACTGCCCGGGCAGCCCGTAGTGTCCATGGTGCCCGCGTTCAGGTTGCTCGGCTAGGCTCGGAACATGACGCGCGAGAACATCAGGACCCCCGACGGCGGCACTCTGGAGCTCTTTTCCACCGGTACGGAACTGGCTTCCGCCGGTTCAGGCGTAGTGGTTGTCCCGCCGTCCCTGGTGACGGCCGCGGATTACACCAAGTTCGCGCAGAAGCTCAGCGCCGCCCTGGGCCGCCCGGTGCACACGTTCAACCGCCGCGGCCGTGGCTCGTCATCCCCGCAGCCGGAGGATTACACCCTGGACGTGGACATCCGCGACCTCGACACCGTCATGAAGCACACCTCAAGCACGGATGTCTTCGGGCACAGCTTCGGCGGGGCCGTTGCGCTCCACGCGGCACGGACCCTGCCGGTGGAACGGCTCGCCGTCTACGATCCCGCGGTTTCCGTAAACCACAGCGTTAAGGCGGACTGGACTACCGAATACGAGCGCGCCATTGCGGCCGGGGACGACGACCGCGCCCTCGCCGTCCTGCAGCGCGGACTCGAAGCCGGCGGCGCCTTCTCGTCCAGGATGCCGCTCGCCATGCTGACCCTGGCCAACAAGCTCACCGCCGGCACGTCAGAGGGCAAGCAGCAGCGCGAACTGATGCGCACCGGTGTTCGTGAGATCAAGGCGATCATCGCCGCGGACATGCCGGCAGAGCCGTTCCTGGAACTGCCGCTGGAAACACTGATCGTGGTGGGCGAAAAGAGCCCGGCGTACTTCGGGGTGGCATGCGGCCAGATCCACGACGTCCTCTCCGGCTCCAGCTACACCATCCTGCCCGGCTTCGGCCACGACGGCGTCATCAAGGCTCCGGACAAGCTGATCAAGGAACTCGCGGACTTCTACGCCGGCTGACCCGTCCCCCGGTGCTTGAGCCTGTCTAATTCTCTGGTTGAGCCCGTCGACCCGGTGGTTGAGCCCGTCGAAACCCAAGGGCCTCGACAGGCTCGATCACCCAAAGCCTAGTGGCCCCCGTGACCCGGCCCGGCACCTTCGGTTTTGCGCATCATGGCGGAGAGTACGACGGCGGCGAAGGCTATGACAGTCGCTGTCAGGAAGGCCGCGCTCATCCCCGCAACGAGGCCGGACGCCGCAGAGACCACGGCGAAGATGGACACGAGCAGCGCAGTACCGGCGGCACCGGCAACCTGCTGGGTGGTGCTCATGATCGCGGAGCCGTGCGAGTAAAGGTGGGGCGGAAGCGGGTTCAGGCCGGTGGTGAACGCCGGGGTGAACAGCAGGGCCAGGCCGAAACTCAGCCCCACGTGAAGTGTAATGATCCACGCGACGGACGTGCCGGCGTCGAGCATTGAAAACTGCCAGAGGGTCACCACCATCAGGACTGAACCGGTGACGGTGAGTGGCAGCGGTCCAACCTTGTCGAACAACCGGCCGATAACGGGGCCCAGCAGGCCCATCGCCAGGCCGCCGGGCAGCAGCGCGAGACCTGTCTCCAAGGAGCCCAGGCCGCGGACTTCCTGCAGGTACAAGGGCAGCAGGATGACGCCGCCGAACAGGGCCATCATGGCCACCACCATCAGCAGGACCGATACGGTGAACATTCGGATATTGAAGGCGCGGAGGTCCAGCAGCGGAGCGTCGGCCTTCTGCAGGCGGACCTGCCGAAGGACAAAGACGGTGAGGCTGGCGACGCCGATCACCAGTGCGGCGATCGCGGGAACACTCGGACCGGCCTGGCCGCCGTGGCCTCCGCCGATCTGGCTCAGTCCGTAGACCAGGCCGCCGAAAGCCGGGACGGTGAGGATCACGGAAAGGGCGTCAAGCTTGGCCTTCTCCGTCTCGCCCACGTTGGTCAGGTACTTGGCACCGATGGCAAGGGCCGCGAGGGCGACCGGGAGGACGAACACAAACATGAACCGCCAGGTGAAGTGCTCAAGGATCAGCCCGGAAACCGTGGGGCCCATGGCGGGTGCCACGGAAATCGCGATGCTGACGTTGCCCATCACGGCGCCGCGCTTGGCCAGCGGAACCAGCGTGAGGATGGTGGTCATCAGCAGGGGCAGCATGATGGCCGTCCCGCCGGCCTGGACAATGCGCGCCAGCAGCAGGATCTCGAAGCCCGGAGCCACTGCGGCAAGTGCGGTGCCGCCTGCGAAAAGACCCATTGCGAGCATAAATACTGCGCGGGTGGACAGGGTCTGCAGGATGAAGCCGGTGGTGGGAATGACCACGGCCATGGTGAGCATAAATCCGGTGGAGAGCCACTGGACGGTGGGTGCGTCCACCTGGAGGTCCACCATGAGCCGCTGCAGGGCGACGTTCATGATGGTCTCGTTGAGGATCACCACAAAGGTCGCCACCAGCAGCGTGCTGATGACTGTCACCGATTCGCGGGACATCTTCTCCGGCGCGGCGGGCTTGGTCCCTTCGGTTTGGACGGGCTTGCCGCTGGGGTTCGGAGAGACTTCGGTAGACATGGGTGTTCCCTCAGGGAGTTGTTTGAAAGGTGCGCGATCGGCGTCGCTGCAGACTCCAACACTCTACCGGCTGGAGTAATTCCTCCGCACGGTATTTTTTCCTTAACCCTGAGGGAACAAAGGGGGTTTAGGCTGTCTGGCCGGCGTGCTGGCCCTCCGAGATTTCCTCGACCAGCTTGCTGTTAAAGGCCGGAAGATCATCCGGGTTGCGGCTGGTGACGAGGCCCTGGTCCACCACTACTTCCTCGTCGGTCCAGTTGGCGCCCGCATTCTTCAGGTCCGTCTGCAGCGTGTGATAGGAAGTGACGTTCCGCCCGCGCACCACGCCGGCCTCGATGAGCAGCCACGGTCCGTGGCAGATGGAGGCGACCGGCTTGTGCTGTTCAAAGAAGCTTCTGGTGAAGGCCTGGGCGTCCTTGTCCACCCGGAGGTGGTCGGCGTTAACGACGCCGCCAGGCAGCACCAGGGCGTCAAAGTCGCCGGCATTCGCCTCGGCCACGGTGAGGTCGACGTCGAACGTGTCGCCCTTTTCTGTACCCTCGAAACCCTGCAGCTTTCCGCTCTTGGGTGCCACCAGGGTGGGCTGGCCGCCGGCCTCTTTCACTGCCTGCCATGGGCTGGTCAGTTCAATCTGCTCCACGCCGTCCGTCAGCAGGAATGCGACCTTCTTGCCTGCAATGCTGTTTTCTGCCATTTTTCCTCCTCATATGAGGCAGCGTTCCGCGCGTTATTGAGGGCGCAGAATACTGCTTCGAGAGTTGTTTGCCTGACAGCTTCCAGCGTAGGAAAACCGAAAGTGATAAGCAAGCTGACTATCTTTTGCGTGCATCCTCTTTTAGGGCCGGGAAGGGAGGACCGTTACGACGGCGGCAAGGCACTTTTGCCTCCCCACCCATGGCTGGCTTTGTTTGGCTGGAACGAAGAATGTCAGTGCCTCGATGGATGATTTTCGTATGGAAATGGATCCGGCAGGCGGGGCTGTAAGTGCGGCATCGCTGTTTCCTGCTGCGCCGGTTCGTCCATCAGTCGCAACCTCAAAAAATGTCAGTGCCTCGATAGATGATGCTTCTATGGGAAACGGCGCGGGCACAGTGGCAGCGATGGACGGCATTCATGCCTCCATCGCTGGCCTTGATGCGCTGTTCGTTGAGGATGCCGCCCTGACTACCGGCGCCAGTACCGGGGCTGAGATGGATGTCCTGCAGCGGCAGTATGAGATCCGGCTGGAGCGGATGGCGGGCGTGAAGCAGGTCGAAGCCCAGCTCGCCGCCGTGAAGGCGCGGGATGCCGCCGAGGCCATCGAAATCCAGCACGCGATGACCCCGCCCGAAGCGTCCGTACAGGAACGGACCTACGCGGAGATGTCCGCAGTTGAGGAAATCGCCGGCGTCCTGACCATCAGCTCCCCCGCCGCCGGAGCACTCGTCACCCAATCCCGCCACCTCACCTCCCTGCCACCCGCCATGGACGCCCTCTTCGCCGGGGCCATCTCCTGGCAGCACGCCAAAATCATCGCCGACGAAACCGAAGGCCTCGGCCCTGCCGGCGCGGCCGCCCTCGTAGCCCACGTCCTGGACCCCAACCCCACCCGCGGAGCCGCCGCCGGCGAACTCGTACCGTCACGGTTCCGGACCAGAGTCCGTAACTGGCGCGAACGCCACCACCCCGAATCCCTCGAAAAACGCCACACCAAAAGCGCCGCCGACCGGCGGATGGAATGCACCCCGGACCGCGACGGCATGGCCTGGCTCTCCCTCTACATCCCCGCACACCAGGCCTCAGCCATCTGGAACCGCACCACCGCCCTCGCCCGCGGCCTGCAAGGCCCGGATGAGCCCCGGTCAATGACACAACTCCGGCCCGACATCGCCGCCGGCCTGCTTCTCAGCGCCGGCCCAGCCCTCACCCGCACCGCCGGAACCAGCACCGCCGGAATCAGCACAGGACAAAACACCACAGGCCAAGGAAACACGAGTCAACGCAACCCGGGTCAAGGCAACCCGGGTCAAGGTAACGCGGTAAGAACCCACGACGACGACCAGGACACGATCGGGCTGGCCTCGCTGACCCCGTCTGACCTCGATGACTCGATTACCGCGGCCGCTACCGCCACCACCGACCACCAGGCTCCGGCCACCGCCGAGTACGAGAACGCCGGCGGCAACGGCTACGCGGATCTCGGCAACGTCCCCATGCCAAAGGTGGACGTCCTCATCACCGTCCCCGTGTTCGCGCTCCTCGGCCTCACCGACGAACCCGCAACCCTGGACGGCTACGGTCCCATCCCTGTCTCCATGGCCCGCAAGCTCGTCACCGACGGGGCCAGCTCCTTCTACCGGGTGCTCGTCGACCCCCGGGACGGGGCACCACTGGAAATCGGACGCACCAGCTACCGCCTCACCAAAGCCATGAAAAAAGCCCTGCAGCTCAGGGACGGCAAATGCACCTTCCCCGGCTGTAACAACCGGACCTTGGACAACGACACCGACCACCTTCAAGCCTGGCAACACGGCGGACATACGGGGATCAGCAACCTGGCACAGCTCTGCCCGAAACACCACCGCCTCAAACACAACAGCCCTTGGGAACCCACCCCAGCAACCCACAACGAACCACCCGGCTGGACCTCACCCACCGGCCGACACTACAAACCCGAACAACCCGACCCGGAACCACCACAATGGCCACCCGGACTCCTGCACGCCGAAATATCCAATTACCAGCCTTCCGATAAAAGCCCGTTCGAACACGCCCTTATGGAGTTGTTAACCGGCTGAGGAGGCCTGTCCCACGGCCGGGTTTCGACAGGCTCAACCACCAGAGGAGGCTTGTCCCACGGCCAGGTTGCGGCAGGCTCAACCACGAGGTGGGACTTCAGCGGTGGTGCTCGATCAGCCAGCCGGCCATCTCTTGGGCGCGTTTGGCGGCCTGCATGTCGCCTTCGGTGGCGGAGATGATGGAACCCTTCATCAGGATGTGCCAGGACCGGGCGAACTCATCGGGCCGCTGGAGCCCGGCCTCTTCAGCTAGAGCCTGGACGTGTCCCCGGATTTTCGCGAGGTAGTCGATGCTTGCCTGGCCGAGCGGATGGGCCGGGCCCATTTCCAGCAGGACGTTGATGAAGGAGCATGCCTCGAAGTCCTCGCGCAGGAACCAGTCCCCGAAGACGTCGAAAATGGCCAACAGCTGCTCGTCGGGCGTGTTTCCCCGGCGCCGGGCTTCGGAGACGATTGCATCCACAGTCCACTGCTTGTCCCGCTGCTCGAGGAAAGCCAGGACAAGGGAATCCTTGGAGGGGAAATGACGATAGAAGGTGGCTTTTGCTACCCCGGACCGCTCAATCAGTTCGTTGACGCCAACATCCCGAACACCGCGTCGCGAGAAAAGTTCATAGGCTACGGCCATTATCCTGCCGACCGATTTGGCGGCAGCACTCTCCGGCACGGGCGCTTCGCTGACAATAGGCACGGGAGCTGCCGCCGAAGGCTCTGCTGACGGTGCGTGGACACGCGCACTGGCCGCTGGATACTCCGCTTCTGGAATCATTACAACCCCAGTTTACCGCCGCAGGGGAAGACAGACCGGTCTGCCCCGCTGTAGTGTTTTTCCTACGCGCAGTTCTTACGACGCCGTAGTCGGATCAGTGCAAGGAGGCCCCTATGTCAGCAGAGCGGATATTCCAAAGCTTGCCGTCGGATCCCGATCCGTGGATGACGAGCGATACTCCGGCTGAGATCAGGGAGTTCGCCATCGAGTCACTGCGGTGGCAGGCCCAAGAGATCATCGACGAGGTGCTCTGCAGTAACGAACCGGGCGAAGAGCTTGCCAGGGCCAGGCTCCGCCGCTGCGTTGCCAGGAACCCGGGCATGCCCGAACGCGCGCTCCTGGAACAGTTGATGACCAGCCGGGGCAGGCCCGGCATCTAGCCCAAGCACCCGCCCGCAAATTCCGGCCGAGCTGGCCCCGCGACGGGAAGGGCTCCCGAGACCGACAGGAACCGACAGGAGCCGGCAAAAGCAGCTAGGAGCTCAGGGGGACGTTGTCGATCAGCCGCACAGGCCCCACCTTGGCCGCGACGAGTGCCAACGCCTCGCCCCGGAACGGGGTCTCCCGGCAGTTCTCGGCCAGTGGCTCCAAGGTGGCCGGATCCACCACATCGAAGTAGTCCAACGACACCAGCGGCTGGGACTCCACCATTGCCTGTGCAGACTCAAGGTCCAGCGGTTCCCGCGCGTTTGCCCGCTCCTCAAGCAGCCTCAACGCCCGAGACAGCACCAGCGCGGCCTCCCGCTCGTCGTCGGACAGGAAGCGGTTGCGGCTGGAGAGCGCCAGCCCGTCGGCTGACCGTACCGTGGGCACGCCGACAATTTCGACCGGGAAGTTCAGGTCAGCCACCATCCGCCGGACCAGTGCCAATTGCTGGGCGTCCTTCTGGCCGAAGTAGGCCCGGTATGACGGCAGTCCGCCCTGCGCCCCCTCACCAGCGGTCAGCCCGGCGCCGGGGATTCCGTAGTGCAGCAGCTTGGCCACCACTGTCAGGGCACCGTCAAAATGGCCTGGCCGGGACGCTCCCTCCCACTTCTCCCCCAGCGTTCCGGACGTGACGCGCACCAGCGGTGCGCCGGCGGGATACACCTCCTCCACGGACGGTGCAAAGGCCAGGTCCACTCCCTGCGCTTCCAGCAAGGCGAGGTCGGCGTCCAGAGTCCGCGGATAACGGTCCAGGTCCGTGGCGTCGCCGAACTGCAGCGGGTTAACGAAAATGGTGGCCACCACCACGTCGTTCTGCTCGACGGCGGTCCGGGCCAGTGCCGCATGCCCCTCATGCAGAGCGCCCATGGTGGGCACCAGGCCTTGGGAGGTTCCGCGCTTCAATGTGAGTAGCCGGGCGCTCTCGGCATGCAGGTCGGCAACGGTTGTGGCGAGTTCGATGGGCATCTTCAGTCTTCCTCCGGTTCCAGGGCCGTGCGCAATTCCCCCAGCTGGTCGGGTTTCAGCAGCCCGCGCCCCTCGGCGCGGAGGGCTGTGGCGCGCGCCATCGCAAGGTACGCTGCGAGCACATCGCCCTGCCTGCCGCCGTCGAACTCCCGCAATGCCTCCGCGTGGGCTTTCACAGTTCCCACGTCGCCGCGGGCCACCGGCCCGGTGAGGGCGGACTCGCCTGACGCCAGCGCGTTCTCAAGGGTTGCCCGCAGCAGCGGACCCAGCATCCGCTCGGGCGCCTCCACTCCCACATCGCGCAGCAGCTCGGAAGCCTGCGCCACCAGGGTTACCAGATGGTTTGAACCGTGCGCCAGGGCTGCGTGATAGAGCGTCCGGTCCGCCTCGGCAACGACCACCGGCTCCGCACCCATTTCCACCACCAGCGCCTGCGCTATCGGCAGCATTGCGGCATCCGCGGTGACGCCGAACGTGCAGTCCAGCAGGCGGGTGAGGTCCAGGCTCATCCCGGTGAAAGTCATCGCGGGATGCAGTGCCAGCGGGACAGCGCCGGCCGCACGAACGGGACGCAGCACTCCCACTCCGAAGCGGCCCGACGTGTGGGCAACCAGCTGACCCGGCTGCCACGCACCCAGCTTCGCCAGTCCGTCCACCAGGCCGGGCAGAGCGTCGTCGGGCACCGCCAGCAGCACCAGCTCCGCGCGTTCCACAATTTCCTGGACTTCCAGGACCGGCACGCCCGGCAGCAGCGTCTCGGCACGTTCACGGCTGGCATCGGAAACAGCTGAAACCCCGACGACGGCGTGCTCAGCTGCACGCAGCGCTGCGCCGAGCACGGCGCCCACCTTGCCCGCTCCGATGATTCCGACGCCGAGGCGTCCGGGCTTAGCCATGGTGGTGGCCTTTCTGCGTGGGAACTGGGGTTTCGGCCGGCTCAACCACCGGTAGATGCTTCCTGACCGGCTGGGGTCCTTCGACAGGCTCCGGCCAGAACACCGGGCCAAGCTCAACCACTGGCTCAGGCTCAGTCGCTCGGCCAGGCTCAACCATAGGGCCAGGCTCAGTCGCTCGGCCAGGCTCAACCATAGGGCCAGGCTCAACCACCTGCTCAGACTCAACTACGCGCTCGCGTGGTGCCACTTGCGCCAGCCATTGCTCAGTGGTCTGCCGCTTCCGCGCAAGCCGTGCGCGGGCGGACTGGGCGTCAAAAAGCGCCTGAGCCTGCTCGACGCCGGCCTGCCGCAGCCGCGGGGAGACAGGCCCCACGGTGGTGTGCAGCACCAGGTCGGCCACTCCGAAGCGGCGTGCCAGCGGGCCCTGGTGCAGTGCCATGGACTGGGTCCGCTGGTGCGGCACCATCATCAGCTCGCGCCACCAGCGGCCGGAGCGGATCAGCAGAGCTGTGTCCGTTGCGGCAAATCCGTTCCGGCGCCATCCCAGCGGCGCCAGCAGGCGGGCGCTGCGTGGTGTGGTGATGAAGCCACCGTCGGAATCCAGGCCATGGAGCCCGGCGCCGAAGACGACCGCAGGATCAGGCGTGCCTGGATCCGGAAGCACCAGTGCGAGGATCGCCATCACGTCCTCCAGTCGGCCTACGGGCAGGAGCGTGGTCCGCGCGGAACCCTCCGCCGCGTTCTCGATACCGCCGTAACCGGCCACATTGACCTGGATGCGGTACCAGCCCAGCGCCCGCCATAACGGAGGCTGGGCCACTTTCAAGGCCTGGATCCGGCCCGGCGGAAGCGTCTGCGCCTGGGTGTCCAGCAGCCCGTAGCGCAGCCGGATGCCGTCCGGAGAGATGGCTGCGGTGAAGTTGTAGCCCTTGTTGAACAGGTTCCAGTAGCTGGCCGCCAGACCCAGGGCAGCCGGAATCAGGTAGAAGTAGAAACTCCGGTTTTCGGTGACCGCGGAAAGAACCACGGATGCGGCACCACCGAGCACCACAACAACGCTTTGCTCGCTGAGCAGCAGGGACCCGATAAGGCGCGACGGCGGCACCGCCAGTACCGGATATTCCGGCGCCTCGGGTGCCGGCCCGTCGGGGCAAGACGGGTCCACGGCCACACCGGCCGCGCGGGCCAGGATGGTGGCGCGGAGTTGGCGTGCTTCGTCCATGGTGAGGTAGGCCAGGCGTACAGCGGACTCCCCCGCGTCTGCCACCTCAAACTTGAGTTCAGCCAGGCCGAAGATCCGGGCCAGCAGGGGCTGCACAATGTCGATGGCCTGAACCCGGTCCAGCCGCGCCTGGCGCTGCTGGCGGAAAATGAAGCCGGTGTTGACCCGGACGTAGCCTCCGGACACCTGGTACTTGGTGAAGTACCAGGTGAGGATAAAACCAAGCACCGCGATGATCAGCATGATGCCGCCCGCCGCCAGCAGCCATGGTGCCCGGCCGGCGAACTCGTCGCCCGTGAGGGGCCGGCCCTGCAGTGCGCGCTCGAAAACGTCCCGGCCAAAGAAGAAGCCGATCGCTGCCAGGGCCACCCAGCCACGCACAAAAGGCGACGCCGGGTGCACCCGCAGCCATTCGCCGTCGGCTGCGGTAGCTGGTTCGCCGCCAGCCGCAGTGCCCGCAACGCTAGCAGGGCCCGGAACACGAGCGGGGACGCCTGGAGCGCCGTCGGCCGCAGTGCCCGGAACACCAGCGGGGACACTGCCCGGAACACCGGCGGGAGCGGCGCTTTCGGGGGCAGGGTCAGTGCGCGGAGCGCCAGGCTCCGGGAGCGGTCCCTCTGCGGTCACAGTCCAGCCAGCCTGGCTTCGCCGCGGGCCGCAAGCTGCTCACGAAGGCGTGCGCCTTCCGCCGCGGGCAGCCCGGGGATGTGCGCGCGGGTCCCCGGTGAGGCGGTGTGGAGTTTCAGGGTGCAGAGGCCCAGTCCGCGCTCCACCGGGCCCACGCCGATATCCACGTATTGCATGCGGCCGTAAGGGACGGCCATGGTGCGTTGGAAAAAGATGCCCGTCCTGATCAGCAGGTCCTCGTCCCGTTCGGCGTACCCGATGGCACGGACCTGCCGCGGAATCAACACCAGCCGCCACAGGGCCAGCACCAGCCCGGCCGACGGCACGGTGACTGCAAGCCACAGCGGCGGCCAGGCCCACGCATCCAGGAGGACAAGCACCAGGGGCAGGGACAACAGGAGCACCGTGACGAGGTTCGCCAGCGCCCACTCCACCAGCCGGACTGTGACATATTTGGGTGACACCCGGTGCCAGGCGATTCCCGGCGGGTCAATCGCCTCGGTATGCATATTCGCCTTCCCCCGCGGCTTCGCCGCGTACCTGGCGGCCCGGCTTCCCGTCTGCACTGTCCGCGTCGCCGTCCTCCGGCGGAATCCGGCAAAACCGCTCCACCAGCAGGCCCACCACGATCATCACCAGTCCGCCGCCCGCCATCGCCAGCGCCAGCCAGGTAATGCCCTGGTTGCTGCGCAGGCTCCAGATCCGCAGCTGGTCCAGGAAAATCCCCACATGCCAGCCCAGCAGGACTGTTCCCGCGTAGGCGCAAGCCTGCGCGAGCACCAGCGTCCGGGCCGCCAGGAGCGGATCGAGCAGGGTTTTTTTCTTGTTGCTGTTGGGTTTGTTGCTGTTGCGCCACCGCAGGATCCTGATGCCAAGGATCAGGGTGATGGCCACAATCACGCCCATGGTGGCCAGCGCGGTGGCCGGCAGGACGGGGGTTCCCATGCCGTAGCGGCCGGTCACCACCGTCGCGGACCAGCCCGCTACGGCCAGAATGACGCCGATCAGCATCAGGCGCAACGGGTTGAGGGGTTTCATCGCTCCTCCACAGCTCCTGCGGTGGGCAGGCCGTCGAAGTCGCCGAAGCCGTCGAACAGGGCAAGGTCGCCGAAGTCATCTGCGCGGGTGGCAAGGGTACTGATGCGTTCGCCGTTCAGCGTGGCAGCGGGCTCGATCAACGACCAGGGGTACAGGACGAAGGCGCGGGTGGCCGCACGGGGATGCGGCAGGGTGAGGACAGGGTCATCGCTGCGCAGGTCGCCATAAGTGATGATGTCGACGTCGAGCGTTCGCGGCCCCCAGCGCACCTCCCGCACGCGGTGGTGCTTGTTTTCCACCGACTGGCAGTGTTCCAGCAGTTCCTGCGGGCTGAGGCTGGTTTCGATGGTGATCACCATGTTCAGGAAGTCCGGCTGGCCGGGCGGACCACCCACAGCTTTGGTCTGCACAACGGGTGAAACGGCGAGCAGGCGGATCTCGGGCGGATCCACGAGGTCCGCAACGGCCTCGGTCAGTGTCTCGTTGCGCTCGCCAAGGTTGCTGCCCAGGGCCAGCACCGCCTTGGAATACCCGGAGTTCATGCGGCTTCCCCCTGCGCTGGTCTCTCCCCGTTGGCCTGATCCCCGTTGGCCCTGCGCCCGTCATTCCTGGCCCGGTGCACACTGACCGCCACGTCGCCGAAAGGCACCTCGATGGGGGCCTGCGGCTTGTGCACGGTGACGTCCACGGCCTGGAGCCGGAATTCGCTGAGCAGGCTGTCCGCGATCCGTACAGCCAGCGCCTCGATCAGGTTCAGCGGTTCACCGGAAATCCATTCAGTAATACGCTGTGCAACCTCGCCGTAGTGCGCGGTGTCCCGGACGTCGTCCGATTCCGCCGCCCGGGCAAAGTCGAGGTACAGCACCGCGTCCACAACAAAGGGCTGGCCTTCGCGGCGTTCAAAATCAAAGACGCCGTGATGGCCGACGGCGGTGACACCGGTCAGCGTAATCCTGTCCATGGCTGGGCCTACTGGCTGGTTCTGGGGGCGGCCATGCGCGCGGCAACTTTCACGGCGTCCAGGCTGGGGCCGACGTCGTGCACGCGGACTGCCCAGGCGCCCCGGTAGGCGCTGATGGCGGTGATGGCCGCGGTGGCGTCATCGCGTTCCTGGGGGGCGGCTGTCTTCCCGGCAACGGTCAGGAGGGTGCCGAGGAATCTCTTGCGGGAGGCGCCCACCAGGACCTTGTGGCCCAGGCTGTCCAGCTGGTCCAGGTTCTGCAGGAGCTCCCAGTTCTGGGCGTCGTTCTTGGCGAACCCCAGGCCCGGGTCAATGATGATCCGCTCCGGGCTGACGCCGGCGGCGTAAAGCTTGTCCCGCACTCCGGCCAGCTCGGCAACCACTTCGCCGGCAACGTCCTTGTACTCCGCGAGGGAGTTCATGGTGCGCGCATCGCCGCGGCGGTGGGTGAGGATGTACGGGGCCTTGGAAGACGCTGCGAGGTCGGCCATTTCCGGTTCCATGGTGAGCCCGGAGACGTCGTTGATGATGGCCGCGCCGGCGTTCAGCGCGGCGGCGGCGGTGGCGGTGTGGATGGTGTCGATGCTGACCAGGGCGCCGGCCTTCACCAATGCTTCGATCACGGGGATCACGCGCCGCTGTTCCTCGTCCGGGCTGACGTCTTCTGCGCCGGGGCGGGTGGATTCGCCTCCGACGTCGATGATGTCCGCTCCCGCGTAGAACATGCGCAGCCCGGCGGCGATGGCTGAGTCCGCTGTGGCGTGCTGGCCGCCGTCGCTGAAGGAATCGGGCGTGACGTTGACGATTCCCATGACCAGTGTGCGGTCGGTGGGCAGGTCTTCGAAGCGGGCTGCCGGGCGCGGTTTGCGCAGGACGGGCAGTGGCGAGGTTGCGGGGCCGGTTCCCGGCGCTGCAGCGAGTGAATCCATGGTGTGTCGATTACCTTCCGAGGATGAGGCTCATGGCTTCGGCACGGGTGGCCGGGTCATGAAGCTGCCCGCGGACCGCACTGGTGACGGTCTTCGCTCCGGGCTTGCGGATACCGCGCATGGACATGCACATGTGTTCGCATTCAACAACGACGATGGCGCCGCGGGGCTTGAGGTGGCGGACCATCGCTTCGACGATCTCCGTGGTGAGGCGCTCCTGCACCTGCGGACGCCGGGCGTAGATATCCACGAGCCGGGCCAGCTTGCTCAGCCCGGTCACCTTTCCGTCGTGCGAGGGAATGTAGCCCACGTGGGCCACCCCGTGGAACGGCACCAGGTGGTGTTCGCAGGTGGAGTAGAAGGGGATGTCCTTGACCAGGACCAGTTCCTCATGGTCGAGGTCGAAGGTGGTGGACAGGACGTCGGCGGGGTCGTGGTGCAGCCCGGCAAACACCTCGGCGTAGGCCTTGGCCACCCGCTTGGGGGTGTCCACGAGGCCGCCGCGGTCCGGGTCTTCTCCAATGGCCAGGAGAATCTCGCGGACGGCTGCCTCGATCCGGGGCCGGTCCACTTTATGGTGCTTTGAATGGTGGGCGCCGCCCTCCGCCGGATATCCGGCGGAGGCGGGAACGTCGTCGTCGTCGAAGTGGTTCACGTAAGAAAGCTTAGCCGCGAAGGGCGTCAGGCCCCGAGTCGGGGATGCCTCCCTGGAACTGAGCGTCTTCCGGAACACCCTGCGGATGCGGCGGCTGGGCGTCCAGCGGCTCGTCCAGGCGCGCTTTCTTGGCCTCTTCCTGGGCTTCACGCTCAGCCTGCTCCCGGCGGGATTCCACCGGCCCGGCCTTCTGCACCGGGCGGGTCTCCTTGGACAACCACACCTCACGGAAATCGCGCTTGCGGATGTCACGGAAGATGTCAGCGATCTCGGCCTGGTTCAGCGTTTCACGTTCCAGCAGTTCGAGGGCCAGCCGGTCCAGGACGTCCCGGTTCTCGACGAGGATGGCGTACGCCTCGTCATGGGCCTGGTCGATCAGCCGGCGCACTTCCTCGTCCACCACGTAGGCGATCTGGTCCGAGTAGTTGCGCTCGTGCCCGGCATCGCGGCCCAGGAAGGGCTCACCGCCGCCCTGGCCGAGCCGGACGGCGCCGACGCGTTCGCTCATGCCGTACTCGGTGACCATCTTGCGGGCGGTGCCGGTGGCCTTCTCGATGTCATTGGAGGCGCCGGTGGAGGGATCGTGGAAGACGATTTCCTCCGCCACGCGGCCGCCCATGGCGTAGGCCATCTGGTCCAGGAGCTCGTTGCGGGTCACGGAGTACTTGTCGTTGTCCGGAACCACCATGGTGTATCCGAGGGCGCGTCCTCGGGGAAGGATGGTGATCTTGGTGACCGGTGCGGAGTTCCGCAGCGCGGCCGCCACCAGTGCGTGGCCGCCTTCGTGGTACGCGGTGATCTTGCGCTCGTGCTCCTTCATGACGCGGCTGCGCTTCTGCGGGCCGGCCATGACGCGGTCGATGGCCTCGTCCAGTGCGCGGTCATCAATCAGGTTGGCGTTGGAGCGGGCGGTGAGCAGTGCCGCCTCGTTCAGGACGTTGGCCAGGTCTGCACCGGTGTAGCCGGGCGTCTTCTTGGCAACGGCCTTGAGGTCCACGGAAGGTGCCATGGGCTTGCCCTTTGCGTGTACCTGCAGGATCTGGTCGCGGCCGATCATGTCCGGCGCTTCCACACCGATCTGGCGGTCGAAGCGGCCGGGGCGCAGCAGCGCGGGGTCCAGCACGTCCGGCCGGTTGGTGGCGGCGATGAGGATGACGTTGGTCTTGACGTCGAAGCCGTCCATTTCCACCAGCAGCTGGTTAAGGGTCTGCTCGCGTTCGTCGTTGCCGCCGCCGATGCCCGCACCGCGGTGGCGTCCGACGGCGTCGATCTCGTCCACGAAGATGATGGCGGGAGAGTTGGTCTTGGCCTGTTCGAAGAGGTCGCGGACGCGGGAGGCGCCCACACCGACGAACATTTCCACGAAGTCCGAGCCGGAAATGGAGAAGAAGGGGACGCCGGCCTCGCCCGCAACAGCGCGGGCCAGGAGGGTCTTACCGGTACCCGGAGGGCCGTAGAGCAGCACGCCCTTGGGAATCTTGGCCCCGACAGCCTGAAACTTGGCCGGTTCCTGCAGGAATTCCTTGATTTCCTGCAGTTCCTCCACAGCCTCATCAGAGCCTGCCACGTCAGCGAACGTCACCTGCGGCATGTCCTTGCTGACCATCTTGGCCTTGGACTTGCCGAACTGCATGATCTTGGAACCGCCGCCCTGCATCCGGGTCATCAGGAACCAGAACAGGGCACCGAGCAGGATGACCGGAATCAGCAGCGAGAGCAGGCCGGAGAACCAGTTGCTTTCGATCGGCTGGTCCGTGTAGCCCTCGGCCGGCTTGGAGTCGGTGACTGCCTTGACCACGTCCTGGGCGCGGGCGTCCACAAAGAAGAACTGGACACTCTTCCCCTTGTCCTGCCCGTCCACCTGGAGATTGTCCTTCAGCACCAGGTCCACGCGGTTTTCGCCGTCGAAGATCTTTGCCTGCTCCACCTTGTTGCCGGCGAGCAGTTCAAGGCCCTTATCAGTGTCGATCCGGGCTGCACCGCCGGGAGCGAGCGTTGCAAAGGCCACGAGGAGCATCACGATCACAACGACGATCCAGATGCCCGGGCCCTTGAAGAAGTTCTTAGCTTTCATCTGTTCGGGGCTGGCCCCGTCCCTCCTGGTAGTGCTTCACGGCGAGTAGTCTGCGCGCGTGATGGTGCTGCGTCAGCTTCTAGCTATACACCGTCCGGAGTAGATCACGCATGGTGTGGGGCAAAAGTTCCCTCTGGGCGTAGTGGCCGCCGCCACCCGTGCCGGCGCCGCCATTACAGCTAAACCCGGGGCCCGGCCACGGAGGCACGGGCCACCAGCGGGCAGTTAAGGAGTACCGGTTCCGGGGCAGAAGCACCGGGCAACGGCGTTCCCTCCACCGTGTCAATCAGGCGTTCCGCGGCGCAGGCGCCCATTTCATAGTGCGGCAGGGCAACGGTGGAAAGCCCGGGGTGCAGGTTGGCGGCGATCAGCTCCTGGTCATCGAAGCCCACCACGGACAGGTCCGCCGGGATGGACAGGCCCAGCTCAGCGGCTGCGCGGTAGGCGCCCATCCATGCGGTCGTTGTAGCAGAACAGGGGCCGACGGCGGGTTGTCGCCTTCCAGGATGCGGCGCGGCCTCGTAGCCGCCCTGCGCGTCGGAGGAGGCTGCCTGCACAGGCGCACCGTCGCCGTCGAGCCCTGCGCCGGCGAGCGTCTCCCGGAAGCCGCGCAGCCGTTCAAGGTTGAAAGGCGCGTCCGCGATGTTGTTGATGAAGCCGACGCGGACGTGGCTCCGCCGCAGACCGGACCTTGTTCCGCGTTTCTGCGCTGACGCGCGCGTAGGCAACATCGTTCAGGACATGGGAGACCGTGGTGACGGACACTCCAGCGGCCAGGGCCACGTCCTTGATGCCAATGTTGTTACCCAAGTTCGAGCGGCGCGGCCTACTCGTAGACGTGCGGCGCGAGGGTGCCGACGAAGTCCAGGTTGCGGTACTTCTCGGCGTAGTCCAGGCCGTAGCCCACTACGAATTCGTTGGGGATGTCGTAACCCACGTACTTGACGTCGATCTCCACCTTGGCGGCCGTCGGCTTGCGGAAGGCGGTGCAGATCTCCACGGAGGCGGTGCCGCGGGATTCCAGGTTGGTCTTCAGCCAGGAGAGGGTGAGGCCGGAATCGATGATGTCCTCCACGATCAGCACGTCCTTGCCCATCAGATCCGTGTCCAGGTCCTTCAGGATGCGGACTACTCCCGAGGACTGGGTGCCGGAGCCGTAGGAGGAAACTGCCATCCAGTCCATGGAGATGTGGCTGTGCAGGGCGCGGGCCAGGTCAGCCATCACCATCACGGCACCCTTGAGGACGCCCACAATGAGGATCTCGCGGCCCTCGTAGTCCTTGTCGATCTGAGCAGCGAGCTCGGTGATGCGCTGCTGGATCTGCTCCCTGCTGTAGAGAACGTGCTTGAGGTCTGCCTGGACGTCGTTTGAATCCACCAATGGCTCCTGTGTAGATGCGGGGGTGCGACTATTTTGCGGGCGGTTTTTGAGGCCGGAATACTAGCTTCCCACAGCGTGCGCCTCCGCGGTGAACGGGTGCGGGCTGAGCAGGTCCCTGCGCACTGTTCACCGCTGGAAGGCCTTCCAGCTGCGCGAGGGACAACCTGTAGACGCTCACGCCTCCAGGCAGTTCCACCGGGCCGGCGGAACCCTGCCGCCGCAGCAGCGCTTCCGCCGCCAAAAGGCGCTGGTAGCCAGGCTGCTGCCCGCCGACGTCGGCCGCTGCCTTCGCGATCACGCGGAACCTGATGGCGGGGGCCAAGCCGCGCAACGCGTCCTCGGGAAGGGCCAGTTCGCGGCCATTCCGCTCCACGAGCGATGTAAAGGTGGTTTCCGCCACTTCCTCCAGGTAGTCGGCGTCGAGCTGCAGGATGGAGGCTGTCCGGGCGAGGGATTCCGCGACGCCGGGCCCCAGCTTTTCCTCAAGGTGCGGCAGGACTTCCACGCGGGTGCGCGAACGGGCGAAGGCCGGATCCGCGTTGCTGGGATCGTGCCACGGGTCCAGCTCCTCGAGGTCGCAGATCTCCTCCGTGTCCGCCCGGCGGAGTCCGAGGAAGGGCCGCAGCAGCTTGCCGCGGGCAGGCCTCATCCCGGCGAGCGACCGGGTTCCCGACCCCCGGGCCAGGCCCAGGAGCACCTGCTCAGCCTGGTCGTCCAGGGTGTGGCCCAGCAGGATGGCGTCGGCGCCCTGGTTTTCGGCGGCTGCTACAAGGGCTGCATGCCGGGCTCCCCGGGCCGCGGCTTCGGGGCCTGTGCCGGCAGTGGCCACTGTCACCGTCCGGATTTCCACGGGGGCAAGGCCCAGTTCCTGCAGTACCCGGGCTGTCGTGGCCGCAACCTGGGCGGACCCTTCCTGCAGTTGGTGGTCCACCACCACGGCGCCCACCGTCACCGGGTGGCCATCGACGTGGCCGCGGCGGGCGAAGTAGGCGGCCACTGCTGCCAGGGCGAGGGAGTCCGGCCCCCCGCTGCAGGCGATCAGGAGGTGCCGGGGGTAGCCGGCCTGGGCCAGCACGTCCTGGAGCATCTTGCGGGCAGTGCCAACGACGGGCGCCAGCCGGCCGGGCCGTCGTCGTCCGCTGCGCTGGGCTGGCTGGATGCGCTGGGCCGGGTCACTGCGCTGGGCTGGTTCGCTGGGTTGGGGAACGGTGTTAATCAGAGTCCCATCCGCTCAATCCACAGCTTGGCATCGTGGATTTCTGGCTCGGTGGGCAGGTGGTCCGCCGACTCCCACACCCGGTTGAAGCCTTCCATTCCCGCCACGTCCACCACGGCACGGACGAAGCGCGCGCCGTCGGAGTACTGGCGCATCTTGGCGTCCAGGCCCAGGAGGCTGCGGATGAACTTCTCGATGACGCCGCGGTCCTTGCCGCGGTCGTTGAAGCGCTGCCGGATGGTCTTCACCGACGGCACGATGCTGGCGTCCACGGCGTCCATCACCACGTTCGCATGGCCTTCGAGGAGGCTCATCACGGCGGTGAGGTGCGAGATGGCGGCTTTCTCCTCGGGATCCTGCAGCAGGTCGAGGATGGCTCCGCGGCCGGGCGTGTTGCCATTGGCCGAGCGGTCCTTCAGCGAACGGGCGGCGGCCGTGGCACGCTCCATCAGCGAATCGACATTGCCCAACAGGTGCCCGCTGAGTTCGTCAATCTGCTCCAGCATGTGGTGCCGCAGCCAGGGCGCCGCGGCAAACTGGACCCGGTGGGTCTGCTCGTGCAGGCAGACCCAGAGCCGGAAATCCTCAGGAGTGACGTTCAGTTCCTGTTCGACAGCGACAATGTTGGGGGCAACCAGGAGCAGGCGTCCGCCCGACGGCGCCGTGGAACCTTCGGCGAGCGCCGCGAACGGATCGTACTGGCCAAGGACCTTGCTGGACAGGAAGGCCAGGACAGCGCCCAACTGGCTGCCGGTGATGGCGCCGCTGACACTGGCCGCGGCCGGACTCAATGAACCGCGCCGGCTTTCGAGCATCTTTTCCATGGCGGGCTTCAGCATCACGGCGAAGCTTTGGGTGTTGGCTTTGGCCCACGAGGCGCGGTCCACTACCAGCACGGTCGAATCCCGTAGATTCCGGGCCGCTTCCAGCCCCGTGATCTCATGGACGTGCTCCACCGAGGCGTCGGCGAGCCTGCGCAGGCTCTCCACGGCGTCGCCGATTGCGGCCGGGTTCAAGACCGGGCCCGCCGGAGCCAGCCGCGCCGCCGTGGAGGCGGCAAGGTCCCAGTTGATCAGGGACGAGGCCTGGCTGGACAACGTTTGTGCTGACGACTCACCTGCAGTGGACTCCATAGGTCCCATCAGAACACAGCAGGCTGTGGATAGTCCTTAAGTTCGCTGACCGGCGAACCAGCCGCCCCTGCTGCCCCGGGCCTGACCTGTTGCACAGCCGGCTCACAGGATCGCGAAAGCCGATCGCTAAGTCGGTCCGGCACGGTAGTAACCAAGAGCCCAACCACCGAAGGAGAACTCCATGATCCCGTACCGTCCCGTTGCTCCCCTCACCGTCGGTCCCCGGAAGGGCTGGAAGTCGGTGCTGGCCGCCGTCGTGATGGCTGCCCTGTTGGGCACCACTGCTACCGCCGCTGTTGCGGCCGAACCTGCAACGCAGCCGTCAGGCGTTCAATCCGTTAGTACCGCCGCATCCAAGCTGCAGGCGACTGAGCCGGCACGCCGGGAGTCCTAGCGGCGGGTTTTGCAAGCAGCACCGCTACCGGCAGCCGCAGGCCGCGAGCGCCGTTGCGGCCCGGTCCAAAGCCACCTTGTTGCCGGCGGCGCCCGGCGTGAGCCCGTTGCCGATGAAGGAGAAGACCAGGAGGCGGCCGTCAGCGTCCACCACGTAACCGCTGAGCGCCAACACCGTGTTCAAAGTTCCGGTCTTGGCCCGGACCAGGCCTGCACCCCGGGCCGTTGAATCTTCGCCGTAACGGGTGTCCAGGGTGCCGGTGAGGCCGGCCACCGGGAAACCGTTCAGCGCGGCGCGGAGCCGGCTGTCCGCGCCGGCTGCAATGGTTCGCACCACTTCGGAGAAATGGCGGGCTGAGACCTGGTTGCCCATGGCCAGCCCGCACACGTCCACCAGTTTGATGCCTTCGACGGAAATTCCGGCGTCTGCGAGCTGCGCGCGGACAGCGGTCGTGGCGCCGTCGTTGCTGCCCGGTCCGCCCGCCGCTACCGAGGCCATCCGTCCCAACACTTCCGCCAGGTAGTTGTCCGAGGCCTGCAGCATCAGGTCCACCTGCTCGGCCATCGTGGCCGACTCCGCTTCCGCCAGGACCGCCGGCTCCCCGCCGCCTGACTGGACAGCAAGGGGGGAATGTTCGACGGCGGCTGCCACGGCCAGTCCCGCGGCCGCGCCTGCCGTCCGCAGCCGGGCCGCAAATTCCTCCGCCACCGTCACCGCAGAGTCCTGCGGGCGCGGGCCGGTGGTGACGGCGGGATCGTAGCGGGCCGAGTTCATGGCCAAGGGGTACACGGGCGCCACTTCCCCCGCAGCCACATCCCCGCTCTCCCAGGCCGGGTTCAGGGCAGGGCCGGTGAAGAGGGAATCGTCCACCAGCACTCTGAGCTCCCCGTTGGTGCCGGCTGCTTTCAGCGCTTCCACCGTCCGGGCAGCCAGCGTCGCCAGGCCGGCGTGGCCCATCACCAGGTCCCCGTTCGACTCCCCCGCACCGAGCAGGACGTCGCCGCCGCCCACCAGCACCACCTGCCCGGCTTCCGGACCTTGCACCACGGAGGTGGTGAACCGGCGCTCCGGGCCGAGGGAGCGGAGGGCCGCCACCGCGGTCAGCAGCTTCAGGTTGGATGCCGGGACCCGGCTCTCGGAACCGCCGCGGTCAAAAAGGACCTGCCCGGTCAGCGCATCCTGCACCAGCCCCGTAAAGCTCCCGCCGCCGTCGGCCTTCAACAGGGGCTCCACCTGGGCAGTGACGCTGGACGCGAGCGGGACGTCCGCCGAATCATCCAGCGGGGCAAGTCCCCGCGCTGGTGACAATGTGGCGGGAGGCTGCTGCCATTCCGGCGCCGGCGGAGCGGGTGCAGGCGCCTCCGGCCCCAGGAAACCCGGGGCAACCAGCAGGGCCCCGGGGACGATGAGGACCACCAGGAGTACCGCCGGCAAAACCGAAGGCCAGAAGCGTTTCAGGGCCGGGACGGTGCCCCGGAGACCATGGCGGACACGGTCGAGCCATGGTTCCGCGGCAGTTGGTTTGGTCATGCTGGTGCTGATCCTCAAGTCCTGAAATTTCCCCACAAGTTCCTGATTCCAGGGCCTCTCGCTATATCCTCAATAATAGTCGGCGGCACGGACACTCCCTTTAAAGGGCCGTCAAGTGTGCCGCGAACCCCCTGCAATTGCCGAGGAGCATTCCATGAAGCATGACGTGACCATCGAGATCCCCAAGGGATCACGCGTCAAGTACGAAGTTGACCACGAGACCGGCCGCGTCCGCCTGGACCGCGTCCTCTTCACCTCCATGCAGTACCCCACGCACTACGGATACTTCGAGAACACCCTCGGCGAGGACGGCGACCCGTTGGACGCACTCGTGCTCCTGCAGGACTTCGACCTGCACCCCGGCGTCATCGTTGAGTCCCGCCCCATCGGCGTTTTCAACATGACCGACGACGGCGGCGGAGACGCCAAGGTCCTCTGCGTCCCCGTGGATGCCCGCTTTGACCACATCCAGGAAGTCAGCGACGTCAACGAGTTCCTGATCAAGGAGATCGAGCACTTCTTCACCCGTTACAAGGACCTGGAGCCGGGCAAGTGGGTCAAGGCCGAGGGCTGGGGCGACCGCGCCGCCGCCGAAGCCGAACTGGAAGCCTCCATCAAGCGTTACGTGCCTACCGGCCACTGATTCGCAAGCTGTCCGACGGCGGGTGCCTGGTTCGCGAGAGCCGGGCACCCGCCGTCGTCGTTTGTCAGGGAAGCACCAGCGGGATGTGCAACGCTTGGTTCGTGAGTTCGGAGCCTACTTTCAACCCGCCCTGCGGTCCTGTCACCGGCTGGCGCGACGGGGACGTCGTCCGGGCCACCGGAATTCCTTACGCCAGGGCGGCCCGTTTCCAGCCTCCCGTACCTGTTGCGGGCTGGACCAAACCGTTTGCGGCAACGTCCCCCGCACCGGCCTGTCCGCAGGGGCCCGTGCCGTTCCTCGACGACGTCCTGGGCACCCGCTACGGGGAACTCCCGGGCAGCGAGGACTGCCAAAACCTCTCCATCACCATGCCCGCCGATCTTGCCCCGGGCGAGCTGCTGCCGGTGATGGTGTGGATCCACGGCGGTTCCTACACCACCGGTTCCGGCGACCTTGCCATCTTCGACCCGGCGGTGCTGGTGGCCGAAAACCGCGTAGTGGTGGTTTCGGTGACCTACCGGCTGGGGCTGTTCGGCTTCCTGGCCACGCATTCGGGCCGCCCGGGCAACCTGGGCCTGCTGGACCAGCTTGAGGCGTTCCGCTGGGTGCAGCGGAATGTTGCCGCGTTCGGCGGTGATCCGGGCCGTGTGACCGCCTTCGGACAGTCCGCCGGCGGCGACGCCATCGCCCACCTCATGGCCACTCCGGAAGCGCCGCAACTGTTCCAGCGGGCCATCGTCCAAAGCGCCCCGCTGGGCATTTCCCGCGGCAGGGCAAAGATGAACCATGCGATGGGCATCGCGGCCGAAACAGTCACCGAGAAGACTCCCGCAATGGACGTGGTGGAACGGGAGGATCACGTGGCACAGGTGGCCCGGAAGTTCGGGATGCTGGCCGCCATGCCCTTCGGCACCCAATACGGGCACGCGCCCCTGCCGGAGGAACCAGAGATCGAGGCGGCCTGGAACCGGTCCGCCCCCGGGATTGAGGTACTGATCGGGCACACGTCCGAGGAGGCGCGGCTGTTCCTGCCGCGGAGCCCTTACCTGAGCCGGCTGGCCCGGGTCCCGGTCGCCGGAGCCGCCGCGGTCAGGGCCATCGACTGGATAGTCACAGAGACTGTCTATGGCCGGGCGGCCCGAAGGTTCGCCCGGCGCCATGCCGGCGCAGGCGGAAAGGCGCACAGGTACGTGCTGAACTGGCATGCGTCCGGGAACATTTTTGGTGCCGCCCACACCATCGACCTCCCACTCCTCTTCGGCAACCGGACCACGTGGGACGGCGTCGGGCTGATCGCCGGAGCCGGCTGGGAGGACGTGGACGACGTCGGGCGGCAAGTGCGCAGCTTATGGGCGGCTTTCGCCCGGGGAGACTCCCTCGGCGAGAGGGGCGGGATCCCGGGCGCGCTCAGGTACAGGGCAGAGCACAAGGGGGCAGGCATCCGTCAGATTGTGCGGGCGCCGGCGACAGTGTTCCGGATGGCTTCCACCAGGATGTCCTGGCGCTGGAAGTAGGCGTTGTGGCCGGCGTCCTCCACCACCAGGAGGTTGGCGCCAGGCACGGTGGCGGCCACGTGTTCGGCCCCGCGGCGGATGCGCGGCCTTTCCTGGTTCCCGATCAACACCAGCAGCGGGCTGGTTATGGATTCCAGTCCCTGCTGGAACCAGCCCACGTCCGACGGGTCGGCGCTGAGGAACTCCCCCTGGCTTTGCTCAAGGCTGCGCGGGTAGCGGGCTGCCTCGATGGCGGCAGCGGTGGAGCGGACCCGGATATAGCGGGCATAGTCCTTCGGGTTCTCTGCGATCCACCGGTCCGTGAAGGAGTTCCCTACCCCGAGCCAGATCCTTTCGTCGGCGTCGAGCGAGCTGAACACCTCGAATTTCTCCGGCTGGCCGGCCTGCCCCGGAGGCGGCACCACCAGCGGCCAGCCCATCCCGCAAACCACCAGTGCTGCGGCACCGCCGGGATTCCGGACCGCCCAGCGCAGGGCTGTCATGCCGCCCATGGATTGCCCCACAATGACCGGATTCTCCAAGGCCAAGGAGCTGATGAACTGATCCAGTTCCGCAACCCGGTCAACCAGTGGACCCTGCCGGGGCGAGTTCGATGACCAGCCGTGATCGTAGGTGTCGTACGCCAGCACCCGGAAGTCCTGCTCCAGCTCGGCGGTAATCGGCTCCCAGCAGGCTGCCGCTGAGGCGTGGCCATGCAGCAGCACTATTGGCTGGCCCCGGCCGGAGTCCGTGTAGTGGATGTCATTGCCCAGCACATCGAGCCAGGGCATGGGTGGTCCTTTCGGGCGGTGGACTGCCGGGCGGCCGGCCTTGCACCAGAGTTCCAGAACCAGGGGCCGGAGTCATCCGGTGTCCAGAACGGGCCAGAGCAGCCCCAAAACGGGCCAGAACGGGTCCAGAACAGCCAGGGGTAGAGTCTGGTCACGTGAGAACGCTCGGAGTGGACCTCGCCGCGGCCACCAAAAAGACAGCCGTGGCGGTCATCGAATGGGACAATGGCCCGGCGCGGCTGGTTCACCTCGCACTCGACGTTTCTGACCAGGACATCGTGGACCTCTTCGCCGCCACGGATATGACCGGCATTGATTGCCCGGTGGGCTGGCCGCAGGCGCTGATCCCGTTCCTCACGGGGCACCTGGACTTCGACGCCGGCCCCGTCCTGGCCTATGACGGCATCGAGGGCCGGCGCCTGCTCGCGTACCGGGACAGGGACCGCTTCGTCACCGCGAACACCGGCCTGATTCCGCTGAGCGTCTCGGCAGACCGGCTCGCGCACCCGGCCATGAGGTGTGCGGTCATCCAGGCGAAGATCGCAGCACTCCACGGACCCCAGCCCAGGGACGGATCCGGCAAACTGGCGGAGGTCTACCCCCGCTGCCTCACTGAAGCTCTGGGGCCTGGGCGCCCACGGCTACAAAGGACGCGGCACCTCCGAAGCCGAGCGCCTTTCGGTGCTGCTCGGAAGCCTTCGGCGGCAGGCGCCGTGGCTGGACCTTGCCGGGCACGAGGACAGGCTGGCCGGCTCGGACGACCTGTTCGACGCCGTCGTCGCTTCCCTCACCGCCCGTGCAGTCGCCGTCGGACTGACCGCCCTGCCCGATGGCGCCCACGCTGCCGCCGCCCGCAAGGAAGGCTGGATCCACATGCCCGCCGGCGGCCTCGACGGGCTGCCCGGCTAGGAAAGCGGTCAGCCGAGTTTCCAGTTCCGGATCTCCTCCGGGTCCTCACCGTGCGTGCGGGTGTGCTCGCGGGCACGGATCCTGCTGTCCTGCAGCTGTTGCCGCAGCATCGAATGCTTCTCGGCCAGGCCCGGCACCCGGTCGATGGCGTCGATAGCCAGCTGGAACCGGTCGATGCCGTTCAGCATGGCCATGTCGAACGGCGTGGTGGTAGTCCCCTCCTCCTTGTAGCCGCGTACGTGCAGTCCCTCCTGGTTCGTGCGGCGGTAGGCCAGCCGGTGGATCAGCGCGGGGTAGCCGTGATAGGCAAAGATGACAGGCTTGTCCGTGGTGAAGATCCCGTCGTAGTCCCGGGCCGGAAGCCCGTGCGGATGTTCGCTCTCGTCCTGCAGCCGCATCAGGTCAACCACGTTGACCACGCGGATCTTCAGCCCCGGCGCACCTGCCTTGAGCAGCTCCGCCGCCGCCACCGTCTCCACCGTGGGAACGTCACCCGCGCAGGCAAGGACGACGTCGGGCTCCTCCCCCGGCACCTCGGATCCGGCGAACTCCCAGATGCCCAGCCCGCGCTGGCAGTGGGTGGCGGCGTCGGCCGGTCCCAGCCAGGTGGGTGAGGGCTGCTTTCCGCTGACCACAATATTCACGTAGTCCGTGGACGCCAGGCAGTGCTCCATCACGGACAGCAGGGTGTTCGCGTCCGGCGGCAGGTACACCCGGATGACCTCGGCCTTTTTGTTCACGGCGTGGTCGATAAACCCCGGGTCCTGGTGCGAAAAACCGTTGTGGTCCTGCTGCCATACATGCGAGGACAGCAGATAATTCAGCGACGCGATGGGCTGGCGCCACGGCAGCTTCCGGTGCACCTTCAGCCATTTGGCGTGCTGGTTGAACATGGAATCAACAATGTGGATGAAGGCCTCATAGCAGTTGAAGACGCCGTGGCGGCCGGTCAGGAGGTAGCCCTCCAGCCAGCCCTGGCACAGGTGCTCGCTCAGTACCTCCATCACCCTGCCGGAGCGCGCAAGGTGCTCGTCGACGTCGTCAATCCGGTACTGCCACACCTTGTCGGTGACCTCGTAGACGTTCTGGAGCCGGTTGGACGCGGTCTCGTCCGGGCCGAACAGCCGGAACGTTTCCAGGTTCAGGGCCACCACGTCCCGCATCCACGAGCCCAGGGTAATCATCGGACTGACCCGTTCAGTCCCCGCCTGCGACACCTCGACGGCGTGGTCCAGGTAGGCGGGCAGCTTCAGCGCGCGCCGGAGCAGGCCGCCGTTGGCGTGGGGCGTGGCGCTCATCCGGAAGTCACCGGTGGGCGCACCCTCGGCGACGTCGGGCCGAAGCCGTCCGTCGCCGTCGAACAGTTCCTCCGGGCGGTAGGACTGCAGCCACTCGTCCAGGAGCCGCAGGTGCTCGCCGTTGGTGCGGACTTCGGAGAGCGGCACCTGGTGGCTCCGCCATGTCCCCTCAACCTGCAGCCCGTCCACCTTCCGCGGACCAGTCCAGCCCTTCGGCGAGCGCAGGACAATCATGGGCCAATGCGGCGCTTCCACAGCCTCTTCGTTGCCTGCCTGCCCGACGCCCCTTTCCGGCAGCCGGCGCGAGTCCTGGATGGCGCGGATGTCGGTCATGCAGCTTTCGAGCGCCTCCGCGAAGTCCCGGTGGGCCTGCTCCGTGTTGTCCGGATCCTTCACCGTGACGAAGTAGGGCTCGTGGCCGTAACCGCGCAGGAGCTGTTCCAGCTGTGCTTCGGGCATGCGCGCCAGGATGGTCGGGTTGGCGATTTTGTAGCCGTTCAGGTGCAGGATGGGCAGCACCGCGCCGTCCGCGGCCGGGTCCAGGAAGTTGTGGGAGTGCCAGCTGGCGGCCAGCGGCCCCGTCTCGGCTTCGCCGTCGCCAATCACGACGGCGGCCACCAGCTGGGGATTGTCGAGGACCGAGCCGTAGGCATGGGCGAGGGAGTACCCGAGTTCGCCGCCCTCATTGATGGAGCCCGGGCTCTCCGGGGCGGCGTGGCTGGGGATGCCGCCCGGGTAGGAAAACTGGCGGAAGAGCTCAGCCAGGCCCTCCCCGTCGTTGCCCACATGGCCATAGATTTCGGAGTACGTCCCTTCCAGCCAGGCATTGGCGACGACGGCGGGACCGCCATGGCCGGGACCAGCCACGAAGAGCATCTCAGCGGAGTCGCGGCGGATAACGCGGTTCAGGTGGGCGTAGATGAAGTTCAGCCCGGGCGTGGTGCCCCAGTGCCCCAGCAGCCGGGACTTGGTGTGCCCGGCGTTCAGCGGTTCGCGCAGCAGCGGGTTGGAGCGGAGGTAGATCTGGCCTACCGAAAGGTAGTTGGCGGCGCGCCACCAGCGGTCCACAAGTTCGAGTTCGTCCTGCCCCATGCTGCTGGTCATAGCCATCCTCACGTCGCGGTCGCCGCCCGAAGGCGGCCGTTGCTCCATCGCACCAGATGGGCCCGGGTGAGGCAACCCTGCTTGCCCGGGCAAGGCTACCTGCGGGTAGGCTGTGCTTTCAGATGTTCACGCTGACAATCAACCAGACCGATAGCCGGCGCGATGGTGACCGGGTGCCGCAGCTGCTCAAGGACCTGCGGCACGTTCCTGCGCGCCTGGACTTTGACCGGTCAGTGGAGGACGAAGTGCAGGGCATCGTTGAATGTCCGCACCAGGCGGTGGAGGTGGCGCTGATCGCGCTGCGGGCCGGTTACTGGTATGTGGGGATCGGCGTCGGGCCTGTTAATGAGCCGCTGCCCAACCAGATCAAGGACGCCTCCGGCCATGGGCTGGTGTACGCCCGGCGTGCGGTGGACCGGCTGCGGAACAGCAAGGACCGGGTCCCGGTTGCCGTTGAGGGGCCCTTGCCTGACGTGGCCCACGACGCCGAGGCGGTGCTGCGGCTGCTGGGGCACATCGTCCGCGACCGGTCCGAAGCCGAGTGGCGGGTGCTTGACCTGCTGACCCCGGGGGTGCGCGGCCAGCAGAAGGCGGTGGCCCAGGAACTGGGAATCACTACCCAGGCGGTCAGCAAGGCGGTGGCCCGGGCGCAGTGGAACGAGGAACATGCTGCCCGGCCGGCTGCTGCCCGGTTGCTGGCCCTGATCCTTGAGGCCCGCTAAGGCTTGCTTGCGCTGGCTGCCAGGGTCCGGCGAAGGATCAGCGGGATGACTCCGCCCACCGCCAGGAGTTCGCATTCGAGCCCGGTTTCCACCGCGGCCGTGACTGTGAAAGACTCCTCAGTTCCGTCGCTGCGGACAACCGCCGCCGCGATGCCGGTGCGGGGGCGGATGTGCTCTTCCCCGGCCTCAAGCCTGATCCGGTCCCCGGGTTCAAGGCGCAGGAGCTTGTCCCTCATATCCGCTGGCATCACGAGCGGGAGGATACCCATGCCGATGAGGTTGGAGCGGTGGATCCGTTCAAAGCTGGCGGCGATCACGGCCCTGACGCCGAGCAGCCGCTGGGCTTTGGCAGCCCAGTCGCGGGAGGAGCCCATGCCATAGCGTTCCCCCGCCACGATGACCACGGGTTCGCCCTCGTCGCGGTACCGCTGCGCAGCGTCCCATATGGGCATGGTTTTGCCCGACGGCGCGTGGACGGTTTGCGCGGTGGGCGCCTCGGGGTGGAGCAGGTTTTTGACGGATTTATTGTGGAAAGCGCCGCGGACCATTACCTCCCAGTTCCCGCGGCGGGACGCGAAGACATTCAGGTCAGCCCGGTCCTCGCCCCGCTCCACCAGGAAGTCCGCCACGTCGCTGTTCGCCGGAATGGCGCTGGCGGGGGAGATATGGTCCGTGGTGATGTCGTCACCGAGTACCAGCAGCGGATGGGCTGTGAAGTGGCCCAGGAGGCTGCCCTCGGTCATCGCCGCGAAGGGCGGCCTGCGCAGGATGGTCGATGCCGGATCCCAAGGGTACTGCGCGCCGTCGGGAGCTTCGACGCGCCGCCACTGCGGATCCCTGGCCGCGATGAGGAAGTCGCGGCGGAAGTCGGTGGGGTCGTTGGCCTTTAGCACCAGCGCATCAATCTCTTCGCGGGCGGGCCACAGGTCCTCGAGGTAGACGGGGATGCCGTCCGCCAGGTACTGCAGGGGTTCGGCGCTGAGGTCGCGTTTGGCATCCCCTGCCAGGGCGAAGGCGACGACGAGCGGCGGGGACATAATGAAGCTGAGTTCGACGTCGGGGTGTACCCGGCCGGGGAAGTTGCGGTTGCCGGAGAGGATTGCCACGGGTTCGCTCGCGCCGTCGTTCTGCGCCGCGGCAACAGCCGGCGTCAGGGGCCCGGGGTTGCCGATGCACGTGGTGCAGCCGAATCCTACGATGTCGAATCCCACGGAAGCGAGGTCATCGGTGAGGCCGGCACGGTTGAGGTAGCTTGCCGCGGCCGGAGAGCCCGGGGCGAGGGAGGTTTTCACCCAAGCGGGAACCTGCAGGCCGCGCATGCGGGCGTTCCGGGCGAGGAGTCCGGCCGCGATCAGCAGTTTCGGGTCCGTAGTGTTGGTGCAGCTCGTGATCGCGGCCAGGGCCACCGGGAAGTCGGGGAGCGTTCCTGTGCCGGGAAGATCCGGTCCAACCTCCTGTTCCAAAACTTTGCGGATGCCGCCGTAGGGCAGCAGGTCCTGTGGCCTGCGCGGACCTGCGGCGTGCATTTCAATGGCGGACAGGTCTACCTCGATGACCCTGGTGTAGACGGGAGTGGCTTCCGGGTCGAACCAGAATCCTGCCCGCCTGGCATAGGCCTCGACGAGGCGGGTCTGCTCCGCCGTGCGTCCCGTACCGGCGAGATAGTCCAGCACCATCGCGTCGATCGGGAAGTATCCGGTGGTGGCGCCGTATTCGGGCGCCATGTTCGCGACGACGGCGCGCTCCCCTACTGCGAGGGTGGAGACGCCGGGACCGAAGAATTCCACAAACTCGCCCGTGACGCCCACCTCGCGAAGCCGGTGGGTGATGGTCAGGGCCAGGTCTGTGGCCAGAGTCCCGGTCCCCAGCTCACCGATGAGCCGGACACCGACGACGTCGGGGATGCGCAAGGTTGCGGGCATCCCGAACATCACCGTCTGTGCTTCCAGGCCGCCCACTCCCCAGCCCAGGACACCGAGGCCGTTAATCATCGAGGTGTGGCTGTCGGTGCCCAGCATCATGTCGGGGACCGCCCAGCGGACGCCGTCCTGGTCGATGGTGGTGACGACGGTGGCCAGCTGTTCGAGGTTGATCGTGTGCATGATCCCGGTGCCGGGAGGGTGGATGTGCACATCATTCATGGCCTTCGACGCCCACTTCAAAAACTGGTAGCGTTCCCGGTTCCGGCGAATCTCGTGGCTGATGTTCAGTGCAGCGGCATCGGCCCGGCCGTATTCCTCAACGGCCAGCGAGTGGTCGATCGAAACGTCCACCCGCAGCAGCGGGTTCAGCGCCATCGGATCCGCTCCGTGTTCGGCCAGGGTGTCGCGCATGGCGGCGATGTCCACCAGGGCCGGCGTGCTGGTGGTGTCGTGCATCAGCACCCGGGTCGGCAGGAACTCGATCTCGGCAGTGCTGGTGCCGCTCTCCAACCAAGCGTGCAGGGCCTCCACGGCCTGGTTCCGTTCCTGTCCCTTCATGTTGCGCAACACGTTTTCCGCCAGCAGCCTGAGGACAATGGGAAGCCTGGAATAGCCGGGGCCGAAAGAGGTCTCCACATCGACCATGCGCAGCACTTGGCCATTCACGGACAGCTGCGTAGCTGGGGTTTCCGGCCCGGCGGGGACAACGGTCACAGGCGCCCTTTCCTGGGTCGGGAGAGTCAGTACGATCTACTACAGTGCAGGTTATAGCCTATAACGAAGGAGGGGCCGTGGCTCAACCCCCAGTTCTCACCAAGAACGCGTACGCCTACGAGGAACTCCGTCGCCGCATTTTGACGGGCGAGATGGAGCAGGGGTCCGTGCTGAGCCAGTCCAGGCTCGCCCAGGAGATCGGCGTCAGCACTACCCCGTTGCGCGAGGCGCTCCGCCGTCTGGCGGCCGAGGGGATGGTGGAGCTCAAGTCGCACAGTGACGCCCGGGTTGCCGCACTGACAGCCGACGAAGCGCGCAACTTGTATGTCATCCGCGAGAACCTCGACCCACTGGCAGCCGCCCTTGCAGCGGAGAGCCGGACGCCGTTGGACGTTACAAGAATTGAGGCCGCCCTTGAGGGACTTCAGCCCTTGCAGGACGCCGGTGACATCAGGGCCCTGACGGCCCACCGCGATTTCCACCGCGCCCTTTATCTGGCTTCCCACAACCCACTCCTCATCGGCATCCTCGAAGGCTTGTGGGACAAATCCGACCGGTACCGCCAGATCGGGCTGCGAAGCCAGGAGGCTTCCCGCGAGGACCTGCTCCGGGTCCAGGAGGAACACAGCCGCATCGCCGGGGCTGTTATTGCCGGCGATGCCGAACTCGCGCGCCAGAGCATGCGAAGGCACGTTGAGGGCAGCCTGGGCCGCCGCGCCATTGACGTCCTCACGGCCGGGTAGGTTTACAAGTGCAAACTTTCCCCCGAACAGAATTGAGGCCTGCCTTTTGGAAGGGGTGCTGAAGGGCTTTTTTGTTGTGGGTATGGTGCTGCTGGCTGGCTACCTCCTGGCCCGGTACAACGTGCTGGGGAAGCAGGGCACGAAAGTGCTTTCCGCGTTGTCGTTCACCGTGGGGCTGCCCAGCCTGATGTTTTCCATGATTGCCACGCGGCACATCACCGAGGTCCTGAGCGCCACCGGCCTGATTTCCGTTGTCACGGCCATCGCCTGCATGACAATCTTCGCCACAGTCGGGGCGGTGCGGCGTTGGGGAACCCGGCGGACCGTCATCGGCGCCCTGTCCACCGGAATTGTGAACTCCACCAACCTGGGTGTGCCGCTGTCCGTCTATGTCCTGGGCAGCGCCACGTATGTCACACCGATCATGCTGTTCCAGCTGGCCCTGCTGACACCGGTCGCGCTCACCATCATGGACCTGGCAGATCCGAAGGGGCCCAAGCCCTCGGTAGGGAAGGTCCTTGGCACGCCCTTCCGGAACCCCGTGACCGTCGCGGCCATGCTGGGCATCCTGCTCAGCGCCTTAGAGATCGAAGTACCGGAGCTCGTGCTCGCCCCGGTCTCCCTGGCGGCGCAGATGACCGTGCCGCTGATGCTGATCATTTTCGGGATGTCCCTGCACGGCCTCACCCTTCGCGGAGGCACCGGCGAGGCCGCTCCCACCACTGTCGCCGTGGTGCTCAAATCAGCGGTCGAGCCCGCGCTGGCCTGGGCGTTGGCGGCGTTCGTCTTTCACCTCGACGCGTTCAGCACGTTCGTGGTCACGGCCTGCGCCATCCTTCCCACGGGACAAAACGTGGTCCTCTACTCCATCCGCTACGGTGTTGGGCAGGCGCTGGCGCAGTCGACCGCCGTGATCACCACAGTCCTGTCCGTCCCGCTGCTGCTCGGAGCCGCGCTACTGTTCGGCTGAGATGCTGTGTCGCTGAGCGGTGTGTGATTGAGCGGTGTGTGGCTGAGTCGCCTTTTAGCTGAGCTGCTGGTGGCTTGGCCGTACCCGCGTTGCCGGCCGTCAGCCCTGGCTGGCGGCCATCACAGGCTCGCCGTTGAAGTATTCGAGCTGCCAGCCGTCGATCGCGTGATGGTGGGCCAGGTTGAGGACGGCATTGTCAATGCTTTTCAGCGTGCTGCCCACGGCGCGGCTGAGGCTCACGCGCAGGAGCGTCCCGTGCGCGACGACGAGAAGCCGCCTTCCGCGGTACTCCTCCGCCAGTGCCTCCAGTGCCGTCAGTCCCCGGTCAGCTGCCTCGTCCTCGCTTTCGGCGCCGCGGAAACCGCCGGGGATGCGCAGGGCATCCAGTTCCGGGCCCGCCTGCATCCCCTCCGCCGGTCCGAAGCTCCGCTCGGTAAGTTCCGGCATGCGGCGGACCTCGCTGAGCCCCAGCCCGGCCGCGATCACGTCGGCTGTTTCGGCGGCGCGGCTCAGCGGCGACGACACAATGGCGTCCCATTCGTAAGCGGACAAAACGGCGACGGCGTCACGCGCCTGGGCACGACCGACGTCGTTCAACGGGATGTCCGTGGCTCCCTGCAGCCGGCGCTCGGCATTCCAGTCAGTCTGGCCATGGCGGATGAGGGCGAACGTCGTCAGGGTCATGCTTTCCATTCTGCCCGAAGGCTGGCACCAGTCGGACCAACGAGGCTTGCCTGAGGCGGCTGGCTGGTAGTCAGCTAAGGGCAAGGACCAGGTAGACGACGGCGAGCGCCAGGGCCACCGGCGTCATCACGACGCGCTCGGATTTGCTCCGCGATATTGCGTTCATCAGCACTCCGAGGGTGAAATATGCTGCCAGCACCCAGGTGACCACCGCCGTGACAACCTCATTGCCCAGGGATGGCACCAAGGCTGCCTTGGCGAGCGCGGCGTACCCGAAAGCCGCGTACAGGACTATCGACACCCGCGCTTCCCACCCGCAAGCCCGCGGGCAGGACTTTGTGCTGTCCTCCCCACGCCAACCGCCCGAGCGGAGCGCCGCTGATCAGGGCGGCCTGGAAGATGGCAAGGCCGGCTAAAACGGCGCAGGCGGCCACGGCCGCAAGCTGAACCAAGGACACCGCCAGTCCCCCGGGAACTAAAGGAGGCTGCGAAGCACGTGTGCAGCGCCGTCGTCGTACACCGAGTGGGTAACCTCATCCGCGGCGGCGATCACTTCCTCCGGAGCCTGGCCCATGGCCACTCCCCGGCCGGCCCAGCTGAGCATCTCGATATCGTTGCGCCCGTCGCCTACTGCCACGGTAAGGTGCGGTTCGATGCCGAGCCGGCCTCGCAGCTTCTCCAGCGCGCTCGCCTTGGTGACGCCCGCGGCCGCGATGTCCAGCCACGCCGTCCAGCCCACCGAGTATGTGACACCGGCAAGGCCCACGTGCTCGATGGCCTCGTTAAATTCTTCCGGGGTGTTTTCGGTACTGAACACCACCACGCGGACGGCGGTGGCTTCGAGCATGGTGTGGAAGTCGACGCCCACAGCCTCCACACCGAAGCTCGGGTCCTGGAAGCGTTCCGTGGACAGGAAGTTGCCGTCCTCGTCCTCCAGCGCGTACTTGGCGGACGGAAGCCGCTCGCGGAGGGCACGGAGGGCGGGAGCCGGATCGAACGTGGCCTTGTGGATGACCTCGTAGCCGTTGTCCAGTTCCGGATGCAGCCGCAGCGTCACACCGCCGTTGCAGCACACCGCGTAACCGCGATCAATACCGATATTTTCAATGATGGGCAGCATGGCGTTGAGTGACCGGCCGGTGGCGATCATGACCTCGTGGCCAGCGGCTACTACTGCCTGCGCCGCTTCACGAACGGCCGGGGACATGTGGCCGTCGTGGTCCACCAGGGTGCCGTCCACGTCCAGGGCGATCATTAGCTTCTGGTCTACGTTGTTGTCTTCGTTGTTGTCTCGCCGGTCATCGTTGCCGGCGACTGAGGTTTCAGTCAGCGTTGTCATCCATCAAGTAGAGCAGAAACCCCCAAAAACCCGCTAGGACGCACGCCACAGAATTTATCGAACAGTTGGTGAATACCCACAGGTTTTCCCCGTTGTGGGTGCTAACCTCCCGCAGGTCCTACGCTCCCAGGCTTGTTCGCGAAACCGAACCTTCAAGATCCGGATCCGCGAACTGGCCCCTGATTCGTGGGCGCAGCCCCGCTGTCAGGAGCTTCCGCCTCAGCCGCTCCGGATCTTCCACGTCCGCCCAACCCCAGCGCACGAAGCCGAGGCCGAGCGCACGGATGCGGTCCTCGCGGAGCTTTTCCCGGTAAAGGGCTTCCTCTGCAGTGGCCGCACCACGCACGGCGGCCTCTACGTATTTGGCCTTTCCATCGAACTCCCCAACCACCCGGTTCCGCGGCCACCAGCAGTCTGCCCTGCCGATGAAACCGTCGGCGTCCCGGAAGGCGTGCTGGAGCACAGGTTGCTCGAATCCAAGAAACTCAAAGGCTGCACGGCTGTAGGACTCACCCACGGACTCGGCCAGCGGACTCGCCAGGGCCGCCACCCGTTCGGCCCGGCGGCGTGCCGAGGAGTGCTGATGGGACGAAATGCCGGCCACGATTTGGGGTAAGGCCAGCAGGTTTGCATCCGCCTGAAGCATGCCCTGGCGAAGCAACATCCGCGCCAATCCGTCGGCGACCACCAGGGCCTCAGCAAACTTGCCGCCAACCATCATGTCCAGGGCTGTCTGAACCGGGCTGGTGCACCTGAACTCCCCACGGGCCACAGTTTCAACTGGGGGCTTCAGGCAGTAGCGGAGGGGATACGAACGCTTTTCCCGGGCCTGCCGGGCAGCTGGGTCGTCGCCCAGGACCATCAGGGGCGACCGGCGGACTCCGCTTCGCCCGGGCAGTGTCGTGGCCAGTTCCACGCATCCCGGGGTGCGTAGCGTAGGCAATCCGTTGGCTAGTGCTGCCGTTTCCCCGCACAACACCGCACCCTTTACCGATCTGGCCACGGCCGCCGTCGTCCAGGCAAGCGCTCTGAAGGCCTTGCACTCAGCCAGTCCGCCGTCCGGACATAGAAACCGCGGCGGATCCGGACCAGCCGTCCCGCCCGAAACTCCCGGTGGATGGCGTCAGTGGTCCCCTGCGTGCGCAGGACAGCGGCGGAATCGATAAGCCCAGGCCGAATCTCCATGCCACAAGGCTGACGGGAAGAAGCCCCGAAGTCAGTGCACAGGCCGGCCTATGTGGACAAGCAAGCGGACGGGAGCCCCGCGCACGGCAGGGTTCAGAAGCTTGTTCGCGGATCCGAACCTTGAAGATTCCGATCCGCGAACAAGCTTAGGACCAGCCGAAACTATAGAACCGGGAGGACCTCAAGCCCGCCCAGGTACTTCTGCAGCGCCTTGGGCACGTTCACCGAGCCGTCCGCGTTCTGGTGGTGCTCCAGCAGCGCCACGATCCAGCGGGTGGTGGCCAGCGTTCCGTTCAGGGTGGCCACGGCCCGGGTGCCCTTGGCGACGCCTGCCTCGTTCACCACGCGTTCGCGGATGTTCAGGCGGCGGGCCTGGAAGGTGGTGCAGTTGGAGGTGGAGGTCAGCTCGCGGTACGCGCCCTGGGTGGGAACCCAGGCTTCGCAGTCGTACTTGCGGGCCGCTGACGTTCCGAGATCGCCGGCCGCGGTGTCGATAACCCGGTACGGCAGCTCGCACTTGGCCAGCATCTCCTCTTCCCACGCCAGCAGCCGCTGGTGCTCCGCCGCAGCCTCCTCAACAGTGGTGTAGATGAACATCTCCACCTTGTTGAACTGGTGCACGCGGATGATGCCGCGGGTGTCCTTGCCGTGGGAACCTGCTTCCCGGCGGTAGCAGGAGCTCTGGCCGGCGTAGCGGATGGGACCGGCAGAAAAGTCCAGGATCTCGTCCGCGTGGTACCCGGCCAGCGCCACCTCGGAGGTGCCCACCAGGTAAAGGTCGTCTTCGGCGAGACGGTAGATCTCGGCGTCGTGCTTTACATCAAAGCCCGTGCCCTGCATCGTCTCGGGGCGCACCAGGGTTGGCGTGATCATCGGGACGAAGCCGGCCTGGATGGCCTGTTCCATGGCCATCTGCAGCAGCGCCATCTCCAGCCGGGCACCCACGCCGCGGAGGAAGTAGAAGCGCGCGCCGGACACCTTGGCGCCGCGCTCCATGTCGATGGCACCGATCAGTTCGCCGATTTCCAGGTGGTCCCTGGGCTCAAAGTCGGGGAATTCGCGGGGCGTGCCAACGGTTTTGACCACTACGTAGTCGTCCTCGCCGCCCTCGGGCACGCCGTCCTCGATGAGGTTCGGGATGGTGCGCAGTAGTTCTTCCTGCTTGGTCTGCGCGGCGTCCGCTTCAGCGGAGGCTGCCTTCACCGAATTGGCCAGCTCCTTGACCTCGGCCAGCAGGGCCTTCTTCTCGTCGCCCTTGGCCTGGGCCACCTTCTTGCCGAAGGCGTTCTGCTCGGCGCGGAGGTTTTCGAAGCGGATCAGCGCCGCGCGGCGGGCGGAGTCGGCGGAAATGATCGCGTCCACCACTGATTCGTCCGCGCCGCGGGCGCGCTGGCTGGCTCGGAACTTCTCCGGGTTTTCGCTGAGGTCTTTTACGTCGATCACCACATAAGGGTATCCAATCCGAAGGAGTACGACGGCGGCGGGCCGCTGGGCCGGAACGCGCAGGTGCCGCCGGGATACTGTTGAGGCACTATGAGCGACCTGATTCTCTACGTGCTGATTGCGGTGGCGCTTGCCTTCGCCATTTCCAGCTGGTGGGGAGTCCGCAGGCTCAAGGCCCTGCATGTGCGCAGTGCGGTAGGTGGGGACGCGTACGAGTCCGGCCTTAGCCAGCAACGCGTGGCCGTGATACTGAACCCCATCAAAGCCCGCGCCGACGAAACAAAAGCCACCATCCAGCGGGCGTGCCTGACGGCCGGCTGGGAGGAACCTGTCTTCTACGAGACGACGGCGGAGGACCCCGGCTTCTCTCAGGTGCAGGCGGCTTTGGCCCACAAGCCCGACGTCGTCCTGGTGGGCGGCGGCGACGGTACGGTCCGCGTCGTGGCCGAGTCACTTACCCGCACCGGGGTTGCCATGGGTCTTATCCCGCTGGGCACCGGGAACCTCCTGGCCCGCAACGTGGACCTGGACGTCAACGACCTTCACGGCAACGTGCAGACGGCCCTCTTCGGCCACCAGCGTCACATCGACACCGCCCGGATGGGCATCGAGAACTCACGGACCGGGCATTCATCCGAGCACGTATTCCTGGTGATCGCAGGAATCGGCATGGACGCAGAAGTGCTGGCGGACACCAATGCCGGGCTGAAAAGGACGTTCGGCTGGCTGGCCTATACGGAGGCGGGGATGCGCCACCTGCCCGGCCGGCGGAAGAAGATCTCCATCTCCTTCGACGGCAGCCCGGACCAGGTCCGCAACATCCGCAGCGTCCTCTTCGCCAACTGTGGCCTGGTCCCCGGCGGTATCGACTTCATCCCGCAGGCCATGATCGACGACGGCATGCTGGACGTGGTGGTAATGAGTCCGCGCAGTGCCATCGGTTGGCTGCTGATGTACGTCAAAATCATGTTCAAGCACAGCGGGAAGCTGCCCATCATGACGATTTACCGGTCCGGCAGGATCGTCATCAAGTGCCCGGAACCAATGCCCACCCAGCTCGACGGGGACACGGCAGGCGAGGCCACCAAGGTCACTGTCCAGGTGGAACCGCGTTCGTTATTGATCAGGGTCAAGGGCGGGGCGTCCCGGGGCTAAGCGGCATTCAGCCGAACCGGACTGTCAGGCGTTGGCTTCCTTTTTCGCCTCGGCGGCGGCTTTCGCTGCGGCACGGGCCTCGGACTGCTCGCGGATCATGGCCTGTTCCTCTTCGAAGCGCAGGCGGTCGGCACGGTCAGCGTCGTCGCCGTCCCAATCCTGGTTGTCCGCGGTGGGACGGGGATTGACGATCATTCCCTGGCCATCATTGTCGGTGCTGCTGGTAGTCATGACCCGCTCCCTTCGTTAGGGGCCATCCCCCATGTGGATCAAGTAAGCATACGCATTGTCCACAGCCTGCGGAAGTGGTAAAAGAGGGAATTGCCTACGCTGTCGGCGAAGCGGCGGAACCGCTTTCCCTGCGGGCAGGACCGGGTTGCAGCCCTGCCACCCAGGCCTGCGCTGCCTGGAACGCCCCGTCCGAAGTGTGGGCTTTCACCACCGTCTCCCGGTGGTCCGCCCGAGGGTACGAACCCAGGAAACGGGTGGCAGGGCTGATGCGGTGAAGTCCCGCCAGGGCATCAGCCACCCGTGCGTCACCGAGATGGCCGTCGGCGTCGATGCTGAAGAAGTAATGGCCCAGGTACTGGCCGGTGGGCCGGGACTCGATCCGGCTGAGGTTCACGCCACGGCTGGCGAACTGGTCCAGGATCTCCATCAGGGCGCCGGGCCGGTCTTCGGGCAGCGGAACAACCACACTGGTTTTGTCCGCTCCGGTGCGTTCCGGCAGGGTGCCGGGGCGGCTGACCAGGATGAAGCGTGTGACGGCATCCGGATTGTCGCCGATGTTCCCGGCGAGCGCGGAGAGCCCGGGCTGTTCCTCGGCCACCAGCGGTGCGCAGATCGCGGCGTCGTAATGGCAGTCCTCCTCCAACAACCCCAGGGCAGCGGCAGCGGTGGATGACCCGGGCACGTATTCCGCGTCCGGAAGATGGGCGTCCATCCAGAGCCGGCACTGCGCCCAGGCATGGCCGTGGGTGGAGACCCGCCGGATGTCCTGCAGCCCTACGCCGGGCCGGGCCACCAGGACAAAGCTGATGGGCACCAGGACTTCGCGGAGGATCCGCAGTTCCTGTCCGGTGGCGATGGCGTCAAGGGTGGCGGTGACGCCGCCCTCCACAGAATTTTCGATGGGCACCATGGCGGCGTCGGCGGAACCATCGCGCACTTTGTCCAAGGCGGCATTAACGTTCGACGCCGGGACGCGGCTGGCGTGCGCAGCGCCCGGCACCTGCAGCAGCGCGGCCTCCGTGAAGGTGCCTTCGGGCCCGAGGAAGGCATAGGTGAGGCGGGACGCGGGCATGAAGGCTCCTTTGAAGGGGCGCGGTGAAAGTGAAAAGGTGTGCGCTGCGGGCGAAGGGGCGCTTTGGGGCGGGTTAGAGCACCAGCGGCTTCAGGCCGTTGTCGGATACCAGGGGCTTTCCGGCTTCCAGCCACTGGTCCATGCCGCCCGAGACATTGATCGCGGTGTAGCCCTGGCCCGTCAGCCACTGCGCGGCCCGGAAGGATCTGCCGCCGGTCCGGCAGATGACGTAGAGGTCATGGTCCGGATCGAGCTCGTCCAGCCGGGCGGGCAACTGGTCCAGCGGGATGTGGACAGCGCCGTCGGCATGGCCGGCCACCCATTCATAGTCCTCCCGGACATCCAGGATCGCGGCGTCTTCAGGAATGTCGTTGACGCGGACGGTATCGAAATCGCTCATGGGAAAGTCCTGTCTGGCAGATCGTGGTCAGCTTTAAGCCTAGTACGGCTCTGGGTCCAGTGCCCGGTCCTAAGACCAGCCCCGGGCCCTGACACCAGTGCTGCATGGGACCGGTCCCGCGCTTGAGCCTGATCCCCGCGCCCCTGCCTGCCCGAGGGACTGCGCGTTAGGCTTTGGGAACCATGTTGTAGCAAGAACCCTGGGAGGAACCTTGCCTGCAGACCAGCCCGGCACCATGTCCAGCGGCGCGGCCCGGGAGTCCATGGAGCCGCGGTACCTTGGCTGATCTTCACGGATTATCCGCTGTCGCACTCCGGGACAGCCTCCGCAAGGGCGAGGTCTCCTCTGCGGAAGTCACGGCCCACTTCCTGGCCCGGATCGAAGAGCAGAATCCCCTGCTGGGCGCGTTTGTCACGGTCACGGCCGAGCAGGCGATGAGCAGTGCGGGCGCCGCCGACTCGCTCCGGGCCCGCACTCCCCAGGAAGAGCTTCCCCTCCTGCACGGAATGCCCCTGGCCTTCAAGGACCTCACCGACGTGGCCGGTGTGGTGACTACCCACGGCAGCGCCGCCCGGGACCACAAACCCGCGGTCAGCGATGGCCCCTTGGTCTCGCTCCTGAAGGAAGCCGGCGTGATCTCCCTGGGCAAGACGCAGGTGCCTGAATTCGGACTGACGGCCTACAGCGAAAACCGCGTGGCGCCGCCGTCGCGCAATCCCCATGCCCTGAGCAGGAGCTCAGGCGGTTCCTCGGGCGGCAGCGCCGCAGCGGTGGCCGCCGGACTTCTTCCGCTTGCGCCCGGAACGGACGGTGGCGGCTCCATCCGCATCCCTGCCGCGGCGTGCGGCCTGGTGGGCCTGAAGCCGGGCCGGGGCCTGGTGCCCGCCGGGGAAAGCCTGGGCGACCCCGCCCGGCTGGTAGCGGCCGGTCCCCTGGCCCGGAGCGCCGCCGACGCCGCCCTGATGATGGATGCACTCGTTCCGGCGGAGTCTCCGGAAAGCAGCTACCTCAAGGCGGTGGAACAGGAGCCGCCGCGGCTGCGGATCGGCGTCACGCTGGACAGTCCCTGGTCCGGCACCTTCCCGTTCACCCCGGACCAGGAGGCCCTGGACGCACTCCGGGCGGGCGAAAAACTCCTTGAGGGTGCCGGTCATTCGCTCAGTGACGCCGGCGTCCGCTACGACAACAGGTACCCGGATGCGTTCACCACGGCGTGGACGGCGGCAGTGGGCGCGGCGCGGATCAGCCCCCACCGCGAAGCGCTGCTGGCACCGCTGACCCGGACGTTCCGCCGCCGGGCCCAACAGCGCAGCGCCGCCAAGCTGAACGAAGCACTGGCGTTCCTGCGGCAGTTTGAGCGGGACACGGTGACCCAGTACGCGCAGTGGGACCTGCTGCTGATGCCGGCGCTCGCGCAGACGCCGCGCCCGGTGGGCTGGTTCACCGGAGCAGCACACGGCAGTGCCCCCTGGCCGGCGGGGCAGTGGGCAGGGGATGCCGACGGCGACTACCGGAAACAGTGCGAATTCGCACCGTGGTCCTCCATGGTCAACGTGTGCGGCCTCCCGGCCATCACCATCCCTGTCCACTGGACGGGCGGCGCGGCCGGCCAAGGGCTGCCGATGGGGATCCAGCTGGTGGGGCGGATGGGGTCGGAGGCGCTCCTGCTGCAGGTGGCCCGGCAACTGGGCTTCTGACGCTGCCGCGGCTCTTACCGCCATAGCCTCGACTCCGCGGGCGATCAGGAGGACGATTAAGGGGCAGTCACTATGAGGAGGCCTGTGATGTGCTATTCATCCAGCAAGGACTTCGGGTGGGGCATCAGGAAGGAAGCTGACCGCCAGCCCGAGGCGAAGCAGGAAACCCCGGCGGAAACTCCGGAGAAGCCGGTCAAGGCGCAGGACTTCACGTTCTGGGCATTCCCCAACTGGCGCAGGACGCCAGCGCCCCGCACCCCCTCGGCTGAAAAGAGCAAAGAGAGGGTCTGACGCCTTGACGGTGCAAACAACGGAAGGGACTCCACCGGAGGCCCTTCCGCTGCGTTTGAGAAAGAGCGGCGGGTTGCAGGGGCGGCAGGTTGCAGGAGCGGCGGGTAGCAGGAGTAAGGAAGCGGCAACCAGGGAACGGCAAGCCGCAAGACCGGGGCGAAAGGATCAGTGGAATGAACGGACTTTATGTGCACGCCGCCACCCTGCTGATGACTGGCGCCGCTGCCGATCCTGCCGCACCTGGCGCCGCCATCACTACTGCCTTGTGCGGGAGTTCGAAACATCCGCCGCCATGCCCGCTTGCCGCACACTACACCGGCTTATCCCGGGACGGGGACGTGGTTTCGCTGCGGATCATCTTCGCCACGCAACCCGCTTCTGAAGGCGACGTGCGGGGGCTCATTGACGGAGCCCTGGCATGGGGCGCCTTTGACACGCCCCACAACACCGTCTCCCGCTGGACGCTCCTCGCGAGCGGCCGGGCGGAACTGAGCGAGCAAGAGCGGGAGCACGCCGAACGAATCTCCGGAACGTAGCGGCGCCCATCCGGAATCTGACTCGGCATTGCGGCCAATGAACCGCTGCTTAGTTCTGCGCGGGGGCCTGCATCTGCATTCCTGTTGCGCGTCCCTCCCGTTGTGTTGTTCCGAGGACACCTACTAGGGTGGGACCATAAGCATGCTTAGTATTGCGTTTATAGGAGTATTGGGAAGGGAACCAGCATGAGCACCGGAAACTACCCGCCAGCCGGACAGCCGGAGCCCGTCGGAAATTACGCCGGGAGCAACCCGCCTGCTGCCGGAACACCCGCCCGCGTGGATGCAACAACTACCCCCGGTCCTGCCCCGGAGGCGCAGGGAACGGCACCCGGAGCGCAGGCACCGGATTCGAGGCCGCTACCGGATCCAACGCCCTCAACCGCCGCCCGGCCTGCCGCCAACCAGCCACCCGTGACCCGCACGGGAGTGGTGTGGGCCGCCGTCGTGGCCGCCCTGGTACTCCTGATCCTGCTGATCATCTTTATCCTGCAAAACCAGGAGCAGGTGGCTGTCCGCTATTTCGCGCTTGAAGGCTTCGTCCCGCTGGGCATGGCCTTGTTTATTGCCAGCGTGGCCGGCGGCGTCCTGGTTGCCGTGGCCGGTGGCGCCCGGATCCTTCAACTTCGCAGAAACGCGCACCGCGCCCGCTCCAGCCAGCGGAAGTAGCCAGGGCGCAGCGAACGTAGCCACTGCGGGTAGCCAGCCTGGGCAGCTCAGCCGGCACCCAGGCTCCGGTATTTTGCAGACCTGGCCGCCACCAGCTCCGGCACGGCAATGCCAGCCACGGATCCCAGCTCGTACTCGATCGCTAGCGCCATCCGGCGGCAGAACTGCTGGGGTTCCAGCGAGGCATCGTCCCGCTCGTCCACGATGTGGTCCACCAGGCCGTTGGCGTAGAGCGAAGCGACGTTCACCCCCTGCGCCTGCGCCATGGCCGGGGCATGTGCGGTGGTCCGGTGGACGATGGCACTGGCACCCTCCGGCGGCAGCGGTGAGAGCCAGCTGTGCTGTGCCGCAATGGTCCTGTCGGCCGGCAGCAACGCCAAGGCCCCTCCCCCTGCGCCCTGGCCCAGCAGCACCGAGACGGACGGTGCTTCCAGCCCGATAAGTTCGTGCAGCGAGCGCGCGATTTCGCCCGCCAGCCCGCCCTCTTCCGCCTCCTGCGAGAGGGCCGCACCCGCAGTATCGATGACGGTGAGCAGCGGCAACCGCAGCTCCTCGGCCAGCTTCATGCCCCGCCGCGCCTCCCGCAGGGAACCGGGACCCATCCCGGCCGCGTCCCTGCGCAGCGGGCGGGCATGCCCGAGGACAATGCAGGACTGTCCGCCGAAACGGGCCAGGGCCAACAGGAGTCCAGGGTCCTTCTCCCCCTGCCCCGTTCCGTTCAACGGCAGGGCGTCGGTGGCACCGTATTTGAGCAACTGCCGCAGGTCCGGCCGGCGGGGACGCCGGGAAATGCCGATGGAAGTCCACGCGTCAACCGGAGCGGGCCGCACAGCGAGCGTGGCCGGCGCCTCCGGCGGTGTGCCGCGCCGGGCGCAGAGGATGTCAAGGGCCCTGCCCACGAGGTCGGCAAGGTCGGCCGGCTCCACCACGCCGTCGATCAGGCCCTTGTTGAACAGGTTTTCCGCCACCTGCACTTTGTCGGGAAACGCTTCGCCGTGCAGCGCCTCGTACACCCGCGGGCCCAGGAAGCCCAGGAGCGAACCGGGCTCCGCCACGTTGATGTGGCCCAGGGATCCCCAGGAGGCCATCACGCCGCCGGTTGTTGGATGGCGCAGGTAGACCAGGTACGGAAGACCGGCCTGGCGGTGGGCCCGCACCGCCCCGGTGATCTTCACCATGGACAGGAAAGCCAGCGTCCCCTCCTGCATCCGCGTACCACCGGACGCAGGACCGGCCAGCAACGGCAGTCCCTCAGCAGTGGCCCGTTCGACGGCGGCCACGATCCGCTGGGCCGCAGCGTGGCCGATGGAACCGGCAAGGAAGGAAAATTCGCTGACGATCAACGCCACCCGGCGTCCGCGGATGAGCCCGGCGCCTGTGATGACGGATTCGTCGGTCCCGCTGCGTTCCCGCGCCCTGGCCAGGTCGCGAAAGTACTCCTCGGACAGCGGGGGCTCCTGCGCCGGCGAGTCCCAGGAGACAAAGGAGCCCTCGTCCACCACGGCTTCCAGCAGTTCGGCAGCATTCAGGTGCCGCACCTTTTCGACGGTCGGCACCCTACGAAACCCCCGCGGAAACGGCTGCCAAGCCCAGCCATTCACGGATGGCCGGCCCGTCCTCATCCAGCAGCGGCGGCGCGTCGTGCTCGGTGACGGTGGTTTCCGCAGTGTCACCGGGGGCAAAGAACCTCAGCGGCGGGCCGGGCAGGCTGACCTTGCCGAGCACCGGATGGTCCACGTCCACTACGAGGCCTTGGGATGCCACTTGCTCCCACGCGTACACCTCGTCAAGCGAGCGCACCTTCCCGGCGGGGATCCCGGCGTCGTTCAGTGTCTGCAGCAGCTCCGCCGCTCCATAGTCCGCGAAGACGCGTTCGACGGCGGCAATCACCGCGGCGCGGTTCCGCACCCTTTCGGCGTTGCTGCCGAAACCGGGCGCCGCCGGGTCGAGGCTGAAGGCAGCGGCAAACGCGGACCACAACTTTTCGCTGCCGACGCTGATCTGCACGCTCCCGTCCTTGCAGTTGAACAGGCCGTAGGGGGCGATGGAGGGATGGTGGTTTCCCTGGGCCTCGGGAACTTCCCCCGCCACCGTGGTGCGGGTGCCCTGGAAGGCGTGGACTCCGATCAGGGACGCCAGCAGGGACGTGCGCACCACCTGGCCGCGGCCGGTCTGCTCCCGCTCAACCAGCGCCGCCAGGACACCAAACGCACCGTTCATGCCCGCAAGCAGATCCGCGATGGGAACGCCCACCCGCTGGGGGTCGTTGGGCCCGGAGCCGGTGAGGGACATCAGCCCGGCCTCACCCTGGAGGATCTGGTCGTAACCGCTCCGCTGCGACTCGGGCCCGTCGTGGCCGAAGCCGGTGATGGACAGGATCACCAGCCGCGGGTTCAGCTCGTGCATGGCCGCGGGCGAGAAGCCCAGTCGGTCCATCACGCCGGGGCGGAAGTTTTCGATCACTACATCGGCACGCTCCAGCAGGCCCCGCAGCACCTCCTGCCCGTCACCGCTTTTCAGGTCCAGGCTGATCGATTCCTTGTTGCGGTTGCAGGACATGAAGTAGGTGGACTGAAGGTCGTCCGCGGGGCCAACAAAGGGCGGGCCCCAACCGCGGGTATCGTCCCCGGTTCCGGGGTTTTCCACTTTGATGACCCGGGCGCCCAGGTCTGCCAGCATCATTCCGGCGTGCGGACCGGCCAGGGCCCGGCTCAGGTCAACAACAAGGTGGCCGGACAGGGGACCCCCTGCGGTATCAGTTCTGCTCATGGGCTGGTTCCTTTTCTTGATCAGGCTTGGAAGTTCGAAGGTGATGACCGGTCCGCTACAGCCATCCGGGCACGACCAGCGCCAGCCACGCCAGGACGGGCCCGGCCACGATCACAATCCCGCTGTAGCCCAGGATCTTTTTGTAGAACCGGTCCTTGTCCACGCCTTCGGGAGCGTTGGCGAGCACCAGCGCGCCGTTGGTGGAGAAGGGGGAAACGTCCACGATGGTGGCGGAGACGGCGAGGGCGCAGATGACACCGACGGCCCCGATCTCACCGGTGGAGAGGAACGGCACGGCGAGCGGGATGAGTGCGGCAAGGATGGCGGTGGACGAAGCGAAGGCGGAAACTACGGCGCCGATGAAGCAGATGAGCAGGGCCGCCAGCAGCGGCATGCCCATGCCGGCCACGCCATTGGAGACGAATTCGATGGTTCCGGCCTCCTCCAGCACGCCGACGAAAGTCAGCATGCCGCAGATCAGCAGCACCGTGGACCAGCTGATCTTGTTGATGGCGCCCTTCTGGGCTGCCGGCGAGACGAGCGCCAGCACGAGGGCGATGGTGATGGACACAAACCCGACATCCACCTTGAAGCCGAGGGCGATGACGGCCAGTGCGATCAGGCCGGCAATGGTGACCAGCTGCGGGATCCGCTCGGAGCGCTCCTTGGTGGCGCCGACGCCGTCGCCTGCGGGGTCGCGCGGGCCGTACATGCCGGAACCGAAGCCCTTGAAGGAGACGTCGGAGCCGCCCTTGGCGCCGACGCTGACGGCCATCCGGGCCTCGGCGGCCTGCTCCACGAAGTGGCCCACACGGGACGACAGCAGTCCGCGGCCGCCCAGGACAACAAAAAGGACCAGCGCGATGAGGGTGTTGAAGACGAGGCTCGACAGGAACAGCGCGGTGGGGCTGAAGGCCAGGTCGGTCTTGGCGAGGATGCCGTTGACCGTGACGCCGTAGACGGCGATGGGAGAGAACCCGCCGGCCTGGGCGCCGTGGATCACCATCATGCCCATCAGCAGCGGGCTGATCTTGTACTTGCCGGCAAAGGTGAGCGCGATGGGCGCGATGATGGCGACGGCGGCGGGAGAGAGTGCGCCCACGGCCGTGATGACTGCGGTGATGGCGAACATCACCCAGGGGATGAGGGCCACCCGGCTTCCCACCAGCCGGACGGCGCCGCGGACCAGGAGGTCGATGGTGCCGTTGTTCTGGGCGATGGCGAACAGGTAGGTGACGCCGACGATGGTCAGGAAGAGGCCGCCGGGGAAGTTGGCCAGGATCTCGTTGGTGGACATGCCCAGCACCACGGTGCCGAGCAGGAACGCGCCGACGAAGGCGAGGGCGCCCATATTCAGGGGCAGGACGGTGGCAAGCAGGAACATCGCCGCCAGGATGATAATCGACAGGACAGGAGCGGACATCGTTGGTCCTCCGTTGGGGAACGAAAAGTGTGATGTGAGTTACTGGCTCACTGGACTAGCCTCTTAGACAGTGAGTCTATCTGTCAATAGCAGGAGCCATGTAGTCTGGAGGGACCTACGACGTAGCGAGGGCTTTGTGGAGAAGACAGCACGGCTTGGACTGGAGCGGGTGACGCGCCCGCGGCTGTACGAACAGCTGGTGGAGCAGATCCTCGCGTACATCGAGTCCGCCCAGTTGCGGCCGGGCGATCTCCTGCCCGCTGAACGGGACCTGGCGGAGCGCCTGGGCGTTTCCCGGGCCACCCTTGCCCAGGCCCTGGTGGCGCTCGAGGTACTCGGCGTCATCGACGTCCAGCACGGAACCGGTGCCGTGCTGGCGAGGCGGCCAAGCGTTGCCTCAGTCATCAAGGGACTGCGCGAACACCGCAGCCGGCTGCCGGAGATAGTGGAGGCGCGCAGCACCCTGGAGGTCAAACTGGCCGCCCTCGCCGCAGCCCGCCGCACCGACGAGGACCTTTCGGCGATCGATTACGCCCTGGAAGCCATGTCCAAGGAGATCAACGACGGCGACCGCGGCACCCATGGCGACGAACTCTTCCACCAGGCCATCACCGCCGCCGCCCATTCCGGCGTGCTGGCCCAGCTCATGGCATTCATCGCCGAGATGATCCTGGAGACAAGGATGGAATCGCTGGGCCAGCCTGGCCGGCCGGAACAGTCCCTCGCCTCGCACCGGAAAATTGCGGACGCCATCCGCGCACAGGATCCGGAAGCGGCAGCGGAAGCAATGCAGGCCCACATCGAACTCGTCTCGGACGTGGAACTGCTCCGCTGACCGCCCGGCGGCCGCGACACGCCGGGCTGTCTGGTAGGCCGGACAGTCCCGGACGATTTCCTGTTCTCGTCGGGCCGCAAACCGAGTGTGATGGAACCTACGTTTTATCACCCAAGGAGTGTTGGCCATGGCCGCAGCAAGCAGTGCCGTAGAGGCACGATCGATTGACATGATTCCGCCCGGCGAGCGCCACGGCCACCCGCGGGGGCAGTTCACGCTGTGGTTCGGCGCCAACGCCCAGATTACGGCCATCGTTGACGGCGCCCTCGCCGTGGTTTTTGGCGCCGACGCCTTCTGGGCCATCGTGGGACTGCTGGTGGGCAACATCGTGGGCGGCACCGTGATGGCCCTGCACTCGGCCCAGGGGCCGAAGCTGGGACTGCCGCAGATGATCTCCAGCCGGGCGCAGTTCGGTGTCTACGGGGCAGTGATCCCCCTGGCACTGGTAATCCTGATGTACGTCGGGTTCGCCTCCACCGGAACCGTGCTCTCAGGCCAGGCCATCAACCTGATGCTCGGCGTGGAGGCCCCCGCCGTCGGCATCCTCATCTTCGGCGCCGCAACCGCCCTGCTGGCGATCCTGGGTTACAAATACATCCACGCCCTCGGCCGGATCGCCACGGTGACCGGGCTGGCCGGCTTCCTGTACCTGACCATCGCCGTCCTCACCAAGTTCGACGTCACCCAGGTCATGATGGTCAAAGGCTTCGAATGGCCGACGTTCCTGACGGCCATCGCCCTCGGGGCGGGCTGGCAGCTGACCTTCGGGCCGTACGTGGCCGACTACTCCCGCTACCTTCCCGCGGCCACCTCCGAGCGCAAGACATTCTGGTACACGTTCGCCGGATCCGTAGGCGGTGCGCAGTGGGCCATGACCCTCGGCGCAGTCTGCGGCGGACTCTCCGCCGCAAAACTGGGCGGCGACTTCCTGAAGAACCAGGTGGGTTACATGGGTGACCTCGCCGGCGGCGGGCTGATCGCCGTCTTTATCTACCTGGTGATCGTCACCGGCAAGCTGACCGTCAACTGCCTCAACGCCTACGGCGCGTTTATGTGCGGCGTGACGATCAGCACCGCCGTCAACCGCAAGGACACCGTGTCCAGGACGTTGCGGATTGTCTTCATCATCGCCGTCATTGGGGCGAGCGTCCTCATCGCGCTTTTCGCCAGCAAGGACTTCCTGAACCTCTTCAAGAACTTCGTCCTGCTGCTGCTGATGGTGTTCACGCCATGGTCCGTGATCAACCTGGTGGACTACTACAAGATCTCCCGCGACCGGCTGGACATTCCCGCCCTCTACAATCCGGACGGCCGCTATGGCCGCTGGAATACCGCGGCGCTGGTGTCCTACGGGGTCGGCGTCGTCGTCCAGATCCCGTTCCTCGCGCAGGCGCTGTACACCGGACCCGTGACCAAATGGCTGGGCGGCGCGGACATCTCGTGGCTGGTAGGGATCGCGGTCACGCTCGCCGTCTACTACCCGTGGGCAAAAGCCACCAACCGTGCCCCGGCCGAGTCGATCTATCCTGGCAATATCCATTTGGACAGCGCGGCAGAGAGCCTTCCTGTCCCTTCCGGGACCTAAGGCTGAAGGCACGACGGCGGTCCGGGGCACTGTGCCTCGGGCCGCCGTCGGTTGCGGGTCCCGAGGCTTGAGGGGCGCAGTTCAGAAAGTGGCAGTTCAGAAAGTGGCAGTCCAGAAAGTGGCAGTTCAGAAAGTGGCAGTCCAGAAAGTGGCAGTCCAGAAAGCGGCAGTTCAGAAAGTGTAAGAGGAGCTGGTGGAGGTACTGGCGATGGCCAGGCCAATGATGGCCAGCAGCCAGAAGGCGCCGTAGCCGAGCAGGCACAGGTAGCCCAGCACCAGGCCGGTGATGGACATGCCCTTCCCCGTCGGCTCGCGCTTGAGCGCCATATGGCCGGTGATGATCGCGGCGATCTGCGGCAGGAGGATCCAGCCCATGATCACCGAAGCGATGCCGCACACCATGCTGGCGATGCTGAGCGTCTTCGGTTCGGCCGGCATGCCGTAGTAGCCGGGCTGCCCGTAGGGACCAGCCGGCTGGTTGTACGCGCTCGGCGGCTGGTTATATGTGCCGTACTGGCTCTGGCCTGCGTTCGGGCTCTGGCCGTAGCCGCCCTGGCCGAAATGACCTTGCCCATAGCCAGCCTGGCCGTACTGGGACTGCCCGTAGCTGCCCTGTCCGTAGCCAGCCTGGGCGTCTTTGCCCCGGCCGTAATCGCCCTGGCCTTCGTTGCCCTGGCTATAGCTGCCCTGCCCATACTGCGGCTGGGACGCGGCCCCTGAGCCATAGGGCGGGGCAAAGCGCGGCGGTTCAAAGCCCGACGGCGTGCTGCTGCCGTCGGGGTACTGCGATTCAGGCCGGTGGGCGGGCTGGTCAGTCAAGATTTTCCCCCTGGAAGTTTTGCTTTCAGCCTACCGCCGCCGGCAGGTCAGCGTCCCAGGTAGGGCAGCACGTACACGGCAAAGATGACGAACGCAGCGAGCAGGGCAAGGCCTCCGCCGCCGGTGGCGCGGCGCTGGCGGCCCTTCGGGTTCCGCCCGCCGGCGGTCGTCTTCGAGAGATCTCCTGCCGGACGGATTGCGCCGGCACCCGGTGCCTCAGCACGTGTTGCCCCGGCACGGGGTGAGCCAGTCCGGGATGAGCCAGTGCGGGGTGAACCAGCACGGGATGGCGCCTGGCGTGATGATACCGAGCGGGCCGGGACGGGACGCGGCTCTGCCGGATCCGGGTGGCCGTCTGCACCTGGAGACGCTGGGCGCGGGTCGGCGGGCCTCACCACTGTCCCGGGCCGCACGCTCCGGAAGGCTGTGATGCCCGGCTCCTGTTCGTGCGTGAGCTGCTGTCCGAGGTGCGCATAGAGCCCCACCACCGACTGCTGGTCCAGCACGGCAGGCAACGCTTCGATGGCCCCCACCACGCGCTGAGCTCCCACCACGGCAACATCCGAGTTGGTCACGCCAAAAAGGTCCGGCTGGGCAGCCATACAAATCAAGGGCCGCACCATCCGGCGGTGCGGCGGCGCGAGGACGGACGCGACGGCGGCGCATTGGGCGAGCGCCCCCTCCACCGCCTGGGTGCGTGCGTAGCGGCCCTGCCACAGCACCCCTGAGGAAACTTTTACCTCGCCGGTCCAGTTCTTGGCGTCCACCACCACTACTCCCCCGGGGCCCACCAGGACATGGTCGAGGTTTGCCTTGGGCCGGCCGGGCCAGTGGACATCGTGCAGCACGTACCAGCCGCGCGGGACCAGTTCGCTCAGCTTTTCCGCCACCACGCGCTCACCAACCGCGCCTGCGTCCCAAGCCTTGGTGGTATGTTCGGCCTGGTCGAGCTGGCGCTTCAGCCTCGCAACCCGTTCCGCTGCCAGCTTGGACTGCTCCGCTGCCCCGTCGCCTGCCCCCATGGCCGTCCCTGCTTCCCCTGCCGGAGAACGATTGGCGGAAGGCCGCCGTCGTCCTTTGCCTGCGAGCATTCCGCCCGATTTTTCGAAAGTAACAGGGCGCGCAGGCGGCGGTATATAAGTACTTTGCCGGGCCAGTACTCAGGTTGGCTACTTGTTTGATGACGCTGTGCCGTCACAGGACCGGACACAGGGCCCGGATTTTGGACGGGTCGTTTTGACTGTGGCTCCCGTCTGGCATGCTGGTCCCATGGCTAGCCGCGCGGGTACAGTTGCCCAACCCCAGGACCTTGTTGACATCACAGCGCTTCTTGACGCGTACTACGACATCACGCCGGATCTGGGTGATCCAGGCCAGCGCGTAGTGTTCGGCACCTCCGGGCACCGCGGTTCCAGCCTCAAAGCGTCGTTCAACGAGAAGCACATTGTCGCCATTACCCAGGCGATTGTGGAGTACCGGGCGGCGGAGGGCGTCACTGGTCCGCTGTTCCTGGCCAAGGATACCCACGCGCTGAGCGAGCCGGCGCAGAACTCAGCCCTTGAGGTGCTTGCGGCCAACGGCGTGCAGGTCCTCATCGACGCCCGCCACGGCTACACCCCCACCCCGGCCCTGAGCCACGCCATCCTCACCTACAACCGGAATGCCGGTGCGGGTGCGGGTGCGCCCCAGGCTGACGGCATCGTGGTCACCCCCAGCCACAACCCGCCGGGCGATGGCGGCTTCAAGTACAACCCTCCGCACGGCGGCCCGGCCGATTCGGACGCCACCGGCTGGATCGCCAACCGAGCCAACGAACTGCTCGAAAACGGCCTTCGTGGCGTCAAGCGCATCCCGGTGGCTGACGCGCTGGCCGCGGACACCACCGGCAAATTCGACTTCCTGAGCAGCTACGTGGACGACCTCCCCTCCGTCCTGGACCTGGACGCCATCCGCGAAGCCGGGGTGCGGATCGGGGCGGACCCCATGGGCGGGGCGTCCGTGGACTACTGGGGCGAGATCGCCGAACGCCACCAGCTGAACCTCACCGTGGTCAACCCAACCGTGGATCCGCAGTGGGCCTTCATGACCCTGGACTGGGACGAGAAGATCCGGATGGACTGCTCCTCGCCCGCGGCCATGGCCTCACTGATCCAGCGCATGGCCGACGGCGGCGCCGGGGCGGGTGCCTCGTTCGATGTCGCCACCGGCAACGATGCGGACGCGGACCGGCACGGCATCGTCACCCCCGATGGCGGGCTGATGAACCCGAACCACTACCTCGCCGTCGCCATCGACTACCTGTACCGCAACCGCAGCGGCTGGAACCCGGGTTCCGTGGTGGGCAAGACGCTGGTGTCCTCCTCCATCATCGACCGCGTGGCCGAAAGCCTGGGCCGCAAGCTTGTGGAGGTCCCGGTGGGCTTCAAGTGGTTCGTTCCGGGGCTGCTCTCCGGCGAGGGCGCGTTCGGCGGCGAGGAGTCGGCTGGTGCTTCCTTCAATAAGAAGGACGGCAGCGTCTGGACCACGGACAAGGACGGCATCCTGCTGGCCCTGCTCGCCTCGGAGATCACCGCGGTCACGGGCAAGTCCCCGTCCCAGCTCTACAAGGGCCTCACGGACCAGTTCGGTGCCCCCGTCTACGCCCGCATTGATGCCGCCGCCTCCCGGGAGCAGAAGTCGGCACTGGGCAAGCTGTCGCCGTCGGACGTCACGGCTACCGAACTGGCAGGCGAGCCAATCCTCGCCAAGCTTACGGAAGCACCCGGCAACGGCGCCTCGATTGGCGGACTCAAAGTGGTTACCGAGAACGCCTGGTTCGCGGCCCGCCCGTCCGGCACGGAGGACGTCTACAAGATCTACGCCGAATCCTTCAAGGGCGAGGATCACCTGAAGCAGGTGCAGGCGGAAGCCAAGGCACTGGTGGACGGCGTCATCGCCTAGGAGGCTGCGTGCTCCCGGCTATTCAGCCCCCCGCTGTTTAGTCGCGGCCCTTTAGTCCCGGTCCCAGAGCCGGAGCACGCGCCGGACGGTACGGTCACCGTCCGGCGCCATGTCCACCAGGGCAATCCGGTCAAGCACGACGGCGTCGCCCGGATTCAGCCGTTTGTCACCGTGGTGTGAGACGTGCGGCCGGTAGCCGGAGAGGGTGTGGGCGGGCGTGAGCACCTTGCCGTCCAGACGCGCGAGCGCACCCACGAGCTGCTCGTGCAGGGTTTGCAGATCCGGCTGCGGTTGGATAAGGCTCACGGGCACCGAGCCGTTGCGGCCGAACCCGGTATCTTCGCCCACCGTGAGGCTGGCGCCCAAGGCTGCCGTTGCATAGGGTTTTGCCAGTTCGGCGACCCTGACGGTGACGTCGGCACCTGCCGGACTCTCGACGTCGAACCTCACCAGCGTGATATGCAGCGGCCATGCCGACCGCAGGAACACCAGTCCTTCGGTCACGGGCTCGACGAACGCCACAAAGATCAGATTCCGCATCTGCCCAGTCTCCCACCGCCCTCCAACGCCCCATCAGATTCTGCACCTAAATCCCAAACGCTCCATCACATAACGCGCTTAAAACATCAACGCCCCATCACTCGGTGATGGGGCGTTGATGAAAAAGACGCAGGAAGTGATGGGGCGTCGAGGTTAGACGGTGCGGACGACGTCCTCGTAGGAGAACTTGGGCTTGGCTGTGCCCCAGGCGTCCTCGGCGGGCTGGCCGATGTTGACCACCAGGAAGCTCTTCTGGTCACCCTTGGGGAAGAAGGCAGCGTCGATCGCGGCGAAATCCGCACCCGTCATGGGGCCGGCGGCGAAGCCGAGCGACCGGACAGCCAGGATGAAGTAGCCGGCCTGCAGGTGGGCGTTGTTGTTGCCGGTGGCGGCGGCCAGTTCCGGGTTGGTGTCGTACATGGCCTTCGGGGCGTTGTAGCCGGGGAGGAAGTTGTCCCACTGCCCGGCCCAGTCGGTGTCATAGCTGAGGATGGCCACGAGCGGGGCGGAGGCGGTCTTGGCTTTGTTCCCGTTGGCGAGTGCGTCAACGAGCGTGGCGCGGGCTTCAGCGGAGCGGACGTAGGTCACGCGCAGCGGCTGCGAGTTGAAGGCGGTGGGGCCAAACTTGGTGAGCTCGTAGATGGCCTGTGCCTGCTCGTCGGTCACCTGTCCGGTGAAGGAGTTGGCGGTGCGGGCCTGGGCGAAAATGGCGTCGACGGCGGCCGAATCGATAACCGCTTCTTCGTGGGCAATAGTCATTGGCGTACCTTTCGCTGCGCCGCCCCGCGTGCCGGGGTGGCGTGTTCGCTTTCCATAGTTGCAACTTCAACCACTCCTTTCCTCTTCCCGTGACGGCTCGTGACTTCAGCCACAGCGGCATCCGCGAGCAACCTGGAGACCCGGCGCGAAAAGCTTGGCGGTATTCTGGAGCCAGTTGATCTTCGCCCTCCGCGGCCACCCCCTTGAAAGGCCTCCGCCCATGAGCATGCTTGGAATCAAATGGAAGCTGCACGGCAACGGCAAGTCCATCAAGCCGGGCCACGTGGTGGCCCCCGATGAACGGCTTGCCTGGCCGCTGACCATTGGGGTGGGCATGCAGCACGTCGTGGCCATGTTCGGCGCCACCTTCCTGGTACCCATCATCACCGGCATGCCGCCTGCCACCACCCTGTTCTTCTCAGGCATCGGCACACTGCTGTTCCTGGTTATCACCAAAGGCCGCGTGCCCAGCTACCTGGGCTCAAGCTTCGCGTTCATCGCGCCCATCATGGCGTCCCAGCAGGCGTTCGGCGTCCCCGGAGCGCTGGGCGGCGTGGTGCTGGCCGGCGCCGCACTGGCCCTGGTGGGTGCCATTGTGCAGAAGTTCGGCGCGGGCTGGATCAACCGCCTGATGCCGCCCATCGTCACCGGCGCGATCGTGGCTCTCATCGGCCTTAACCTGGCCCCTGCCGCGAAAAACAATTTCGACGCCGCCCCCGTCACCGCCGTGATCACGCTGGCCACGATCATCCTGGTCAGCGTCCTGTTCCGCGGGATCCTGGGCCGCCTCAGCATCCTGGTGGGCGTGGTGGTGGGCTACCTCGTGGCCATGCTCCGGGGCGAGGTGAGCTACGACAAGATGGACGCGGCCGCCTGGGTGGGCCTGCCGCAGTTCCAGGCCCCCGAATTCCACCTCGGCGTCCTGGGCCTGTTCGTGCCCGTGGTGCTGGTGCTGGTGGCCGAGAACATCGGCCACGTGAAGTCAGTGGCTGCCATGACCGGACAGAACCTCGACGGCGTCTCCGGCCGCGCGCTGATGGCCGACGGCGGCGCCACCGTCCTGGCCGGCTTCGGCGGCGGCTCCGGCACCACCACCTACGCAGAGAATATCGGCGTCATGGCCGCCACCAAGGTGTACTCCACGGCAGCCTATTGGGTGGCCGGAATGTTCGCCATCCTGCTGAGCTTCTCCCCCAAATTCGGCGAGCTGATCGCCACTGTGCCGCCAGGTGTGCTGGGCGGCGCAGCCACCATGCTCTACGGCATGATCGGCATCCTGGGCGTGAAGATCTGGGTGCAGAACAAAGTGAACTTCTCCAACCCCGTGAACCTGACCACCGCCGCCGTCGCCCTGATCATCGGCATCGCGGACTACACCTGGACCATCGGCGAGCTCAAGTTCACGGGCATCGCCCTGGGTTCCGCCGCAGCACTGGTGATCTACCACGGCATGAAGGCGATCGCGAAGGCCAGGGGCACGGTGGCGGAACCCGAAACGGAGCAGGCCGGACTGCCCCCAGCCGCCAAAGCCTCCATGAATGCGGCCGCGAAACGGGGGCCGAAGAAGCGCTAGTACGGGCTAAGCGACGTCATGTGAGTCGACGCCATCGCCATCGCTGCCGAGGCCAAAGACCGGGCCCGGCAACGGCCGCTTAGGCTCCAGTGCCTCACCGGCCGGGGGCCGCAGCCTCCGCAGGACCCAGGGGAACAAGTACTGCCTTGCCCAGATCAGGTCTTCGGCCCTGGCCTGGGTCCAGCCATGTGACGGGACCGGCCGCGGCTGCAGGGGCTTGAGCGAATGCGGCACCGCGAGCGCGTCGAGGGCGGCAACGGCAACCACGTGATGCCCCAGGGGCGACAGGTGCAGGCGGTCCTTGTCCCACATCCGGGCGTCATGGAGCGCCGGGAGGCACCACAGGTCAATCATCACCGCGTGGTGGCGCATGCCGATCGTGTGGAGGTGCTCATTGTAGATAGCAAGCCTCCCGCGGATTTGCCCCAGCACCGGTGTACCGCCCCAGTCGGGCCCGGCGAACAACATGATGGTGGCCCCGGTTTCAGCCAGCACGCCGACAGCCTGGTCCATCTTCTCGGCGAGCTTGTCCGGGTCGCCGCGGCGGAACACAACGTCATTGCCGCCCCCGGACATTGCCACCAGGTCCGGCTTAAGTGCGAGAGCCGGCGCGAGCTGCCCGTCGATAATCTCCTGCAGCAGCATCCCCCGCACGGCGAGGTTGGCGTAGGCGAAGTCGTGCTGCCCCCTGGCGAGTTCCTCTGCCGCCCGGTCAGCCCAGCCGCGGAAACCGCCGATGCTGTGCCGTTCGGGATCGCCGATTCCTTCAGTGTACGAATCGCCAAGGGCTACGAAGCGGTGCCAGGGGTGCCGCTCGGCCGGGGGACGTTCCTGCCAGGCTTCCTGCTGTCCGGTGGTCATGCCGGCCGTCCTTTCGCGGTAGAAGGATGCGCATCCGGCGCCCCAGCCTCGGGCGGCTGGCCCAGCTCTGCCGGAGCCAGCAGGCGGAAGTCCTCAACGTCGTCGGCCATTTCCCGCCGGTCCCTGGAAGGGTCCCGCCCGGGGACCTGCGTGACCGGGGCAACCACGTTCAAGGCAGCGTCCCGCAGGCCGAACTCATGGTGAGACGCCTCCCGCTGCAGGAAGCGCAGGGCACCCTCCCTGCTGAGGCCGTACTCGTCCATGAGGCTGCGGACCGCAAGGTCCACCAGGACCAGGGAGCTTTGGGCTACGGCAATGCCCGCGGCGGCCTCCGCGCGCTCCGCCACGCGAACCACCACCCGCAGTGCGCGGGCCACCTGCCTGACGTAGCTCTGGCTGCGGAGAAGATCGTCGCTGCCGAAAACATGCGGCGAGGGAGCGTAGAGGTTCATGGCCGCGCTCGTCATGCCCTCGGAAACGATGGGCATGGACAGGAGGGACTGTACTCCGTGGCTGGCGGCGGCGCTGGCATACCCGGGCCAGCGGCGGTCCCGGCCGACGTCCGACAGGAGCACGAATTCGCCGCTGCGCAGGGCTTCGAGGACTGGCCCGTCAGCAAAGGAGCATTGTTCCCGGTCCGCGTCACGGGCCTGCTCGCTGCTGGCCGCGAGGGTGCGTGCCTTCCCCAGGCGGAAGAGGGTTGCAGCCCAGCCGATGCCGCGGATTTCACCTTTGATGTCCTTCATGAACTCATGGGTGACATCCCAGAGGTAGTCTTCAACGTCCTTGCTGTCGAAGACTGGCTCTGGCGGAATCGGAAGCGGTCCCCAGCCAACCTGCCCCGTGGGTTCAGCGGCCATTATCCACGCCCTGTTTGAAGCGCTCCGGCCCACTGCAAAACCTTGTTTCTACAGAATACGTCGAATGCCCCGGTTGGCGGGAGGGGGCGGCGCTGTTCCCTGTTCAGTCGACGGCGGGGCTGTTACCTGCGAACGCAGTGGCGCTTTCACTGAGGACGACGTCATAGGCCTCCACCCGCCGGTCCGTCACCGTGGTGGGTGACTCCAGGTGCACTGCCCCCGACGGCAGGATGCCGGCGGCGCCGTACCTCTCCATGACCTGCCACTGGGCCACGACGTCCTCCCCGGCGTGCTCCACGGGAAGGCTCGGCCAGAAGGTGAAGCCGCCGGCATCGGTCAGGGCTTCGCGCCGGTACAGGACGCAGCCGCCGAGCCAGGCCACGCGGTAGGGCAGCCACTCCCCCGGCTCCAGGGAAAGATCCGCGCTGATGTGGCTGAGGTTGGCGGCGTTGTGAAGCGGCCAGCGCTCAAATCCGGGCGTGCCCGAACGGATGCGTTCCGGCGTTACCGGCCCGTCCCACGCTTCAAAACCCGCCGTTTGCTCCGGCCGCCTGTCATCGAGGTAGGACAGTCCCTGCGGAGCCATGCCCACAAAGCCGCAACCCAGCGCCTCAAGTGCCGCGTTGAGCCGCTCCAGAGCACCGGGCTCCAGCCACACATCGTCGTCAAGGAAGAGGCACTTCTCCGCGCTTGCCTGGTCGAGCAGGAACTGGCGGTGCTCAGCCAGCCCGCGCCGCGGCAGATGGCGCAGCAGCGTCACCGGGCGGCCCTGGGCCTCGAGGACCCGCACCATTGCAGCGGCCGCAGGATGCTCCCAGCCGGGCGCATCGGTGGACTGGTCGCTGACCACCACATGGAAGGAAGGATCCGCCTGCCCGGCCAGACCAGCCAATGTCACTGCCAGCTCCGCAGGCCGGTTGCACGTGGGGACCAGCACGTCCACCGCCACCGGTTCCGGCACCCCGCCACTGCGTGCCCACTGTTCTGATGATCTCCTGCTCACAGCCCACCTCCAGGCGCCTGCATCGGCATCGATAGTGAATGGGTATCTTCGTGTCCTGTACCCACATCACCGGGATGTATGCCGGACACGGCGAAGGCCCCCGCCCGCTGCCACATGTGACAGCAGGCGGAGGCCTGCAACGGTAGGCGCGGCGGGCTCAAGCAGCCGCGGCGGGCCGGTCAGCCGGCGTCGAAGCTTTCGCCGCCGTCGTCGTTCGGCGATTCCTCCCGGGGCAGGTCATTGCCGCTGCCGTCCGGAATTCCTGTTGCTTCCTGCCCTGGCTCCGAGGACACGGGAGCGGACCCCTTGGAGTCGTCATTGTTCGCGTCGAGTTCGGCTTCGCCTGAGGGAAGGTCCACGTCGCGGGGCACTGGATCACTGCCAGTGCCGGACTGGGGCTCGTTGGTGTCCACGCCGCCCGCCCCACCGTCACCGGTAGTCGCCGAGCCGTTTGCCGAGCCCTGGCTTCCACCCAGTTCCTGCTCTGCAGTGGGAGTGCCGTATCCGCCCGGATCGGTCTCCGGCTGCGCGTGCTGGCTTTCCTCTGTCATGGTTCCTCCTGCTGTGCGTTGGATGGATAGTGCATTGGATCTGGGATGAGGCTGGACCTCGGATGAAAACTCAGCTGCTCAGAGCCCCTTTCCACCGGTCACCGGCAGTACAGCCCCGGAAATGTAGGACCCGTCCTCCGAGGCCAGCAGGACATAGGCCGCGGCAAGCTCGGCGGGCTGGCCCGCCCGTTCCAGCGGCGTGTCCTGCCCGAACTTCGGGAGCTTCTCCGGCCACTCGGTGGCCGGTATCAAGGGAGTCCAGATGGGTCCCGGTGCCACAGCGTTTACCCTGATTCCCTTGGGGCCAAGTTCCTGCGCCAAGGCCTTGGTGAAAGCTACCTGCGCTGCCTTGGTCATGGCGTAATCGATCAGGCCCGGTGACGGGTTGAAGGCCTGGACTGATGCCGTGGTGATGATCGAGGCGCCCGGCTTCAGATGCGGCACGGCTGCCCCTGCCGTCCACAGCAGCGAGTAGAGGTTGGTCTTGAAGACCCGGTCGAATTCCTCCGTGGGCAGCGACTCGAAGCTTTCGCGGTTCTTCTGGTACGCCGCGTTCAGAACCACAACGTCGAGCCGGCCGAACTCCGCCGCCGTTTCGTCGGCAATCCGGGTACTGAATTCTTCCTCCCGGCCATCACCGGCAAACAGGAGGACCCGCTGGCCCGCCTTCCGGATCCAGTCCGCGGTGTCCTGCGCATCCTCTTCTTCTTCCGGGAGGTAGGAGATGGCGACGTCGGCCCCTTCACGGGCGAACGCGATGGCCGCCGCCTTGCCGATCCCCGAATCCCCACCGGTGATGAGGGCGGCCTTGCCCTGCAGTTTTCCGTGCCCCTCATAGCTGAGTTCCCCGTGGTCCGGCTTGGGCTCCATGGGTGCCGTCAGGCCGGGCTGCTTCTGTTCCTGCTCCGGAAAGGGGCCTGAGTGGTAGCCGCCCCGGGGATCCTTTGGCTGGTCTGTCTGCTTGTCCGTCTCGCTCATAGTCCGCCTGCTCACTGTGTCGGTTTCACTGTGTCGGTTTCGAAAGGCGCGTGCACCGGCCCTTCGACGCTATCCCGGCCGGAGAAGCAAAGTCCACCGCCCGGTCCGGATAATCAGTAAACTTATCAAATGGTGGCCGCTGCGCAACGTTGCCCTGGTTTTGGGTAGCTAAGGAGTAGAAAGCTACCCGGAAGTGGTTGGTGCAGGGAGTGGTTGGTGCAGGAGGGAGAAGCGATGTCTGATGTAGAGGACTACACGGGCAGGACGGGCAGGAACGAAACCCACGAGGAACAGATGGACCGCAACTGGGCGGAACTGCTCCAAGAACTGCGGGTATTGCAGACTGGCGTGCAGATTCTTGCCGGCTTCCTCCTGACCCTCCCCTTCCAGTCGCGCTTCGAGAAGCTCGATGACTTCCAGGTTGGCCTTTACCTGGTCAACGTGGTGGTCGCCGCCCTGACCACCGCCTTCATCCTTCTTCCGGTCAGCGTGCACCGGAGGCTCTTCCGAAAGCGGCTCAAGGAAACGCTGGTTTCCAGCGCTGACGTCATCACCAAAATCGCCCTGGGCGGCATAGGGCTGTTGAGTGCAGGAACTGCCGCGCTGGTCTTTGATGTGACCGCCGGCCGGTCAGCCGGGCTGACAGCCGGGGGTGTGCTCCTGGCCGTGCTGGTGGTCCTGCTGGTCTACGTCCCGCTGCACTTGAACAGGCGCGCCACGGCCGGACGCTAGCCGTGGCCGCGAGCCTAACCGCGCTGCGATCCCCCGATTTACAAGGCCATTGATCCTCAACCAATGACAGGAGAACTTCATGCGGAAATTCCTCAGGATTGCCTTCGTGGCCCTGCTGCTGCTGGTCGCACCGGCGCTGTCGGCCGGAGCCGCGCAGGCCGCGCCAGCAACGTATGTACACGGAATCACGGCATCCTCCGGAGGGGCATGGGCGCAGTCAGCCGCGTCTCCCACACCGTCTCCCGGGGATACCGCCTCCACCGGCCCGGCTAATCCCGGAACCGGCGAATCAGCGGAAAACGAGTCCACGCGGCTTGATTACACCCCATGGGTTATCGGCGGTGTGGTCCTGCTGACCCTGATCGTAATCCTGATCTGGCGCCGCCGCCGCAACACCACCATCGTCTAGTCAGGCGCCCTCAAGTACCTGGCTTGTTGCCCAGGCCAGGTACTTGGCGGCGTTGGCCACCGCATCTTCCGGACCCGTTGCCACGTCAAGCAACTGGGCTGCGGCCACCACGCCGTGCCCGGCAAGGTCTTCGGGAGTCACGAGGATCCGCCCGGCCACCACGATCACCGGGATACCCCGTTCCCGTGCCGCGTCCGCGAGCGCGATCGGGGCTTTCCCTGTCAGCGACTGGCCGTCCATGGACCCTTCTCCGGTGATCACGAGGTCGGCCGCGGAGAGCTGATCGGCAAGGCCGGTCAGTCCCGCCACCAGCGCAAAACCGCCTTCAAGCGCGGCATCAGTGAAGGCAAGGAACGACGCCGGGAAGCCGCCGGCGGCGCCCGCTCCCTCGACGTTGACGTCCCGGCCCGTCGCCTCCCCCAGGAGGGATGCCCAGTTGCGCAGGCCGGCGTCGAGCAGTTCCACGGACTCCGGGTCGGCGCCCTTCTGCGGGGAAAAGACGTGGGCCGCTCCCAGCGGGCCGTACAGCGGGTTCCGGACGTCGACGGCGATACGGAACGTGGCGGCGGCAAGCCGGGGATCGAGCGCGGAGGCGTCCAGGACCACGATGTCCGCGAGGGAACCGCCCCCGAGCGGCACCACATTGCCAGCGGCGTCCAGCGGCTTCAGGCCCAGCGCGCGCAGGGCGCCGCTGCCGCCGTCGGTCATTGCCGATCCGCCGAGTCCCAGGACGATTTCCGTGGCACCCGCGTCCAAGGCGGCAGCGATCAGCTGGCCGCAGCCGTAGCTGTGGGCGCGGAGCGCGTTGCCGGGGGTGGGCTCCATATCGGCAAGTCCGGAGGCCTGGGCAGTTTCAATCACGGCAGTCACCTTGGCACCGTCGGCCTTCCGGATGGCCCACGCCGCGCCAACCGGGGCAAGGATGGGACCCACTACGGCGTTGATGCGCTCTTCGTAACCCGCTGCCACGGCAGCTTCAAGGGTGCCTTCGCCGCCGTCGGCAATGGGAAACTGCGTGGCGACGGCGTCCGGGTAGACGCGCAGGGCGCCCTCGGCGATGGCGGCGGCTGCTTCAGCGGCCGTAAGGGAACCCTTGAACTTGTCCGGAGCAATAAGAATGCGCATGGGCTCCATCATGCCAGCCCAAAACGGGAAAGCGCTTGCCAAATCCGTAATGCGGACACTGGCCTTCCCTTGGGAGGTTCTGCCGCCCAGGTTCAGCCCATGAAGCCCTCGCCGGCTGCCGCTACCCCTGCCGCCATTCGTGGCTGGTGATGTGCGAGCCTGCCTGCGGCCCCATCTGCAGCATGCCGCCGTCCACGGCCCATGAGGCTCCAGTGACGTAGCTTGAGGCCGGGGAAGCAAGGAAGGCGATCACTGCGGCGATTTCCCTGGCGTCGCCCGGCCGGCCCAGTGGAACACCTGGCCTGTCCTTCGTGGTGGGATCTTCATCCTCCTGCCCCGTCATGGGCGTGGCAATTTCGCCGGGGGCCACGCTGTTGGCAGTGATGCCATGCTCGGCGAGCTCTAGGGCGAGGGTTTTCATGAGCCCGCCCAGCCCGTGCTTGGAGGCATCGTAGGCGGACGATCCCACCCGCGGCTGGAATTCGTGGACGCTGGTAACTGCCACCAGCCGTCCTCCCCTGCCGGCCTGGACCATGCGACGGGCGGCGGCCTGCAGGCAGACGAATGCGCCATTGAGATTCGTGTCGAGTGTCTGCATCCAGGTCTCGACATCCAGGTCCAGGAACTTGGTCCCGTCACCGGTCCCCGCATTGTTGACAAAAACGTCCACACCGCCGAGCTCTTCCGCCAGTTCGTCAATGACGGCGCCGGCGCCCTGGAGGTCGGTAGTGTCCAGCTGGCGCACCACCGCCCTGCGCCCCAGGCCGCGGATTTCTTCCGCGGTCGCCTCTGCGCCCTCCTTGTCCGAATGCCAGGTGACGCCCACATCCATGCCCGCCCTGGCCAGCGCAACGGCTGTGGCTTTGCCGATGCCGGAGTCTGATGCGGTGACGATGGCGGTGGTGGGGCTGAAACCTGTGGTGTCCTGCATGGTGGCTCCTCTTCGCTAATAAGGCGGGCTTGGCAATCAGGCGGGGCTTGGTAGTCAGGCGGGGCGGCGGAGTTCGGACGACGGGGGATAATCGCCCTCACCCGCTTCCGGAAAGTTGTCCCGCACTGCCCTCAGCGGCACGGCGAAGGTCACCACCGGCCGGGGGTGGGATTCGTCGGCCGACCTGACGGTCAGGCTCCTGGTTCCCGGCGGCACGGACGGGGTGAAAACCTGCAGGTTCCGGGACCCCAGATTAGCGGACCTGCGCAACGTATATTCGGTGCCGAAGTGGTCCTGGAGGATGATGGCGGGTTCCGGCTCGCGATCGGACGCCAACTGGATATTGACCACCAAACCGGTGGTCCAGATTTCCACGCTCAGCACAGTGAAGGCTGTGGAATCCGTGACGTGCCGGCCGTAGGTGGGAGGCAGCAGCATTCCGCGGAGGGAACCGGAAGGGATAAGTTCGCGCATAGTAGTTCCTGTAGATTATGCGCCTGCCGACGACGGGACGGCGCCGGAGGTGGTCCGGTGCTGTCTTGCGGCGGTACGGCAGGACGGATGCGGCTTAGGCGTCTTCCCGGCCGGGATTTTCCAGCCGGAAGAAATTCGATTGCTGGCCGTCGCTGCGCTGTTCCTGGTAAATGAAATTCAGCCCGCGGGAGTCGAAGGTTTCAAACCATTCCTCCCAGCTGATGTGGCGAAGCTTGTCGTTTTCGCCGCCGAAGTCGATCCGCAGCACACCAAGATGGTCACCGTGCTCGGTGCCTTCCACAGTGGCCGGAACGCCGTCGCGCTCCTCAGCCCACTGCCTGATGACTTCGTGGTGCGTGGTGACCAGGCTGCGTCCCTCGCGTTCCGGTTCGTCCTCCGGCGAGGTGACCTCCTGTGAATACTTCAAGGATTTCGATGACTCCGGGCCGGTACGCACTTTCCCGCCGTCAGGTCCCGCGCCCAGATCTTCTTCGTCCCGGTCCGCATCAGCGTCGCGCGTCTTATTGCCCTTATCCTGTGCCATGATGACTGTCCTTTCCCCTGGAGGTAACTAGTAAGTCTACTTACTATGGAGCCTCCGGACCAGCCTCCATGTCAAGGGGCCTGTCCGGTCGCCGCGGCGCCCGCTCAACTGCCCAAAACAGCCAGGGTGCAGACCATCTGAGGCCGCGGGACAACCAGGGAGAGGAATAGCCAGGGAGAGGAACAGCTAGGGCCGGGGCCGCAGCACGGCGTAGTAGCCGGGGATCAGGCTCTGGGCCGCCACGTCCGTCATCGGGTTGGTTTCGATGGCCACCGCGCCGTCCTCAAGCAGTTCCCAGCTCTCCGCGGGCAGGACCCGGGCGCGTTCGGCAGGACCGAAATGGCCGGGCATCGGCAATTCGCGGATGGCCCGTTCAAGAGGGGCCGGGATGCCCCTGGTGGTGGCGCCCAGATGTGAGACATAGTCCAGCGGATTGCCCTGGAAGTTGGTCTCGGCAAGGAAGACCGTGCCGCGGCTGCCGGCCAGCACCCGGAGGTTCTCCACCAGCGCTTCCTGATCACCAGGACTGAGCACGTGGAGCACGCCGCGGATGAAAATGTTGGCCCCGCGTTCGTCGGCCAGCCCCCGGCCGGCCCCGGGCGCTGTCATGTCCCGGGCTTCGTAGCGGACGCGGCCCGCCAGGTCTTCCTGCCCTTCCGACTCGGCGCCCGCCCGCGCCACCGCATGGGCGGATACATCAACACCAATGACTTCGCGGAACGTACGGGCCAAGGCGCGGGTGAAACTGCCGTGACCGCAGCCCACGTCAACTAAGGGCAGTTCCGGATCGAGGTGGCGCAGCAGCACATCCCGGTAGCCGAGGAACTCGTGGTCCCGGCCGGAATCCCACAAAACCTCGCCGCCCGGACCGGTCGCTTTGATGCCCGCCCAATACTTATCCCAGGCCAGGGGCCTGTCTTTGGGGGCAGAACGGGACAGCCGGGCGAGCTTGGGGATCATCAGGTACTTCTGCCAGGAGGAGCGCACCGATTTTGCTGGGGAGGACACAGGTCAAATATATGTCGCGAAGCAGGGGCCAGCAGTTGGCGGGCCCCAGGCGGTGCGCCGCCCGCACTCAACGGGGCCCCGTTCCGTCACGCTGGCGCGATGTACGGCCTGCAAGGGATCATCCGGGACGCGCCGCCCTACAATGTACTCAACTGGGAGCGAAGGGGGCATTGTGGCGGCTGATTTACCGTGGGACCCGTCTGTGCCGCGCACCGCTTTTGTGGCGGACCCCGACGACGGGCGGCTGGCTTTGAATGCGCGGGCACTGCGCGATGCCGGCTACGAGGTACGCACCGCACGCGATAAGGAAGGCCTGGCCCGTTTGCTGGGTGCAGGCGAACCGTCAGTCATCGTGGTTGACACGTCCCTGTCTGCGGTTGAAGCAGAAGCACCTGTCCTGGTGGTGGTGGACCTGGACAGCCCCGCGGAGCTGGCAGCCATGCAGCCCCCCGGGGTCCATGACTGCATTGCGAAACCCCCGCCGCCCAGGGAACTGGCCCACCGGGCCACCTCCCTCATCCGCCAGGTGTCCCGGCGCAATACCCTCCGGCAGGAGGCGGAGGCACTCCGTGAACAGCTCCGGCTGGTATCCGCCGCCGTGCGCGGAACAAACGATCCGCAGGAGATCGCCAACCATGTGGTGGCTGGTTTTGGGCGGACGTTCAAAGCTGACCATGTCCGGCTCACCACGTTTGAGGACGAGCGGGTTCCCCCCATTACCGCGACGTGGACCAGGCCGGGCCTTGAACCGCTGGGAGACCAAGCGCTCCCGGATGAAGAATCCGCGCGGCAGACGGCAGACATGTTGTGGGCCGTGGCTGAAACGCTCTCCTCCGAGGGGTCCGAGGAGGACGCCCGCACGGGCGACCCCGCCGGCACCAGGCGACTTGGGCCTGCGGCATCGCTGCTGGCGGTGCCGATGGGTGAGGGCAGTTCCTCGCTGGGCATCATCTGGGTGGTGATGTTGGACCAGCCGCGACAATGGTCCCGCGCCGAGCTCGGCCTGATCCAGCACGTGGCCGGCAACGCCGCGCACGGGCTGATCCAGAGCCACCTGATCAGCAGCCAGCAGCAGGTGGTCAAGCAGCTTCAGCAGCTCGACAAGGCGAAAACGGATTTCCTCGCCACCGTCAACCACGAGCTGAGGACCCCGCTGACGTCCATCATGGCGTACCTGGACATGATCCAGGAAAGCACCGAGCAGCCCGTCTCACCCGAGGTCCACCAGATGCTGGACATCGTGGTCCGCAACACCGAGCGGCTCCGGATGTTGATCGAGGACATGCTGAGTGTGTCCCGCAACGGACTCGAGGACAACCTGATGCACCTCACCCCGGTGCACCTGGGGCAGACGCTGGACCTGGTGGCCGGGGCACTGCGGCCCCTGGCCCAGCTGCAGAACGTCACCATTGAGGTGGATCCTGCCCCCGAGGACCCGGAGATCCTGGCCGATGAGGTGCAGCTGCAGCAGGTGTTCACCAACCTGGTGTCCAACGCCATCAAGTTCACGCCAAGCGGCGGCCGGATCGAGGTGGGCAGCGAGTCGCACGCGGCCCCGGACGGCACCCGGTGGGCAACCATCAGCGTGGCTGACAACGGCATCGGCATCTCCAGCGAGGAAATCGACCACGTCTTTACCCGGTTCTACCGCGCGTCCAATGCCATGTCCGGAGCCATCCCGGGAACCGGGCTCGGCCTGGCGATCACCCAGGACATCGTGGCGCGCCACGGCGGCCATATTGACGTGGCATCCACGTTGGGCGCCGGCACAACCGTCACTGTGAGCCTTCCGCTGGATGCTGACCGCAGCCGGGCCAACTGAGCACGGGAGGAGGAACCGATGTTTGCCGACGACGACCCCCGGCTTTCGCAACTGCTGGAAGGCATTGTCCGGCTGGCATCGGGAGACCTCAACTCGCGGATAGACGTATCGGAAGCCCGCGACGAGCTTGATGCGATCATCATGGGCACCAACCTCCTGGCGGAGGACCTGCAGATCATCTACGAGGAGCTCGAACAGCGGGTGCAGGTCCGCACCCAGCTCCTGCACGAAGCGCACCTGGAAATGCAGAAAATGGCCATGCAGGACCCCCTGACGGGCCTGGCCAACCGCTCTGCACTCATCGACGCCCTGAGGGCCACCATCGAGGACGACAGCGCGGATGAGGGGCCCGTGATCCTGCTGATGGACCTTGACGCCTTCAAATCCATTAACGACAGCCTGGGCCACACCGCCGGTGACAAGGTGCTGATCACGGTGGGTGAACGGATCCAGGGCGCCGTGCGCGGCACGGATGTCGTCGCCCGGCTGGGCGGGGACGAGTTTGCGATCGTGATGCCGGCGGTCTCCGCGGACCAGGCGGCCATCGTGGGGCACCGCATCCTGGCGTCGCTGAATGAACCCATAGAACTGCCGGGCCGGAGCGTGCGCTGCGGAGCCAGCATCGGGCTAAGCGTCGGCGGCGCAGGCCAGACCCCGGAGGACATGCTGATGGAGGCCGACGTCGCCATGTACGCCTCCAAGGCCGAGGGGCAGAACAGGCTGCACCGGTTCGAGCCTGGCCTCCTGCTGGTCCGGAGGCTCCGCAGCCAGCTGGTGGAGGACCTCCGGAATGCCATCAAGACCGACGGACTGACGTTGCACTATCAGCCCGTGGTGGAACTCGGCTCCGGGCGGATCGAAGGCGTGGAGGCCCTGGTCCGCTGGAACCACCCCACCCGCGGGCTGATCATGCCGGACGAATTCATTCCGCTGGCCGAGGAAGCCGGGCTGATTTCCGAACTGGGGCTGTGGGTGCTGCGCACGGCGGTGCACCAGCTGCGGAAATGGATTGACGGGCAGTTGGTGGACGGGCGTTTCTCCGTCCGGATCAACATCTCCGCCACGGACCTGCAAAGCCTTCAGTTCATCGAGGATGTCCGGAGTGTCCTGAAGGAAACCGGTGTGGCGCCCGAACAAGTGGTCCTGGAACTGACCGAAGTAGCCATCGTCAAGGGCAACGAACTGGACCGCTATTCGCTGGGCGGGCTCCGCGGGCTGGGCGTCGGCATCGAAATTGACGATTTCGGCACCGGCTACTCGTCCATCAGCTACCTCCGCCGACTGCCGGTGGACCGGGTCAAGGTGGACCGTTCCCTGATCCATGGGCTGGGCACCGACCCCAGCCAGCCGGCCCTCGTGGCGGCGGTCCTGCAACTCGTCCGGGCATGCGGCCTGGAGGCCGTCTGGGAAGGCGTTGAAACGGCGGAGCAGGCGGAGATCCTCCGCAGCCTGGGCTGCCTCAGTGCCCAGGGCTATTACTTCAGCAGGCCCGTTCCGCCGGAGCAGGTTCCCGATCTGTTGGCGGCCCAGCCGGAAAGCGCCAACCCGTAAGGCGAAAACTACTGCGCTTTTGTCCACCCCGATATACGATCATCGTGCTGGGTCTGTATTTTCATCGCCGTGATTTGCGGACTTGCCAGCAACATTGGACTTTAGAAGCGGTTATAAATTGAACAACAAAGGGCCACTGGGTCATTACTTCGTCAACTGGGGGCGTTGCTAATGTCGGTTCGTGTACAGGCGTGGGGAATCATCGCCGCTGTTTTGGCGGATCCGGATCCGTCCGGCGCCGCAGTCCGGCAACGCCTCAGCAAGAGCCTCGATGAAAATCCCGGCGTGCCCGAAAGGGCCTTGCTGGAGTATCTCCTGGAAACCCGCCGCAGCGATGCAAACACCGTTGAAACGCTGGACAGCGCCAGGAAAATGCGCCTGGAACCCAGCGCCATTCCGCCGCAGTTCGCAGAACAAATCGACGCGATCCGCAGCACGTCCCGCATCAGTGCACTGCTTGAAAGCAACATGCTGATGACGGCCTTCCAGCCCATTTACGGCCTGGCCAAAGAAACTGTGGTGGGCGTGGAGGCATTGTCGCGCTTTGTCAGCGACGACGGCGCCGCCGCCGAACTGTGGTTCGCGGAAGCAGCAGCCGTAGGCCTGGGTGCGAACCTGGAATTCTCAGCGCTCGGATCCGCCGCCGCGGCAGCCAGGGATCTTCCCGGAAACCTGTATGTATCCCTGAACATCTCGCCGACGTCATGCCTGGACCCGCGACTGCCGGAACTGTTCGAACACATCGACCTTCCGATCAACCGGGTGGTGCTCGAACTGACGGAATCCGTGAACGACGAGGAGTACCCGCAGTTCATTGCCGCCATTAATCCCTTGCGCGACCGTGGCCTGCGCATCGCCGTCGACGACACCCACCCCGGCGCGGGCGCGCTGAGCCGGATGGTGCACCTGCGGCCGGACTTCCTCAAGGTGGGCCGGAACGTCATTGGAGACGTCGACAACGACGGCATCCAGCGCGCCCTTGCCGGCTGCCTGGTGGACTTCGCCGAGCAGATCGGCACCATCCTGATTGCCGAAGGCATCGAGACGGTGGGCGAACTCAAGGTCCTGACCGAGTTGGGCATCAGCGCCGGCCAGGGCTACCTTCTGGGCCGGCCCTCCGTCCGTCCCCAGGACTGGGCCAGCTGGAACACCGCCCTGGATACGGACGGCCTGAAACGCCAGCTCGTTAGCCCGGAACAGGGCAGCCACGTTACACCGCCCAAGGACGACCACTAGCGGCCACCGACGCCCGCTGACGGCACTGGTACGAAACACGTACCGGCATCAGCCGTCGGGCCACTGACGCGAGCCCCGCCGTCGTCATGACAGAATCAGCCAGCTGGAGCGGTCAATCTGCCGGGCCCGGACGGCTGCCGGGCCCGGACGGGCTATTCTTCGTGGCCCTGATCGGCGCTCATCTGGTCCTCCGCCGGCGGCGTCTCGCCGGGAGGCACTCCCCCTCCGGGCTCCAGCCCGGTGATGTTGCCGTCCGCCGGGTCCGGGTTCGGTGAGTCCGCAGAGTCCTCGCTTCCCTGCTGTCCGAACACCTGTTGATCAGCGCCCTGCCGGCCCACGCCTGATTGGCCTGGGTCTGAGTGGCTTTTGCCCGGCTGGTCGGGATTCGCGGGGTCGTTTTCCGGATGGTAGCTGCTCACAGTAATTGTCCTCTCCTGCCTAGCCGGGGCCGTTACCTCAGCTCTGGACTAATTGTAAGCATGCTGATAATTCTGGAAGGGTAATCTTTCGGTAGTCCACTGGGGGCGCCGGGATGCGATGTCAGAAGGAGCAGTCACATGGGTATCGGCGACAGCATCGGCAAGGCAGCAGAAAACGCCATGGAGGATCTCGCGGGGACCAGCGATCCCGTCGAGAAACGGGATGTTCCTGAGCCCTCGGATCCCAACAGCGACGTGGAGGTCCACTCCTCCCTCAGCGAGGGATCGAACGCCCTGGAAGCGGAGAAGCAAAAAGCTCCGGGCCTGAAGCCGGGGCCGGCTCCGGGACCGGTATCGCAATCTCCCCTTGGCGGGGACGTTGACGAGACTGGCAATGACCAAGCGAACGACGACGGCAGGTTGGCGGGCAGCGCTTCCGCTCCGGACAGCGCAGGAGGGTCAGAAGGGTCCGGCCCAACAGGGGATGTTTCGGGCGTTTCAGGAGGACTGCCTGAGAGCAACCCCGACGAACTCCGGGCCGATCCAACCGAAGGCGACCAGGACCCGTCCACCAGCACGGGCCGGGGCTGAGGAAGAAGCAAGCTAGTTATCAGGCGGGTGGCCCCCTGGCCACTCACCGCGTTCGAGCAGCACGTCCCGGAGCAGGTCCGCGCGGTCGGTGACGATACCGTCCACGCCAAGGTCGAGCAGGCGGCGCATTTCCGCGGGCTCGTTGATCGTCCAGACGTGGACCACCAGCCCCAGCGCGTGGGCCCGCCGGACAAATCCTGGCGTGACCACTTGGACGCCGCTCCGGCGCGCAGGTACCTGAAGGGCCTGCACGTCATGCAGGATCCTGCGCATGGCCCAGCGGAAAACCAGGCCCGGCAATACCCGCCCCAGCACAACAAACAAGGCCACCGGCACCACCCCGGCCGACGACGCGACCTGCTGGCTCAGCAGCTTCAGCACCGCCCGCCGCCGCCGGTCCGAAAAGCTGGTTACCAGCACCCGGTGATGTGCATGGTGCCGTTCGATCGCGGCGGCGAGGCTCTGGACGGAGTTCCAGTCCTTGACGTCCACGTTGAGGCGAACGCCGGGCAGCCCGGTGACCAGGTCATCAAAGGTGGGAACGGGCTCGCGGCCGCCGATCTGCGCCCGCGCCACCTCCGCGGCTGTCAGGTCCGCGATCAGGCCGGCCCCGTCCGTCACCCTGTCCAGTGTGCTGTCGTGGAAAACGAGCACCACACCGTCCGCCGTGGTGTGGACATCAGTTTCCAGGTACTGGTAGCCGAGTTCGACGGCGGCGCGGAACGCGGCCATGGAGTTCTCCAGCCCGTCCCGTGAAAATCCGCGGTGGGCCATGGCCACCGGCGGCCGAGACCCGGGAACGTCGGGGTGGGTGAAGAACGGCAGACTCACCCTGCGAGCGTACCGGAGCGGCAGGACCGCGGCGCGGCCATGAAGCAGAGGCTAGTCCTCTTCCGGAAAAATCTCCACACGTCGCTGCAGTGCAGCAGGGTACGCCCGCGGCCGCCGTCGAGGTTCACCCATACGGCAGCATGGTCTCTGGTGATCGCGTCCACCAGTCCGCCGGTCTCAAAACCGGGGGCGAGGACCACCCTGACGCGGTCGCCCTGCCTCAGCTACTTCCAGTGCGGAGCAGGCGTCGCCCTGCGCAGCGGCAGATCAACAGCGCCGTGTTTTACGTTCCGTGCCATCGTTACCCCTTGAGCCGTGAAGGGAGGTGTTGCCCCCAGCCTCCACGCTAGGGAGCAAAGATGAACGCCAGGTGAGCGCAGGCTGTGAACATGGCTCAGGGAAGCTGGACACCCAGCGACGCCAGCCTGGCCTCCAGGACCTGGGCCACGCCGTCGTCGTCAAAGTGCGGCGCCTGCTGGCCTGCCGCGAGGATGGCTTCAGGGTGACCGCTGGCCATCGCGTAGCCTTGGCCGGCCCAGCGGAGCATCTCGATATCGTTCGGCATGTCCCCGAAGGCCACAACATCCTCGGCGTCGATACCGAGCGAGGACGCGTACTCGGCCAGGGTGACCGCCTTGTTGACGCCCGGGAGGCACAGCTCCAGCATGGCCACCCCCGGTGACGAGTGTGTGACGGCCGCAAGATGCCCGACGGCGGGCCGCACCTCCGCGAGGAAGTCGTCAGGAGTGCCCTCCCGGATGATGGCCAGGAACTTCACCACCGAATCATCCATGGCCAGGGTTTCGGCGAGCGGCGCCGGGGTGAACTCGCTGAGCAGTTCGCTGGATTCGTTCTCGATGAAGCCGGGTTCAAGGTGGAAGCCGGTCAGTGTTTCTGCGGCGAACAGGGCAGCCGGGCGGAGCTCCTTGATGATCCGGCGGATTTCCAGCACGGATTCGATGGCCAGGGTGCGGGCGGACACCAGCTGTTCGGTTTCGAGATTCCAGACCACGGCACCGTTGGAGCAGATGACCGTGCCGGTGTGGCCCAGCTGGTCCTGCAGGGGGTGCAGCCAGCGCGGCGGCCGGCCGGTGACAAAAACGAGTTCGACGCCGGCGTCCCGGCAGGCGTGGAAGGCGCGGACGGTGCGGTCACTGATTTTTCCATCGTGTCCAAGGATCGTTCCGTCAATATCGCTCGCTACCAACCGCATCATGCAAGTCTACGTGGGCTGCCCCCGGCTAGAAGCTGGGGACGGTCAGGCCCAGGCCGAGGAGGCCGCGGCCCGCCTGCTCAAGGATGGGGTCGGTGGCCAGCGTTGGATGGTTGAGCAGGACGCCCACATCGCGCTGGATCCGTTGAAGGGGATGCGAAAGCCGGTGTGCGCTGCCGCCGGAGCCCGCCATGATCATGGAGACGGCCTGCGCGGATGCCTCGCCGCTCAGGGCAAAGGACAGCCGGTATTGGGCCCTTTCCTCCTCTGCCATTCCTTTGACTGACGCGGCCCCCTGCCGGCGCCGGTGGGACGCCGCCACGAGCCGCACCGCTTCTGCCCAATGCAGCCGCGCGGTAGTGACCAGGCCGTAGGCCTGCGCAAACCGCGCCTGGGCCAGGGGCGAATCAGCCTGCCGGTTCTCCGCCGTGTTTTTGACCTTGCGCTTCAGCATCTGTTCACGGAAAAGTTCCAGGGCATGTTCGGCGGCCCCCAGGGCGGTGGATGGCGCAACGATGTTCAGAAGGGTGGCCATGGGCGTATGGATCAGCGGGTCCGGGTGGATTCGGCTGCCGGGATTGTCCGGGGCTGCCAGCAGCGGCCATTCCAGGGCTCTGTAGGCGGGCACAAACAGGCCGTCGGCGTGGATGTCATTGCTCCCGGTCCCCCTGAGGCCGGCCGTGTGCCAGGTGTCCAGCACCTCGACGTCCCCGATGGGAACAAGGCACTGCAGGCGTACTTCGTTGTGCCCGGGCCCGTTATGTTCTACCGCCAGCAGTGCCCATTGTGAGTGCAGTACGCCTGAGGCGAAGCTCCAACGGCCGGTGATGCGGAAGCCGCCGGGCACCTTTTCGGCGGCACCGGGCGGCGCGCCGGTGGCAGCGGCCAGAGGGGCGGGGCCCGCGGCGAAGACTTCATCCTGGGCCGCCTGGGGCCAGCGTGCGAGCATCCAGACGTGCTCGATCAGGTGTCCTACATTCCAGGCAGTGGAGGGGCAGCCCAGCGCGAGCCGGCGCACCACCTCGACGTAGGTTTCCAGGCCCATGCCGTATCCGCCCACACCCTTGGGCGCAAGGATCTTGAAGACGCCCGCTTCCTTCACCTCAGCCACCGTGCTCCCGGGGATGCGCCGAAGGCGTTCCGTCTCCTCCGCCCGCTCCCGCAGCCGGGGAATGAGGGCATCCACGCGGGCGAGCATTTCGTCGTGAGTTGGGATGTGCGACGGCGGCCCCGCCTCCACGAGCACCTGGGTTGAGGTGGCGTATGCCTCGCTAAGGGCGCGGAGGCCGGCGTCAATGGCGGGCGCTGCATCCACGGCGACGTCGTCAAGAAAGATTGTCATTTCGTGTCCTGTCCGGGACTTTGAGGCAGCGGTTCAGGCTGGCAGGTTCAGCGTGTGGGAGGTATGGTCCCGCTTGGCCGCCAGGTACCGGTGGTTTGCGGCCGAGAGGTGCACTCCGGTGGGGACCTGCTCGCTGACGCTGATGCCGTGGGCGGTGAGTTGCGCGGCCTTGTCCGGGTTGTTGCTCAGCAGGCGGATGGAGTTCGCGCCCAGGACGGAGAGCATCTGGGCGGCAGCGGTGTAGTCCCGTTCATCCTCGCCATGCCCCAAAGCAACGTTGGCTTCGTAGGTATCCATGCCGGTGTCCTGGAGCGCGTAGGCATCCAGTTTGGCGTACAGGCCGATTCCCCGGCCCTCCTGCCGGAGGTAGAGGAGAAACCCGCCGGCGGCTGAAACTGCTTCGACACCTTCGCGCAACTGGGGCCCGCAGTCACAGCGTTCACTGCCAAAGACATCGCCGGTCAGGCATTCGCTGTGGAGGCGGACCAGGGGTGCCGGGCTCCCGGAACCCTGCTGCAGCAGCGCCTGTTCCCATTCACCCAGCGCGAGCAGCAGGTGTTCTTTGCCATCTGCCAGTCCGTGGAAGGTCAGGACGTCGGCAGTCACAGCGAATCCGTCATTGAAGCGCAGCGGCACCGTGACCTGGCTCCGGACTGTTACCCTGCTCTGCGCTGTTACCTGGCCCTGCCCTGTTACCCGGCTCCACCGGTGGGCGGCGCCGGTATGGCTGGAGACATGGTGGTCAAGAGTAGCGGTCATGTTGATTCCCTCAAAGTTGATTGAAGCTTCAACCAAGCTTACGCCTGATCACTTGAAGCTTCAAGCCTTGGGGTGGAATTGACCGCGGAACTTCGTGTGTGGCCTGCCCAGGCGCTCCTATTTCTTGCCGGTACCGCCCAGGCGGGCGGTCACCTTCGCTGCCGCGGCGGCGCAGGATTCGCCGAGCGCCTGCAGGCGGTCCTGCGACACCCGGAACCGCGGTGCCGGGATCAACACGGCGGCCACCACCTCCCCGCGATGGTCATAGACAGGTGCCGCCACCCCCACTTCGTCGATGGAGGTTTCGCCGTAGTTGATGGCCCAGCCCCGCCGGGCGTCGTCCTTCAGCCTGACAAGGTAGGCGTCCAGGCTGGGTTCATCCAGGCCGGGGTACGTGATGGCGCCGCTGCTGAGGAGGGAACGGACGCGAAGTTCGGGTTCCTGGGCGAGGAAAACCTGGACTGAAGCACTGAAGGCGTCGCCGTAACGGGCG